>JAEZCF010000068.1 GCA_023430045.1 Pseudomonadota bacterium | reverse complement strand
AAAAAAATGGGGAGGGTGGTGGTTAATTGCAATTAACCACCTCCGTCCCCCATCAGATTTCCTGTATGCGCTTCAGCGTGCTTCAGCGTGCTTCGGCGGCCCAGGCCTCGGCATCGGCGCCGGCGGGAATGTGCAGCGGCGAGGTCGGATCGGTGGCGGCGCGCCATACCGCTTCAGCCACATCGTTGGAGTGGGTCACCGGCCCCGTGCTGTCGCGGAAACTGCCGAGCACGTTTTCCACCAGCGTGCCGTAGTCGGGATGGTCCAGGCCGCGCAGATGCGCGAGCGCGTTGTCGCCGAAACGGGTTTCCGGTGAGCGGCCCGGCAGCACCAGGCGTACACGCACGCCGAACGGTTCCACTTCCACGGCCAACGACTCGGTGAATGCATTCACCGCCGCCTTGCTGGCACGGTACACGCCGACCAGCGGCAGTGGCTTGAGGGTGACACTGGAGGTGACATTGACGATCACGCCGCTGCGCCGCGTGCGGAACTGCGGCAGCACCGCCTGGCTCATCAGCAGCGTGCCCAGGGTATTGGTGTCGAACAGGTCGCGCGCCGTCTGCAGCGGCGTCAGCTCCACCGGGGCCGGCGTGCCGAAGCCGGCGTTGTTGACCAGCACATCGATGTCGCCGGCGTCTGCGATCGCGCGCTCGATGCTGCGCGGATCGGTCACATCCAGCGGCAGCACACGCAGTTGCGCCGACGCAGGCAGGAGGTCCTGGTCGGGGGTGCGCATGGTCGCCACGACATTCCAGCCGCGCTCCAGGAACAGGTGGGCGGTCTGCAGGCCAAACCCGGAGGAGCAGCCGGTGATCAGTACGGTCGACATGAGGAATTCCTTGCGAAGAGGCATTACACGATAGGTGCCCGGCCTTGGACGAACTACAATCAGACGTCCATATATTCCATCCAGGAGTCCTGTGATGATCGATCCACTGGCCGAGATCGTCACCCTGCTGCAGCCAAGCGCGAAGTTCTCCAAGCTAGTGGAAGGGGCGGGCCAGTGGAGCATCAGCGGTCAGGCGTCCGGTGAGCCGTTCTACTGCGCGCTGCTGGAAGGGCGCTGTCGGCTGGGGGTGGATGGGCAGCCTCCCATCACGCTGGAACCCGGCGACTTCGTGCTGGTTCCGGCGATGCACCAGCTGGTCAACAGCAGCATGGAGGCCGATGCGGACACATGCGCAACGATGCCGCTGCAGGTGGCGGAGGGTCACTTCCGGATAGGACGCCCGCATGGACCGGCCGAGTTGCGGATGCAGATAGGACACTGCCGTTTCGGCTCGCTCGATTCGGCGCTGCTGGTACCGCTGCTGCCGCGGGTGATCCATGTGCGCGGCATGCCGCGGCTGGCCGCGCTGGTGCAACTGGTGGCCGACGAGGCACGCGCGCGCCGGCCCGCGCGTGAACCGGTGCTGCAACGGTTGCTTGAAGTGCTGCTGATCGAAGCGCTGCGTTGCAGCGCTGGGCCGGCCGATGCCCCCGGCCTGGTACGTGGACTGGCCGACGAGCGCCTGGCGACGGCGCTGCGCGCCCTGCATGCGCGGCCCGGACATCCATGGACGGTGGTTGAACTGGCAGCCGAAGCGGCGCTGTCGCGCTCCGCGTTTTTCCAGCGCTTCAGCCGCACCGTCGGGGTCGCACCGATGGAATACCTGCTGGTCTGGCGCATGGCGCTGGCCAGGCAGTTGCTGCGCGAACCCAACCTTGGGCTGGAACAGGTGGCGGAGCGGGTGGGGTACCGCTCTGCGGCTACCTTCAGCGTCGCTTTCGCGCGGCAGGTCGGGCAATCGCCAGCGCGTTACGTCCGAAGCCTGCGTGAGCCGCTGCCGTCCGCGATCCACCAGGGGCCGTAGCGGAGGTGGCTGTCAGCCCTGCGGCGGCACCGGAGGTTTCTCCATCGCCGCGACGGCCTGTTCGAGCGCTTCCAGCTTCTCGCGGGTGCGCAGCAGCACCGCGCGCTGTACGTCGAACTCTTCGCGGGTCACCAGGTCCAGCTTCCCCAGCCCTGCCTGCAGCGCACCCTTGAAGGTTGCCTGCAGTTCCTCGCGTGATTCGCGCAGTCCGGGTGGCACCAGGTCGCTGAGACGGCGGGCGAGGTCATCGAGGTGGTTCAGGTCGATCATGCGGGCTCCATGGCCTGCGGGCGGATCGCCGCAGCCGGTGTGATATCGGAAGACAAGAATACTGCCCGCCACCGTGCAGGCACAGGCAGGATGGCATCGCGTGCAGTGGTCGCAGGCGCTATCCTCCTCGCCGAAGCACAGGAGGATGCACGATGAAGATGGTCATGGCGGTGATCAAGCCGTTCAAGCTCGACGACGTCCGCGAGGCGTTGGCCGAACGCGGTGTCACCGGCATCACGGTGACCGAGGTCAAGGGATTCGGGCGCCAGAAGGGCCATACCGAGCTCTACCGCGGCGCGGAATACGTGGTCGATTTCCTGCCCAAGGTGAAGCTGGAAGTGGCGGTGACCGATGACCAGGCCGAGGCGGTGGTGGAGGCCATCGTCAAGGCCGCCGGCACCGGCAAGATCGGCGACGGCAAGGTATTCGTATATGACCTGGGCCGAGTGGTGCGGATCCGTACCGGTGAGCTGGATGCGGACGCGCTGTAGCGTTCAGGCGTTGGTGCCGTGGCGCTTGGCCCAGCGGTAGAAACGCTTCCACCCCTCACGTACCGCAGCGACCCAGCCCGGGTCGGCCACGCGTGCCGCCAGTGCATCGCTCGGGCGCTGCCCGGTCAGGCGCTGGCGCATCTTGACCAGGTTCTTCAGGTCGCTGCGGCTGAGCTGGCGGCTGATCGGGTTGCGACGCAGCCAGCGCGGTGTCCGCCATGCGGAGGTGAAATCCAGCAGCACCGGCACGCCTGCGCTGACCACCACGTTGGTGCCATGCAGATCGTTGTGGGTGATGCCGGCAGCGTGCAGACGGTCCAGCGCCTGCTGCAGCTGTTCGAAGACCTCGCTGCCGACGGCCTGCGCGGTGCTGAGCGTCTGGCCGGGAATGAATTCCATGCCCAGTGCAAGGCCGCCGATGGTGCCAAGCAGGGCCGGGGCGTGCTTCCAGCCATCCAGGCGGGAAAGCATCTTTGCTTCGCGGCGCACCAGCAGCCGTGCGAGCAGGGCCATGGGCGTGCCCCGGTAACGGGCGTAATCCTTGACCACTGCGGCGCGACCGTCCAGGCAGGTACGGTAGACGTCGGGCTCCAGAAAGCGTTCGCCACGCTTGAGCAGCAAGGGGGCTGCCGCCTCGGCGGCACAGTCGGAATTGGCAAGAAGAGTAGTCATGACGATCTCGGGCGACCCGGTGGGCGGCGCAATGCGTCAAGCGAACCGGTGTAACGGACTGAAGCTAAGCTTTCGTTAATTTTAGAACCGCATAGTTCGCTATTCCATCAAGTGACGCATTCGCCACCGAAACACAGCGTCGCAATAAGCGGACAATTTAGTCTCAATTATTTAATTCAAACAATTCAATGAGATGCGTTCTTGATGCATTCCTCTGAGATGAAATGGATGCTGAACAGCAATTACACGTTGCGTCTTCCAGGCCGGCACCCAGCGTGGAAACGAAGCGTCCTGCACATCGCCGACGCTTGACCCGGACCGGGCAGCTGCCGACCATGGCGCCTTCGCGCGATACCCGCAGATGCGGTGGGTGCGCGCCGGCGCTTCCGGACCAGCTGAGGCAGGGCGCCGACCTCCGCAATCTCTACCCGGTCCAGGCCGGAGGAATTCAATGATCAAGCTCGTGCTGGCGGCGCTCTTCGTAGCCTGCGTGTTGTATATCCACTATCGGGGCAAGGTGCGTGCGCGCTGGTCGCGGCAGGTGCTGGACCACTCCAGCTTCATGGCACCGATCAACGTGGTCATGTATCTGTTCTCCAAGGTGCCGACCACGCCGTTCCTGGACCCTGGCAAGGAGTTTCCGCAGCTGGAGCCCCTGCGGCAGAACTGGCAGATGATCCGCGATGAAGCCCTGGCGCTGCGCGATGCACAGAAGATCGCCGCATCCAGCAGCTTCAACGACGCGGGCTTCAACTCGTTCTTCCGCCGTGGCTGGAAGCGCTTCTACCTGCGCTGGTACGGACCCTCCCATCCTTCGGCCAGGCAGCTGTGCCCACGCACGGTGGCATTGATCGAATCACTGCCGGACGTACGCGCGGCGATGTTCGCGCAGTTGCCGCCAGGCAGCGAGCTGCGTCCGCACCGCGATCCGTTTGCCGGCTCTCTGCGCCTGCACCTGGGGTTGAGCACGCCCAACGACGATGGCTGCTATATCGAGGTGGACGGCATCCGCAGAAGCTGGCGCGACGGCGAGTGGATGATGTTCGATGAGACCTATGTCCATCATGCACATAACGAAACCGACCAGGATCGCGTGATCCTGTTCTGCGATATCGCGCGTCCCCTGCGCTTCGGCCTGCCGGGCCTGTTCAACCGCGCCGTCGCCGCCACGCTGCTGGCCGGCGGCGCGTCACCGAACCTGCCGGGCGACCCGACCGGTGGAGTCAACAAAGCGTTCGGTGGGCTGTACAAGGTGCGTCTGAAGGCCAAGGCGCTGCGGGCACGCAGTGCGTTCGCCTATCACGCGATCAAGTGGGGTCTGGTACTGGCCGTGATCGCCGGTATCTGGGCGCTATGACGCCGGGGCGTTGCCTGGTCCAGTACCAGTGCGATCGGGCTCGGCCGGTCCGCAGGCCTGGCCGGATTCCTCACTGGCCGCCAGTACCGCCTGGGCGATGACGCCGGCGGCGTGGGCGGCATCGTCCACGTCCAGGTGGGACGGCGCGATCCGCAGATAGCGGTCCTCGGGGTCGATGCCGTGGCAGTGCGTCGAGCCGGGAGGCGTCAAAGTGACGCCCGCATCGGCCGCCAGCCGCGCCACGCGCTGTGCCTGACCGTGGCGGACCCGCAGGCAGATGAAATAGCCGCCACTGGGCGTGCTCCAGTCCACACCGGCTACGTGCGACAGCTGTTCCTGGAATACCCGCAGCACCACGTCGAACCGCGCTCTCAGCAGCTGTCCATGTTGTCGCATGTGCGCGTCCAGGATCTCCTGGCTGCGGAAAAACTGCAGGTGCCTGACCTGGTTCACCTTGTCCGGTCCGATGGTTGCTGCCTGGCGTCCCTCCAGCCACCACTGCAGCATGCGTGGGCTGGCACCGAAGAAGGACAGGCCAGCACCGGGAATCGACATCTTCGAGGTGGACGCGAAGACCAGCACGCGATCTTCGTGGCCCGATCGCGCGCATGCCGCCTGCAGCGTGATGTCTGCCAGGGCCGGCCCCTCGAAATCATGCACGACATAAGCGTTGTCGCAGAAGATCCGGAAATCCTCGGCGGCGGGCGCCATGCGCGCGAGCCGGTCGATGGTTTCCCTGCTGTAGATGGCACCCGATGGATTGGAGTGTCGCGGAACGCACCACATGCCGCGTATGGCTGGATCATCGGCGATCCGCTGTTCCACCTCGTCCATGTCCGGCCCGTCCTGCCGCATGCGCACCGGCGCCAGCTCCATGCCGAAGTACTCGCAGATGGCGAAATGACGGTCGTAGCCGGGTTCCGGGCAGAGAAAGCGCACGCATGGCAGCGTGCTCCACGGCGGGTGGCCAGGGAAGCCTTTGATCCATGCATGGCTGATGGCCTGGTGCATCAGTTCCAGGCTGGAGTTGCCCCCCACGGCCACCTGCGAGGCGGGAAGGCCGAGCAGCAGCGGACCGAACCGCTCACGGACCTCGGCCAGCCCCTGCAGATCGCCATAGTTGAGCCAGTCGATCCCGTCGACGCTGCTGAAAGCATGGTTGCCCGGCAGGCATAACAGCGGCCGGGAAAGCGCGACCTGCGCGGGACTGGGCAGGCCGCGGGCCATGTTTACCCTGCGGCTGCCGGAAGCGGGGGCATTCGCTGGCTGGATTGTCATGTCACGCTCCCACAAGAAAGGTCAGGGCTGCATACACACAGAGGCAGACCATGAGGGTCAGGAATACGCCACGGGTAAGCACCGCCACGACCACGGTTGCGCCTATCGTCACCAGCCGTGCCAACGCGGCTGGATCGCTCAGATGCGCCGACGGATCGAGGTAGCAGGATGTGCCGAACAACGCTGAATAGATGACGCCGCCCATTACTGCGGACGCGGCACTGTCGAAGAAGCGTGCCAGCGGCCGGTCTGGATGCACGGAGGCCGTGCGCAGCAACAGCAAAGGCAGCAGACGCAGCAGGTAGGTCAATCCAGCGCCGGCGAGGATGAGAAGCCACGGGTTCATGACGTCTTCCTTTGCCTGCGTGCGTCCAGCATCACCATCACCGACCCGAGCAGCAGGGGAACGGCAATCACGTGGTAAGCCTGCAGATAACGACCGGCAAACGGCGTCAGCACGAAGCCGGCGAAGGTCATCAGCAGCGGGCGGCTCCTGGGCCATGCCAGTGCGACCAATGCGGTGAAGTGCACGGGAAGGACGATGTCCACCATCTGCCCCAGCCACGGTAGCCGGCCCGTATTCACGTGGACGCCGAGTGCGGTCGCCAGCAGCGCGACGCTCAAGGTGCTGATGCCACAGCCCAGGAAATAGCGATAGGGATTCTCCCTGCCGCCTGCATGGGAGCGGACGAGCGTAAAGGTGGAGACGGATAGCAACGGTATGGAAAGTGCGGCCTTCCACAGCGGAATGCGCTGGAAATCCGCGGCGAGTGCCGAGGACATGAACAGGAAACGGAAATTCATCACCAGGGCTGCGAACAGCAGCGAAGGCAGGCCCAGTGCCGTACCGGCCTCGGCCATGAAGGCCTGCAGGGGGGCGGCATGGATGGCCAGGGTCATTGTCATCGACTGCGCAGTGCTGAAACCGCCGTCACGGGAGGCGGCGCCGATTGAAAAGAACAGGAGAACGAAGGTCAGGCAGACAGGCAACGCGTCGATGCAGCCTGCAGCGAAATCCTGTTGCCGTCCCGGCATCCGGCAAGTCATGCGGTGCCTGCCAGTGAGACGCCTGTGCTGTGACATGGCAACCCTCCTCCCTCAGGGACAGGATGCGGCCTGCGCGATATCAGTCCAGAGGGCACGGCGACATGGCCGCGAGATGCGCAAGGCTTCCCTGTAATGCCGCGCCCCGGGTTTCGAACCCGATCAGGCCCTGCCATCCGCGTGCATCGATCGCGGCGAGCAGCGCTCCGAAGGCCAGCGTTCCCTGGCCCAGCGGCAGATGAGAGTCGCGGGTGCCGTTGTTGTCGCTGAAGGACATGCCGATGGTGCGGGGGGCGCATCGATGAAACATGCCGAGCGGATCGCCATTGTTGACGTGTGCGTGCGAGACATCGAGGAAGAAGTGCAGGCCGGGCACCGCTTCCAGCACCTCGGCCACTTCATCGGTGGTGGTGCAGATGTAATAGAACGGGTGGAAGTGGGTGTAGTTGCACAGATTTTCCAGCCAGACCTGGACGCCGCGCGCTGCTGCATAGTCGACCAGCGCGGTGAGGTTTGCGATCAGGCGCTGCTGACCGCGTGCGCGTGCTTCACGTACGCGTCGGGGTTCCACCACACCGCCGCCATGCACGATCAACGGCACGTTGCCGAGCAGATGGCAGAGGTCGACTTCCCGCCTGGCATAGTCCAGCGCGGCATCGGCCAAGGCTGGTACGTCGCTGCCCAGCGGCGACTTGAAGTTGCCGTGATAGATGGGCTGCATACCGGTGCGTTCAATCTGCCCGCGCAACTGCCGCAGGCGCGCGGCACTGAAGTCGGTGGGACGCTCGCCTTCCAGGCTGCCATCGATGTACCAGTGCGTGTAACCCTGGCGACGTGCTGATTCCAGACCCGCCTCCGCAGGGAGATAGTCCTGCTGGGCAGCGGCGAGCATGAAACGCGGCCAGCCGGACGGTGCGGGAGACGGCGGCAGTGAAGGCGTAGTTGGCGATTGGGCAGGGGTGAACATTGGCGTGCTCCGGGATTCATGCCGATGAATCCAGTGTCCGCAAGCGAGGCGGCGCACGACAGCGGAGAGCTCCGGGCGTCCGGGTCGGACGGAGGAGAAGGAGCGAGAAGGGAAATGCCGACGGCGGCACGTGAATGCCGCCGTCAGGATGCCGCCGACCAGGGAGCGGCTGGACCGCTGGCCATGAGGCCCGAAGGAGGTCAGGCCTTCAGCGCGGCCTGTACGAACGGCGGGGTAACCAGCACCCCGGTGTGCAGCGCAGCGGTGTAGTACAGCGTGTCAAAGCTTTTCGCCGCGGCATCGGCCTGGCGGAAGTCGAAACCGCTTTCGCCCTTGCGCGCCAGAGTCACGCTCCACCAGCCGGTGGGATAGCACGGCTGCGGGAACGGCAGGGTCTTGAACGAACCGAAGCCGGCCTTGCTCATTTCGGTGCGCATTTCATTGATCAGGTCCAGCTGCATCAGCGGGGATTCGGACTGCTGCACCAGGATGCCGTCGTCCTTCAGTGCCTTGAAGCAGCTTTCGTAGAACGCCTTGTTGAACAGGCCTTCGCCGGGACCGACCGGGTCGGTGGAATCGACGATCACCACATCCACGCTGCCGGCCGGGCAGTTGGCCATGTAGGCCACGCCGTCGTCGAACAGCAGCTCGGCGCGCGGATCATCATTGGAATCGCACAGCTCCGGGAAGTGCTTGCGCGCCATCACCGTGACCTGTTCATCGATATCGCACTGGGTCACGCTCTGCACGCCCTTGTGCTTGAGCACCTCGCGCAGCGTGCCGCAGTCACCGCCGCCGATGATCACCACGCGCCTGGGGGCGGCATGGGTGAACAGCACCGGATGGCTGATCATCTCGTGATAGAAGAAGTTGTCCTTGCTGGTCAGCATGATGGCCCCGTCGATGGTCATCAGGTTGCCCCAGTCGGTGGTCTGGAAGATCTCGATCTTCTGGAACGGCGACTGCACCTCATCCAGCTTGCCGGTGAGGCGGTAGCCGATGGCCGAGCCGGTGCGCTCGAAGTGTTCGATGTACCAGTTGCTGTTGTCAGTCATGGGGCGTTCCTGTTTCGGGTCCTGTGCGGAAGGGAGGGAGGCGGGTGCGGCGGCCCCCGTGCAGTGGTGCGGCCCGTTCAGGTTTCGGGGCCTGAGGGTCGAGCGCGGGCGCGCATGATAACGAACCCTTGGTCGTGCAGGGGTTATCATGCACCCCCTTTTTTACCAACCAGGCCGACTGAAATGACCGATTGGTCCCTCGACCAAGCCCGCAAGACCTACTCGATCCCGCATTGGGCGGACGGTTATTTCGATGTGGATCAGGCCGGGCACATGGTGGTGAGACCGACCGGCGCCGACGGCCCGGTGGTTTCGCTGCCCGATGTGGTGGACGAAGCGCGCGCGAATGGCGCGAAACTGCCGCTGCTGGTGCGCTTCCCGGACATCCTCGGCCAGCGCCTGGGCAAGCTGCAGGCAGCCTTCGCGCAGGCGCAGGCCGATTGGGACTATCCCGGCGGCTATACGGCGGTCTACCCCATCAAGGTCAACCAGCACCGCGGCGTTGCCGGCACCCTGGCCAGCCACCATGGCGAAGGGTTCGGCCTGGAGGCGGGCAGCAAGCCGGAACTGATGGCGGTGCTGGCGCTGTCGCGGCCAGGCGGGCTGATCGTCTGCAATGGCTACAAGGACCGCGAGTACATCCGCCTGGCCCTGATCGGCCGCAAGCTGGGCCTGCAGACCTTCATCGTCATCGAGAAGCCGTCCGAGCTGAAGCTGGTGCTGGAAGAGGCACGCGCGCTGGACGTGAAGCCGGGCCTGGGCGTGCGCATGCGGCTGGCGTCGCTGGGCGCGGGCAAGTGGCAGAACAGTGGCGGCGACAAGGCCAAGTTCGGCCTGTCCCCGCGCCAGCTGCTGGACCTGTGGAAGTCCCTGCGCGATACCGAATATGCCGATTGCCTGAACCTGCTGCATTTCCACATGGGCTCGCAGATTTCCAACGTGCGCGACATCGCCAACGGCATGCGCGAGGCGACCCGCTATTTCGTGGAGATGTCGCGGCTGGGCGCGAAGATCACCCACGTGGACGTGGGTGGCGGCCTGGGCGTGGATTATGAAGGCACCCGTTCGCGCAGTTTCTGCTCGATCAACTACGGCCTGAACTCATACGCCAGCAACATCGTGCAGCCGCTGGCCAATGCCTGCGAGGAACACGGCCTGACGCCGCCACGCATCGTCACCGAATGCGGCCGCGCGATGACCGCGCACCATGCGGTGCTGATCGCCAACGTGTCCGAAGTGGAACAGGCGCAGGAAGGCCGGGTGCCGGACCAGCACGACGACGAGCCGGCGGCGATCCGCCACCTGCGCGAGATCCACGCCGAGCTGGACCAGCGCCCGGCGGTGGAGCTGTTCCAGGAAGCGCAGCATTTCCATGCCGAAGGCCTGTCCAGCTATGCGCTGGGCCAGATCGACCTGCCGCAGCGCGCGCGTATCGACGATCTGTTCTACGCGATCGCCCATGGCGTGCGTGCGCGCCTGAGCTTCGACGAGAAGAGCCATCGGCCGGTGCTGGACGAGCTGAACGAGCGGCTGGTGGACAAGTATTTCGTCAATTTCAGCGTGTTCGAATCGATTCCGGACGTGTGGGCGATCGATCAGGTGTTCCCGATCGTGCCGATCGAGCGCCTGGACGAGACGCCGGACCGTCGCGGCATCATCGCCGACATGACCTGCGATTCCGATGGCATGGTGGAGACGTACGTGGAGAACGAGAGCCTGGACAGTTCGCTGCCCCTGCACGCGTTGCGCGCGGGCGAGAGCTACCGGATCGGGTTCTTCATGGTGGGCGCCTACCAGGAGATCCTGGGCGACATCCACAACCTGTTCGGCGATACCGATGCGGTGGAAGTGCGCACCACGGCCGATGGCCATGCGATCACCCAGCAGCGGCGCGGCGACACCACCGATGTCATGCTGGACTACGTGGGGTACAGCCTGGACGAACTGCGCGCAACCTACGCTGCACGCGTGGCGGCGGCGGACCTCTCACCGGCGCGCGCGCAGGAACTGTCCGATGCGCTGGAAGCGGGGCTGACCGGCTACACCTACCTGTCCGACGAACCGTTGGCCTGATCCGCGCAGGCGCGCCGCGGCGGGTCGCCGGCGGGCGTCACCGGGCGTCCGCAACCACCGGCAGCCAGAGCGTCGCGCGCAGGCCGGGCGCGGCGTTTTCCAGTGCCAGCCGGCCGCCGTGGCTGCCGGCGATGTCGGCCACGATGGCCAGTCCGAGTCCCGTGCTGCCCGCTCGCTCATCCAGCCGCACGCCGCGCTGAAGGACGCTGGAAAGGGCGGATTCGTCCAGCCCGGGGCCGTCATCGCGTACCTCGATGTACAGCTGCTCGTCCACCGCCTGCGCGTTGATGACCACCTGGGTACGCGCCCATTTGCCGGCGTTGTCGAGCAGGTTGCCCAGCATCTCTTCCAGGTCCGCCGCGTCGCCAGCGAATGACACGGCGGGATCGATGTTTCCCGCTTGGAAGACCACCTGTCGGCCCGCATGCACGCGCGACATCAGCCGGCACAGCTTGTCCGCCACCGGCGCCACGATGCTGCGCTGGCGATGGTCGACGGCCATGCCCACGGCGAGATAGCGGTCGACGCTCGCCTGCATGCGCCGGCATTGCTCCCACACCGTACTCCGCCACTGCTGCCCATCGCCGTGCGCTTCGGTGGCAAGCACGCTCAGTGGCGTCTTGAGGGCATGGGCAAGATCCTGCGCGCTGGTGCGCGCGCGCGACACCATGCGCTGGTGATGCTCAAGCAGTGCATTGAGTTCTTCGCCCACCGGCGCCGTCTCAGCGCCAAGGCCGCGGGTATCGATGCGCTGCGCCTGGCCCGAACGCACCTGCTCGACCTGGCGGCCCAGCCGGCGCAGCGGGCGCAGCCCAAAGTGGACCTGGCTGGCGAGCACGCCCAGCCCGGCCGCCACCAGCAGCGCCAGGGCGGCCGCGCTGCGCTGCCGGAACCACGCGACCTGCGCCTGCAGATCGCTGCGATCAAGCGCCACGATGACCTGCACTGGATCGCTGGCACGTGGCAGTCTGACCTGCTGCGCCAGCGCGCGCAGCGGCTGGTGCAGCGGGCCGGCGATGTCCAGCGCCTGCACCCGTGGTCCCGGCAGGGCGGGGAGTGCAAGGCTCTGGTCCCACAGCGAACGGGACTGCAGCAGGGGCGTGCCGTCGCTGCGCGACAGCTGCCAGTAAGCGCCGGAGAAGACCCGCTGGAAGCGCGCTTCGTTCGGCTCCGCGCGCAGGATCACGTCGCCGTCCGGATCGACCTCGGCCTGTGCGAGGACGGTCAGCAGGTCCTGTTCGAGAGCTGCATCGAGGTTGTTGCGCGCGGCGCGCTCGAACAGATGCCCGAGCAGGATCGTTGCCAGCGTAGTCACCAGGACCAGCCCAAGTCCGCCGGCCAGCAGCAGGCGGTTGCGCAGCGAGCCCGGTTTCATGCCGGCGTCGACAGCCGCCAGCCCTGGCCGCGCACGGTCTGGATGAGATCGACATCCAGCTTGCGGCGTACCCGTCCGAGCAGCACGTCGAGCGCGTTGGAATCCGGATCGAAACCGACGTCGAACACCTGTTCGGCCAGTCGTTCGCGTCCGATCACGCAGTCGCGGTGGTGCATGAAGTAGCTGAGCAGACGGAATTCCTGCGGACTCAGGGCCAACGGCTCTCCATCGACACTGAAGCGCGCGGCATTGACCTCCAGTTCGAGCGGGCCGCACGCCAGGCGCGGGCTGGCATGGCCTGCACTGCGGCGGATCAGTGCGCGCAGGCGAAGCACCAGCTCTTCCGGCTGGAACGGCTTGCCCAGGTAGTCGTCCGCACCGGCATCGAAACCGGCGAGTTTGTCGTGCCAGCGCGTGCGTGCGGTCAGCACAAGGACCGGAAACGTGCGACCCGCGCTGCGCCAGCGTTCGATGACGCTCAGGCCGTCCAGCCCCGGAAGGCCGAGATCGATGATCGCCGCCTGAATCTCCTCGATCTGGCCGTGCTCTTCCGCCTGCCGCCCGTCGGCGAACAGATCCACCCGATAGCCGGCCTGCGCCAGCAGCGGCACCAGGCGCTGCGCAAGTTCGTTGTCATCCTCCGCCAGCAGGATACGCATCAGTCATCCAGTTCGGTCTTCAGCAACGCGCCGTTGCGCGCATCATAGTCCAGCTCCACCACCACCCCATCGGCGCGCAGGATTTCCACTTCGTACACGCCGTCGTCCAGCTCAACTTCCAGCAGCTTGCCCGGGTGGCGGCGCAAGGCATCGCGCACGACGTCTTCCAAGGGGCTGTAGCGCCCCTGTTCAACCGCCCGGCGTGCGGTCTGCTGCGATGGATCCTGTGCGCTGCCCGCAGCGGGCGCGGCCGTCGCCAGCAGGATCAGTACATGACAGAGGAGGAGTCTGCAGGCTTTCATGCGCATAGTGGAACGCAGCCGGCTAACAGTGGAGTAACCGTGGTGGGTAATGGCCTGTTAGCGGGCTGCGTCACAGTGTTCCTGCCGGTCCCCCGGCGCTCACTGGAGACAACCCATGAACAAAGCACTCACCCTCGTCCTGGTCACCACCCTGCTGGCCACCGCCACCAGTGCGCATGCCGCGCCGCTGGGCCTTGCCCAGGTCGAGAAGAAACTACGCGACGCCGGCTATGGCCGGATCCATGAAATCGAGAAGGACGATGGCCTCTGGGAGGCAGATGTCACGCGCGACGATGGCCGCTTCCGCGAAGTCTACGTCGACCCGCGAACCGGCGAAATCTTCGATGAGTTCGATGGCCGCAGCCAGCTGCAGGTCGACCAGCTGCTGTCCAAGGCCAGGGAACAGGGGCTGCGCGACATCCATTCGGTGCAGCGCGACGGTGCGACCTGGAAACTGGAAGCCCGCAATGCCCGCAACCAGAAGGTCGAGGCCCGGCTGAGCGGCCATGACGGACGCATCCTGACCAGTGAACGCGAGGGTTGGCTGGACTGAGCGGCGCGGTGGTGCCATTCCCCGGCGGCCAGGCAGGGGGCGCCGCCAGCGGCGGATGCTACCAGCCGTAAGGCGGCGGATAGTCCCAGTAGCCCGGACCAGGACCGAAGCCACCATAAGGGCCGAAGAACCCCGGGCCCTTGCCCTCGCTGACGTGGATGTTCACGTTCACGCCGTGGGTCTTGCCTTCATCGGTGGTGTAGTTCTTGTTGAGATTCAGGGTGGCGGCGTTGTAGTGGCTGTTGCCGCCGTTGCTGGAATAGCCGATGCCGGTACTGATGCTGCCGGAGACATTCAGCTTGTCGTCGGTGATGTAGGTACCGGGGCCGTCATCGCCGCGCGACCGCGGGCGTGGCCCTGATTTGTCGCCGTAATACGTGCCCGGCGCATCCTGCTGGAGGGTGGGATCGTTGAGATAGCTGAGCGGCTTCTGCGGCACCGCCAGGTTCAGGCCGCTGGACGACTGCGGGCCTGTGGCTCCGGCCGCACTCTGCGCCAGCACGATCGACGGCGCGCTGGCCAGGCACAGCAGCAAAAGAGGGCGGATCATCACGGACGCTCCAGCAGTGGGACAGGGCAGGGCACGTGGGCCCCATGCCGACGCTAGCAGCTGCTGCTTGAATGATGCCTGTCATCCAGGGGCAACGGTAGGGCCGCGTGCACCGCCTGGCCGGTCACCGGTCCAGACGCTGGAAACCGAACAGCGCCTGCAGTGGATGGCGACGGCGTTCGATGCTGGCGCGCAGCAGCTGCGCGCCGATCATCGAATAGGTGATGCCGTTGCCGCCGTAGGCCATGGCGAACTGCACGCGGGACCCCCATTGCGGGTGGGCGCCGAAGAACGGCAGGCCATCTGCGGTTTCGGCGAAGGTGCCCGCCCAGGCATAGGCGGGCGTCGGTTGCAGATCCGGAAACCACTGCCGCAGGCCCTTCAACAGTTTGCGTGCCTTGCTGTCCACGCGGCGGTCGCGGCGTGCCGGGATATCCACCGAATCGTCCAGCCCGCCCAGCAGCAGGCGGCCATCGCCGGTGCTGCGCAGATACAGGTAAGGCCGCGCACTCTCCCAGACCATGGTGGTGGACAGCTGCTGCAGCACGTCGGCGTCCAGCGGATCGGTGATCAGCGCGTAACTGCTGCGGTTGCGCGCCACCCGCTCGTCCAGCCAGTCCTGGTTGGCATAGCCCTGCGCCAGCACCACGTGTCGGCAGCGTATCCGTACACCCTGTTCGGTGCGTGCGGTGACGCCGCGCGCGGTGGGCTGCAGCGCGTGCAGGACGGTACGGTCGTGGACATGTCCTCCGCGTTGTTTCACCCGCTCCAGCAGCCGGTAGGTCAGGCAATAAGGGTCCACGCGTGCGGCTTGGCGGGTAAGCAGCGCGCCGCCGGCTTCGATGCCAAGGCGTTCGCGGAGTGCATCACGGTCGAGCCAGCGTGCGTCCAGCCCATGGCGGCGGCGCGCCTCGCCTTCGGCCTGCAGCACCGGGACGTCGCGTGTCCGGCTGGCCAGGTACACGCTGTCCATCCGCTTGAAATCCACTCCACGCAGCCCCGCGGTCACGTCCCTGAGTGCAGGCAATGCCTGCGCGCAGGCCTGGTAGGCGAGCGCGGCGTCTTCTTCCCCATAGCGACGTGCCAGGTCCAGCAGATGGGTATCGATCTCATACTGCAGCAGCGCGGTGCTGGCAGCGGTGCTGCCCCAGCCGATATCGCGTTGTTCGATGAGTGCGACCTCATGGCCATGCGCGGACAGTTCATCGGCGATCAGCGCACCGGTGATGCCACCGCCCACCACCAGCACGTCGCAGTGCAGGTCGCTGGACAACGGCGGAAACGCCTGGATGAGTCCATTGCGGATCGCCCAGTATGGATAACCGCTCTTCAGGTCCATGCGTTCAGGCCGTAGGCCGTCCGGTGTGCGGCGTCTGGATCAGATCCGACAGGTCGAAGCCCTGCAGGCGGGCCGTGGCGAGATAATGATCCTGCACGGTCCTGTCCAGCTGCGGCGTGCGTGCCAGCAGCCACAGATAGCTGCGGTCCGGGCTGCCGACCAGTGCCACGCTGTAATCCGGCGCCACCTGCATGATCCAGTAGTCGCCCTTGGTAAAGGGCAACCAGCGCAGGCCCTTGGGCAGGAAACTCACTTCCAGGCGGGCACTGTCGTTGTCGACGACACAGGCCTCGCCGATCGCCTCTTCGATCTCACCATCCATCCGGCAGCGGTTGTGGACGCGCACGTTGCCATCGTCCTGCAGGCTGTAGTTGGCCGACACATCGGTGCAGCCCTCCGGTTCGTGGCGCATCGGCAGCCGCGCGATTTCATACCAGGTGCCCAGGTAACGTGGCAGCTTCAGGTCGGGCACGGTCTTCAGGTCGGCGTGGTTGGGCATGGTGGCATCAGACGCATGGGAGATGGTGATGCACCTTGACGCGCCCGCCGCCATGGCGAAGTGAAGCCGGGGATGCTGCGTGCTTGATCCGCTTTCCACGGATGACGTCGTATAGTCCGCGCACGCGCGGTGGTCCGCGCATTACCGGTGCCTCCGCTTTGTTCTTTCCACGCGCGATGAACCTGCGCAGGTCCCTGGCGGGCCTGTTGATGCTGGGCTGGCTGCTGCTTGCGCCGCCTGTTTTCTCCCAGGAACCCGATGCACCCTCGCCGGCATCGCTGCTGCAGCGCGCTGAAAGCACGACCAAGGCGGTACGCGCGTCGCTGGATGATGCGGAGACCCAGGATTCGCTCAGGACGCTCATCGAGCGTGCGAAGGGTGCCAGGCAGGACGCGGACGCAGCAGCCAGCGCACTGCAGCCGCAGCTGGACCAGCTCAACGAACAGCTGGCACAGCTGGGCGAGGTGGCCGAGGGAAGCGCGGAAGGCCCGGCCGTGGCGGCACAGCGCCGCACACTGAGCCGTCAGCGTGACGAGGTGGACGGCACGATCAAGCGCGCCGGCGTGCTGGCCGTGCAGGCCACGCAGCTGGCAACGGATATCGAGAAAATGCGGCTGAACCAGTTCAACGAGGAGCTTGGCCGCAAGGTGGCTTCGCCGTTGTCGCCCACATTGTGGAAACAGGTCGCCGCCGCATTGCCGGACGATACCCATCGGGTAGTGGTGCTGCAGCGGCAGGGCATCGAGGCTGCACGTGCTGCATTTGCGCGCGAAGGCTGGGGCGTGCCGCTCATGTATGTGATCGCTGCGCTGGTGCTGTTCTTCCCGCTGCGGCTGTGGCTGCGCGCGCTGGGACGGCGTTATGCCGCTTCCGAACGCGCGCCGCAGGGACGCCTGCGCCGTTCCGGGCTGGCGGTCTGGCTGCTGGCGGTCGGCACGCTGTTGCCGGGGCTGGCGGCCTGGGCGCTGGTGTCCTCGCTGGAGGCCGTGGGTGGCATCGCACCGCGGCTGCAGACGGCTTCAGAACATTTCCTGGCGGCCACTTACGTGGCTGCGTTCATCGTCGCGCTGAGCGCCTGCCTGCTGGTGCCTGAGCGGCCGTCGTGGCGGCTGCTGGACCTGGACGACACGGCTGCGCGCAACCTGCGCAAGTATGCATGGAGCGCGGCAGGGCTGACGTGGGTGAGTGTCATGCTGGTGGCGATGGACCGTGCGGCGCGTACCAGCGAGGTCACCACGATTGCCCTGGACGGCGTGATCGCACTGACCTATCTGGGCCTGATCATGGCCATGCTGGTGACCCTGGCGCGCCTGCACCGGCGGCAGACCGCCGAAGCGGCCGAGCGTGCCGAAGCGCAGGCCGCCGATGCGCGTGCGCGTGGCCCGGCGCAGCGCGGCGGCTGGATCGTGCTGGCGCGGGTTGCCGGCAACATCGTGGTGGCTGCCGCCATCATCGCGGGCCTGCTGGGTTACCTCAATTTCGCCAGGTTCGTGACCCAGCAGCTGGTGTGGGGCGGCGTGGTGGTGCTGGCGACGACGCTGCTGCTGAAGTTCACCGATGATCTGTGCACATGGTTGCTGCATCCGGACAGCCGCGTCGGGCGCACTGTGGTGCTTACCACGGGGTTGAGCGCGGCGCAGGTGGAGCAGGCGGGCGTACTGCTGTCGGCCGTGTGCCGGATCGCGGTGATCGTGCTGGCGCTACTGGGACTGGCGGCTCCGTTCGGCAACCTGGGTTCGGTGCTGGGCAGCGTTGAATCGTTGGCCGATGGCTTCAGCATCGGCGGCATCGAGCTGAAACCCGGAAACATCGTGCTGGCCGTGGTGGTGCTGGCGGTCGGCCTGGCGGTGATGCAGGCGGTGCAGCGGTGGCTGTCGGATACGTACCTGCCGAAGACCGAACTGGACCTGGGTGCGCGTAATTCGATCAGCACCGTGGCGCGATACCTGGGCATCATCCTGGCGGTGCTGTGGGCACTGGGCGCGCTGGGGATCGGGTTCGAGAAGCTTGCTCTGGTGGTCAGCGCGCTGTCGGTAGGTATTGGTTTCGGCCTGCAGGCGATCACGCAGAATTTCGTGTCCGGCTTGATCCTGCTGGCCGAGCGGCCGGTGAAGATCGGTGACTGGGTGAAGCTGGGCGACCAGGAGGGTGATATCCGCCGGATCAACGTGCGTTCCACGGAGATCATGGTGGGCGACAAGTCGACGTTGATCGTGCCGAATTCGGAGTTGATCACCAAGACGGTGCGCAACATGACGATGGGCAATGCGCAGGGGCGGATCCAGGTGCAGTTCTCGGTACCGTTGAATACCGATGTGGCAGCGGTGAAGCAGGTGCTGATGGATGCCTATGCGGCGCATCCGACGGTGCTGGACGACCCGGCGCCGTCGGTGTTCATCGATTCGATCAGCAATGGGCAGGTGGCGATCAACAGTTTTGCTTACGTGCCCAGTCCGCGGCAGGTGTATGGCGCGCGCAGCGAGTTGTTCTTCACGATGCTGCAGGCGCTGGCGGCGAAAGGGATCGCGTTGTCGGCACCGACGGATATCCATCTGATCCGCGATGCGGCGAAGGATGTGGCTGCGCCTGCGGGGGAGGCTGGGGGCTGATTGCAGCCACAGCAACAGCAACAGCAACAGCAACGGCAACAGCCGGATAGTCATTGTTCCGGTTGGTGGGGCGGGGCAGGCCGGCGGGACACGCCCGCAAGCACGTCCGTGTGGGACTCGCTTCGGCCCGTCCAGGGCCTCAAACGGTCCCGCCAACCTGCCCCGCCCCACCTTCGATGGAATCCTGACGCGTCCGGTGGTAGAGCCGACCCATGGTCGGTTTCGCAGCACCGCCGATGCGACTCCGATGTATCAGGGCGGTAGAGCCGACCCATGGTCGGCTTGATGTGGAGAAAGGGCTCGGGGCAACCGGCCTCGGCGTCCGGGAGCTAGCTTCGTGGGCCGCGCCGTGAGGGCACCAGCGCGAAAGTGTCCACGGCCAGTTTCTCGGCGTGGTTCAGCCAGGCGCGGATTTCCAGGTCGTCCACTTCATGGTCCAGGCCGAAGCTGAGGTTGATGCGGCCGCTGGCATCGGGCTGCACCCACTGCTGGGCCAATACAACCTGCCGCTGCGAGGACACCGCTTCGATCCAGAAACCGCGCTGCGGCTGGGTACTGGCCACCAGCTCCAGCATGTACTGGCCGGCGCGGGTACGACGGCCCTTTTCGGTGATCATGTGCGCCTGGCGCACGCTGGGACGCGGGCCGTCGAAAGCATCCAGTGCCGCATCCACTTCGATACCGGTGCGCAGGTCGTCGTCGCGGTACAGCTTGATGCCATTCTCGCGGTTGACCAGCAGTGCGCACCAGTCGCCGTCAGCCGAACCGTCTTCGAAGGCCGTGCAGCGGTCCACATAGGCAAGCGTGCTGTCCTTGTCGGCTTCGTCGAACTGGCGCGAGGTGTTTTCCAGATAGACGGTTTTCAGCGCCCAGTCCTTGTCGTACTCCAGCAGCACCGGCGGCTGGACGTGCTGCACGCCCACCACCACCTGGTTGTCGTCATCGATACGCAGAGCGCGCGTCGGTTCGCCCAGCCACAGCGAACGCGCGAAGGCCAGGTACTTAGGATAGTCGCGGCCGTTGTCGCGGCGCACGGCGACGCTGGCGCTTGCCGGACGCTGCGGATCCAGCAGCGAACGGCCGAAGCCGATGCGCTGGATGGCGGGATCCAGCAGGCTGAGCAGGGTGGCACCGCTGTCCAGCGTCGTGGCGTCGTCCACCTTCAGCTGCCGCGGTTCGATGCCCTTGCCGGTGAACAGCAGCAGGTTCTCGCGGTCCTGACGTGCCAGCACGTGACTGAGGTCGTTGGGCATGGCCAGGTGGTCGGACGACACCACGATCAGCGTGTCCTTGCCGTGCGGGCTGGCCTGGATGCGCGCGACCAGCTGTGCGATCAGGCGGTCGGTGCACTTGAGCGCGTTGAGCAGGCCGATGTTGCCGTGCGGGCTTTCGTAACGTTCGTTCTTGCAGGCCACCGGCAGGTGGCCGGCCGGGTGATGGGTGTCCATCGTCAGTGTGGTCAGCATGAACGGTTCGCCGGCACGCGACAGCTGTTCGAAACGACGGTACGCGGTGTCGAGCAGGACATCGTCATGCACGCCCCATGCCGAATAATGGATGCGGCCGATCTTCTTCTGCTGCTTGAACCAGTCCAGGTCCTGCACTTCATCGAAGCCATGCGTGGCCAGGAACTGGCCCTTGCCGGCGAACTGGCCGTTGGCACCGCCCAGGTAATGATTGGTATAGCCCTGCTGCTTCAGGTAATCGCCCAGGCACACGGCCTTGGGCAGGAACGCGCCCATGCGGCCCATGCTGTTCTCATCGCCCTGCGCGGTGGTCAGCGGTACACCGCACATCGAAGCGACAAGACCGGCGATGGTCCAGCCGCTGCCTTCCGGCGAATCCAGGCCCCGCACGTCCAGCGACTGCGCCGCCAAGCGGTTCAGGTTGGGCATCAGGCCGGGAAACACCGATTCGTCCAGGTAGGTGCGTTCCAGGCTTTCGCCGTAGATCCAGACGATGTTGCGCGGGCGCTGCAGGGGCTGGGTGGGCACCTGGTATTCCGGGGTTATCTGCGCGAAATCCACCGGACGCAGCTGGTAATACAGGCGCTGTCCGTCGGCGAACAGCGGGCTGACCAGGACCGCGACCAGCCACAGGCTGGCAAATCCGGTGAACCACCACGCGCCGTGGCCATCGCGGCGCCAGCGCTTGATGCGCGCCAGCAGCAGTGGCGACAGGGAGACCAGCAGCAGGACGAGGAAGCCGGCAATGACCCGCTTGAAGTCGGAGACACCGGCGCCTTCCATGTCCGCGCCGAGGTGGTACAGGGTCGCGGCGTTCAGGCCATCTCCCGACAACTGGTCTATCGCCCACCAGCTGCTCAGTGCGACCAGAAGCAGCGAGAGCAGTCCAGCCTTCCACCACAGCCATTTGCTGGACACAAGCAGCAGCCAGGCAAGGGCGAAAAGGGTAAGCAGCAGAATCCAGAGCATGGGCAGGCCGGCAGTCAGGAAGGTGGTGCTGGACGTCGTACCGACGCGTGTCCAGTCGACCGGACCGCCAACCACACGAGGATGACAGGCCGATGACCGGATCATGCCTGCACGAACCTGACTGAAATGTTTGCCAGAAGCGACAACGAACCCGTTGTTGTCAGCTTTGTGATATTTCTGTGAAAACTACGCGTGTCAGCGCATTCCCACGCCGACGGATCGGCCCGGTTTGCCTTGGCGGGCAGCGGGCTTCAGCGGTGACCGCGTTCCTCGCGCGCGCGCGCGCGGCGATCGAAGAGCAAGGCGCTGAGGATGATGCCCAGTCCCAGGAAGACGCCGATCAGCATCAGCAGCATGGCGATGGCCGGATAGCCGAACAGATGCACACCGGTGTCGATCTTCATCATGAGCGCCGAAGCGAGGATCAATGCCGCAGTCACGATGCCGGCCGACACCCGGTTGGCGATCTTCTGCAGGTTCTCCATCAGGCGGGATTCCTCCAGCCCGGTCACCTTCATCTGCAGCCGGTTCTCGGCCAGCAGCGCGAGGATGTCGGTGATCTTGCGCGGCCCCACACGGACCAGTTCCTGGACCTCCATCGCCTCGCTGGCCAGGTTGGCCATCGACAGTGATTTCTTCAGCCGCGCCTTCATGACGTGCTGCAGCTGGCGCTCGATGATGCGGCGGGTGTCCAGGGTGGGCGAGAGCAGCCGGCAGACGGTTTCCAGGTTGAGCAGGGCCTTGCCGATCAGGCTCAGTTCCGGAGGCGTGCGCAGCCCGCACGCGGTGGCGATGCGCACCATGTCCAGCACCACGCGGCCCTCGGAATAATGGTTGCTTGCCGCGTAGCGAGCGATCATCTGCCCGGTCTCGCGCAGGTAGCGCTCCTCGTCGTAGGACTCCAGCCGCGTGCTGATGGCGATGATCTCGTCGGCGACCTCCTCGCCGCGCCCGTCCACTGCAGCGAACAGGATCTTCAGCAGGCGCTCGCGCAGGCGCGGCGGCATGTGCGCCACCATGCCCAGGTCGAAGATGGCCAGACGCCCGTTATCGGTGACGCGCAGATTGCCCGGATGCGGATCGGCATGGATCTCGCCATGCACGAAGATCTGGTCCAGGTAACCGCGGATCAGCGCCGCTGCCAGCGGGTCCATGGACTGTTCGGTGCGACGCACGGGGGGAATGGCATCCACGCGCACGCCGTTTGCCAGCTCCATGGTCAGCACGCGGTTGCTGCAGTAATCCCAGATCGGCTGAGGCACCCACAGAGGCTTGAATGGACGCAGGTGCTGGCCGAAGCGTTCCAGGTTCTCGGCTTCAGCCTGGTAGTCCAGCTCCTGCATCAGGGTCTTGGAAAATTCGTTGAGCCAATCACGCAGGCGTACCCGCCGGCCGATCTGGGTCAGGTGATCAGCGGCCAGTGCGAAGCTGCGAAGTGCTTCCAGGTCTGATCGCAGCTGCGCGGCGACCTCCGGCTTCTGTACCTTGACCGCCACTTCGCGCCCATCGCGCAGGGTGGCGCGGTGCACCTGCGCGATCGACGCGCAGCCCAGCGGTTGCGGATCGAAGCTGGCGAACAGCGTGCCTACCGAGGCGCCCAGTTCGGTTTCGATGATGCGATGGATACGGTCCACCGGCAGCGGCGCGACCTTCTCCTGCATGCGCTCCAGTGCGGTGGCGAACTCCGGCGGCACCATGTCCGGACGCGTGGACAGCATCTGCCCGAGCTTGACGAAGGTGGGGCCCAGCGCTTCCAGATCGGTGACGAACTGGTCCGGGTTGCCATCCGGCGGCACGTCGTGCGCGCTCCAGGTGTCCAGGTTCATGCCCGAGAACACGCCGGAATGACGATAGCGCAGCAGCAACCTCAGGATCTGGCTGCGGCGGTTCATCCCGGTGACCAGCGGCGGGGTGGCGGACGCGTCGGGCGGATTGTTCAAGCAGGACTCCGCAGGAAGACAGGAGGCCCAGTGTGGCGGTGGGAAGGTGGTGGATGGGTGAATCCACGGGCGTCTTCCGCGATTCACGCCGGATCAGTCAGAATCCAGCTCCGTTGCCCTTTTCCATGGAAACCCGATGGCCGGTGCCAGCCTGTTCACCCTGCTCGATGACATTGCCGCACTACTGGACGATGTCGCTGTCCTGACCAAGGTGGCGGCGAAAAAGACTGCGGGCGTGCTGGGTGATGACCTGGCACTCAATGCGCAGCAGGTCACCGGGGTCAGCGCCAATCGCGAACTGCCGGTGGTGTGGGCGGTGGCGAAAGGTTCGCTGGTCAACAAGGCGATCCTGGTGCCGGCGGCGCTGGCCATCAGTGCGCTGGAAGCCTGGCTGCGTTCGCGTGGATACAACGTGCCGCTGATCGTGCCGTTGATGATGCTGGGTGGCGGCTTTCTCTGCTACGAAGGCGTGGAAAAACTGGCGCATCATTTCCTGCATCCGGCCGGAGAGGACCAGCAGAAGCAGGCCGAGCGCCGCCAGGCGCTGGCCGATGGCACGGTGGACATGGTGGCGTGGGAGAAGGACAAGATCAAAGGCGCCATCCGTACCGATTTCATCCTGTCCGCGGAGATCATCGTGCTCACCCTGGGGGTTGTGGTCGGTGCCGCGTCCGGGTTCGTCGAACAACTGACGACCCTGGCAGTGGTCGCACTGGCGATGACCGCGTTCGTCTACGGACTGGTGGCCGGTATCGTGAAGCTGGATGACGCTGGCCTGTATCTCGCGCGCCTGGGTGGCGCACGCGCCGCATTCGGCAGGCTGCTGCTGGCGGGCGCTCCGTGGTTGATGAAGTTCCTGTCGGTGGCGGGGACGGCGGCGATGTTCCTGGTGGGGGGCGGCATCCTGGTGCACAACGTGCCGGCGCTGCACCACTGGGTGCTGGAACATGGTGGCGACGGACAGTGGGCGTGGCTGGTCAATGCGCTGGCGAATGTGCTCGTCGGCATGGTGATCGGCGCGCTGGTGCTGGGTGCGGTCAGCCTGGTGCAGAAGCTGCGCGGCAAACCGGCGCATTGAGCGGAGGGGACTGTGGTGACGGTGGGTGACGACCGTTGGTCGTCACGCTCCTGATAATA
>JAEZCF010000117.1 GCA_023430045.1 Pseudomonadota bacterium | reverse complement strand
GCCGGCACTACCGGGTTGCGTGAGCCTGAACGGGGCTTGGCCGGCTATGCGCGCGGCCTTTCGCGGGACGCTATGCTGGCGCCCTTCCCGTTGCCTGCCGCTGCCGATGAGCCTGTCGCGTATCCGTCCGATGCTGTCCGTCGCCCTGCTCGGCCTGCTGGCCGGCTGCGGCGGTGGCGAGGCCACCCGTCCTGCCCCGCCGCCCCAGCCGACCGTGGTACCACAGGCGAAACCGGTGAAGATCGGCATCGCGCTGGGCGGTGGCGCGGCCAAGGGATTCGCCCATATCGGCGTGATCAAGATGCTGGAAGCCAACGGTTTCGAGCCGATGGCGGTCTCCGGCACCAGCGCCGGCAGCGTGGTTGGCGCGCTGTACGCCAGCGGCATGGATGCCTTCGAGATGCAGACCCGGGCCGTCGCACTGGACGAAGCCAGCATCCGCGACGTGCGGTTGTTCTCTGGTGGCCTGGTACAGGGCCAGAAACTGCAGGATTACGTGAACCAGCAGTTGGACAACCGGCCCGCCGAGAAGCTGCGCAAGCCCTTCGCGGCAGTGGCCACGAATCTGGAAACCGGCGATCGTGCGGTGTTCGTGCGCGGCAATGTCGGCCAGGCGGTGCGTGCCTCCAGCAGCATTCCCGGCGTGTTCGAGCCGGTGAAGATCGGCCAGCACAACTACGTGGACGGCGGCGTGGTCAGTCCGGTGCCGGTGGATGCGGCCCGCCAGCTCGGTGCCGAGTTCGTCATCGCCGTGGATATCTCCAGCAAGGCCAGTGGCCGCACCCCGACGGACATGCTCGGCATCGTCAACCAGTCCATCGCCATCATGGGCCAGCGCCTGGGCGAGCAGGAACTGGCACGCGCGGACATCATCATCCGTCCGAAGGTGCTGGACATCGGCGCATCGGATTTCAGCCAGCGCGGCAAGGCGATCCTGGAAGGCGAACGCGCGGCGATGGCGGCCATGCCGCAGATCCGCGCGAAGATCGAACAGATCCAGCGCGCACGTGCTGCGGCACTGTTGCCGGCGCCGGTGACCGTTCCGGCCTGCGCGCAGCCCTCGCGGCTGGGACGCCTTGTCGGGCGTGGTGAGAAGTGCTGAGGCGTGCATTTTCAGTGTGGGCAACCAGACGCTTGCGCGGACCACGATCCGACGGCGAGCACCAAGGCAAGTTCGCGGCAACTACGCGTGGCATGCTGCATGGGTGCGTCACCGCCAGTGCAAGTGCTTGCTGAAACCCGGCACCCTGATCGGTGGTTTGCCGACCCTCACGCCGGCAGGTTGCCGAGTGTAATGGCCGTACGGAAACAGAATACTGGCGGGGCAGCACCTTTCCATCTTCTGTTCTGAAACGAGGCTCTGACATGCGTTACCTCCTGCTCGTCCTGCTTCTGCTTCAAACCTCTTCCGCGCTGGCCTCCGCACCATCGCATCTTTCCTCGCGCGATCGGGCGAGCCCGCTGATCACACAAACCGACTGCGAGCAGGAAACGCTCTGGACCTGTGTGGTCCGTATCAATGACGGCAGCACCCACAAGCAGAGCGTGTACGCCTGCAGCAGTGAAGAGGCGCGGAAGGAGGTGCAGGGTCGGTTTGAAGGGGTTGGCATCGTAGAGTCCTGCGGCGCATTCAACCCCTGACGTTATTGCTATCGGCGCTGCCGATGCCTACTCCAACTGCGAAAGCGGCAGCGCCTGGAACGCTTTCACCGTGCGCAGCACGAAACTGGAATTGACGTCGGCCACGCCGGCCGCATTGAGCAGCTTGTCCAGCAGGAACCTGGAGAAGTGCTCAAGGTCGTGCACGTAGATCTGCAGCAGGTAGTCCATGTCGCCGGTCAGCGCATGGCAGGCCACTACTTCGTCCCATTCCACGACGCTGTCGGCGAAGCGCGCGATGGCCACCTGGTCATGTTTTTCCAGCTGCACGCGCACGAATGCCTGCAGGCCCAGCCCGATCTGCCGGGGTTCCAGCCGTGCGCCATAACCGGCGATGACACCTTCGCCTTCCAGCCGCTGCAGCCGGCGCAGGCAGGCCGACGGTGACAGATTCACGCGCGCGGCAAGCTCGGCGTTGGTGGCCCGGCCATCGCGCTGGATCTCGGCGAGCAGGCGTAGATCCGTGCGGTCGAACTGGACTTCAGTAGACATTGTTGCCTCGCAACATGGGCCTCGCGCAAGGATATTGCGCCATCTCCCTTAAGCGACGCAACTTTGCAACCCTGTTGCGCCTGCCCTGCCCTAGCATCGGAAGACACCTCCAGAGGATTTGCGCATGGACCAGGGTACGCCCCGCCGCGTCGAACACCAGCAGACCGACAAGGGATACGTGCCGGTCTATACCACCGCGCTCATCGAGCAGCCCTGGGACAGTTACAGCGCCGACGACCACGCCACCTGGAGCACGCTGTACCAGCGCCAGCGCGAACTGCTGGTGGGCCGTGCCTGCCAGGAATTCCTCGATGCGCAGGACGAGATGGGCATGAGCGCGGACCGTATTCCGCGTTTCGACCAGCTCAACGAAGTGCTGGGCGCGGCCACCGGCTGGACCCTGGTGGGCGTGGAAGGCCTGTTGCCCGAACTGGATTTCTTCGATCATCTGGCCAACCGCCGCTTCCCGGTGACGTGGTGGATCCGCCGTCCGGACCAGATCGACTACATCGCCGAGCCAGACATGTTCCACGACCTGTTCGGCCACGTACCGCTGTTGATGAATCCGGTGTTCGCCGACTACATGGAGGCCTATGGACGCGGCGGCGTGAAAGCACATGCCATCGGCCCGGACGCGCTGCAGAACCTGACCCGGCTGTACTGGTACACGGTGGAGTTCGGCCTGATCGACACACCGGAAGGCCTGCGCATCTACGGTGCCGGCATCGTGTCGTCCAAGGGCGAATCGCTGTACTCGCTGGAATCGGCCGCGCCTAACCGCATCGGCTTCGACCTGCAGCGGATCATGCGCACGCGCTACCGCATCGATACCTTCCAGAAGACGTATTTCGTCATCGACAGCTTCGAGCAGCTGATGCAGGCCACATCACCGGATTTCACCCCGATCTATGCCGATGTCGCCCTTCATCCGCACCTGCCGGCCGGCGACGTGCAGGCCGATGACATGGTGTTCCACAAGGGCACTGGCGAAGGCTGGGCCGACGGCGGCGACGTCTGATCGTAGAGCCGGGGTCTGCCCGGCAGATGGTTCACCGCGCAGTCGATCCGTAGAGCCGGGCTCTGCCCGGCTGGAGCTTTACGGAACAGCGGGGCAGAGCCCCGCTCCACAGCATCAACGGTCCGTCGGATACGCCAGCAGCACCACCAGATCCTCGTCGCCGCGCTGCTGCAGCGCATGCATGCTGCCGGCACGGGTCAGCAACGCATGCCCGGCGCGCACCTCATGCTGTTTCCCGTCCAGCACATACCAGCCTTCGCCGCTGACGATGTAGTAGATCTCGTCCTTGTGCTGGGGATGCAAGCCGATGCCTGCGCCCTTGTGCAACACCCGCTTGCGCAGCACGAACGGCAGGCCTTCGGCATCGGCGAAGAACGGATATGCGGTGGTCGGTCCGGCGCCTCCATGCGGACCCGGCTGCGCGCGGATGATCGCCTCCTCGTGGACCACCTGCGAGGGCCGCGCAGGGTCGGCACCCTGCCCCACCCCGCCCTGCACATCGCAATCGATATCGCGTGCAAGCGCAGTCCTCAGTTCCGGCTGCAGCGCGACCCAGCCGCGCACCACCAGGCAGGCCACTGCATTGGCCCCGGCGTGGCTGAAATGTGTCCCATCAGCCTTGCCCTGCTCCGGCACGAACAGGAAATACGGCCTGGCACCCTGCTCGCCCAGCGCGCGGATCCAGCGCGTCGAGCTGTCGTTGAGGTCGATCATCGCGACCTGTTCGCGCGTTGCCAGCTGCTTTACCGCCTGGGTGTACACGCCATGGGTGTCCAGCAGCGAACCGAAGTCATACAGCAGCCGGGCCACCGGCGTCAGCAGGATCGGCGTGGCGCCCTTGTCCCGCGCCAGCTGCACGTAGCGCATCAGCAAGCGTGGATAGTCGCTGGCCGGATCGGTGTAGCGCGACACGTCTTCGAACTTCGCATCGTTGTGGCCGAACTGGATCAGCAGCACATCGCCGCGCTGGAGTTCGCGTGCAATGACGTCCAGGCGCCCCTCATCGATGAAGCTGCGCGCACTGCGCCCTCCCCTGGCGTGGTTGCGCACCTCCCAGCGGTCCGGATCGAGGTAGCTGTGCAGCGCCTGGCCCCACCCCGCCTGCGGGGCCCTCTCCGGGCCGTATTCGGCGGCGGTGGAGTCGCCGGCGATGAACACACGCTGCGGTGCGGCGTGTGCGCTGGCGGAAAGCAGCAGCAGGACAGACAGCAGACGCAGCATGGCGGCTCCTGGGGGTGGG
>JAEZCF010000016.1 GCA_023430045.1 Pseudomonadota bacterium | reverse complement strand
GGGGCGCAGCCCCCGCAACACCCTCACTTCCCGCGCAGGCGGCTGTGCCGGTGCCCGTACGCGAAGTAGATGACAAACCCGGCCACCGTCCATCCGCCCATCAACATCCAGTTGTGCACCGTCATCGCCGACAGCAGCGCCAGGCAGCTCAGCACGCCCAGGCTGCACACCAGCCAGGCACCGGGAATGCGGAACGGGCGGGGCAGGTCCGGCTGCGTGCGGCGCAGGATCAGCACGCCCGCACACACCGCCGCGAAGGCGATCAGCGTGCCCATCGACGTCAGCTCGCCCAGCACGTCCAGCGGGAACAGCGCCGCCAGCAGCGCGATGCCGATACCGGTGATGACCGTGTTGATGTGCGGCGTGCGGTAGGTCGGATGGATCTTCGTGAATACCGGCGGCAGCAGGCCATCACGGCCCATGATCATGAAGATGCGCGGCTGCGCGATGATCATCACCAGGACCACCGAGGACAGCCCGACCAGTGCGCCGATTTCCACCACCACGCGCAGCCAGCCCAGCTGCGGATGTGCGGCCACGGCGGTCACCACCGGCTCATCGGTGCCCAGCAGCTGGTACGGCACCAACCCGGTCATCACCGCGGCCATGGCGATGTACAGCACGGTGCACACCACCAGTGACAGCATCATGCCGATCGGCATGTCGCGCTGCGGCCGGTGCGATTCCTGCGCGGCCACGGATACCGCCTCGAAGCCGATGTAGGCGAAGAACACCATCGCTGCACCACGCAGCACGCCATCCATGCCATATCGGCCGGGCCCCTCGTTTTCAGGGATGAAGGGCGTCCAGTTGGCCGGATCCACGTACTTCCAGCCGACCGCGATCACCAGGATGATCAGGCCGGTCTTCAGCACCACCATCGCCATGTTCATCGCCGAGGATTTGCGGATGCCGACGTAGCACAACCAGGTGAGCAGCAGCACCAGGATCGCCGCCGGCACGTTGGCGATCGCCCCGGTCGGCCGCAGCTGGCCATCCAGGGGCGCGGTCACCAGCGCCGCAGGCAGGTGGATGTCGAAATGACTGAGCAGGCTGAGGAAATAGCCGGTCCAGCTGACTGCCACCGCCGATGCGGACACCCCGTATTCCAGCACCAGCATCCAGCCGATGAACCACGCCGAGAGCTCGCCGAAGGTGGCGTAGGTATAGCTGTAGGCGCTGCCGGAGACCGGCACCATGGACGCGAATTCGGCGTAGGCCATCGCGCAGAACGCGCAGCAGATGGCGGCCAGCACGAAGGACAGCATGATCGCGGGGCCAGCATGGTTGGCGGCCGCCTGGCCGGTGATGACGAAGATGCCGCCGCCGATCACCGCGCCGATGCCCAGTGCGGTCAGGCCCCAGGGGCCCAGGGTACGCGCCAGGCTCAGGCCGTTGGCGTCTTCATGGGCGGCGTGCGGATGCTTGGTGGCCCACAGTTGCTTGAGCATGTGCGTTGGTCTTTGTCCGATGTGCGGCGTTGGGCGGGAAGCCGGCGGCATGAGGTCCGCCAAAAGCGGCGGGCCGACCCATCAGGGCCGGCCCGCGGGGGCATTATGGCGTTTTTGCCAGCTTGCTGTTGCGCATGCCGTAGCCGAGGTAGATCAGCAGGCCGAGCACTGTCCAGCCCACGAACAGGTGCCAATGCACGACGAACGCCTGCCAGAACAGGAACAGGCACATTGCAGCGCCGAGCGGGCAGATCACCCATACCAGCGGCACGCGGAACGGGCGGACGATTTCCGGACGCGTGTAGCGCAGCACCAGCACGCCGATGCACACGGTGGCGAAGGCCAGCAGGGTGCCCATCGACACCAGCTCGCCAAGCACGTTCAGCGGCACCAGCCCGGCCAGCGCGGCGGCCAGCACACCGACCACGATCGTGCTCCAGTACGGGGTGTGGAAGCGCGCGTGGACCTTGCCGAACAGCTTCGGCAGCAGGCCGTCGCGGGAGATGGTGTAGGCGATGCGGGTCTGGCCCATCATCATCACCAGCACCACCGAGGACAGGCCGGCGATGGCGCCGATCTCCACGGCGGTCTTCAGCCAGGACAGGCTGGCATACGGCTCAAGTGCGGTGGCCACCGGCTTGTCGGTACCCAGCAGGTGGTAGGGCATCATGCCGGTCAGCACCGCGCAGACAATGATGTACACGACGGTGCAGACCGCCAGCGAACCGAGCAGGCCGATCGGCATGTTGCGCTGCGGATCCTTGGTCTCGCCGGCAGCGGTGGAGACCGCATCGAAACCGATGTAGGCGAAGAATACGATGGTTGCCGCACGGAACACGCCGCTCCAGCCGAACTCGCCGGCCACGCCGGTGTTTTCAGGGATGAACGGGGTCCAGTTGGCAGCATCGACATGCGCCGCACCGAAGCCGATGAACAGGCAGATCACGGTGACCTTGATCGCCACGATGATCGCGTTGACGAACGCCGACTGGGTGATGCCCACGTACAACAGGCCGGATACCGCCGCCACGATCAGCACCGCCGGCAGGTTGAACAGCTTCCCGGACGAGATGAATTCGCTACCGGTCCAGGCGATCGGCGCGGCACTGAGAGCGTCGGGGAACGGCATGTGCAACGTGGTGGTGATGAAGCTGATCAGGTAGGCGGACCAGCCCACTGCCACCGACGCCGAGGCGAACAGGTATTCCAGCACCAGGCACCAGCCGATGAACCAGGCCATGCCCTCGCCCAGGGTGGCGTAGGAGTACGAATAGGCGCTGCCGGAGACCGGCATCATCGCGGCGAACTCGGCATAACAGAGGCCGGCCAGCGCGCAGGCCAGGCCGGCCAGCACGAAGGACAGCATGATGGCCGGACCGGCGTGGTTGGCGGCTGCCTGGCCGGTGAGCACGAAGATGCCCGCGCCGATGACCGCGCCGATACCCAGCAGGATCAGATGCTTGGCCGTGAGAGTCCGTTTCAGCGTGGCTTCGCCTTCCAGGCTGCCTTCGATGGGTTCGCCAGCGTCGACGTGCGCGGCCGGCGCGACCGGTTTGACTCTCAACAGAGCTTTCAGCATGCGTACTTTCCTAGGGGGTTCGGGAAGTGGCCGGCGGTGCATCGCCGCTGGCGCGTTGGGTGAAGGCCCTGCGAAGGGCGCGTTGTACCTTAGCCAAAGCTGAAGGTTGCGCACAAGCCGCACCTGCAACATTTTCCGGCCATAATGCCTGGCCCTTCGTCCCCTGCATGGCCAGTAATGTCGCAACATGTCGCAACCCCCGGCACGCCTGAGGATGGGCGGGGCGATGGCCTGTCCGTCAGGCTGCGTGAATACGCCCGGGATGTGCCCGTTCATGGCGAGCTCGCTGCCGATTTCGGCACATTTTCAGAGATCGCGGATGAACACGGCGATGTGTTCGCCCGCGAACGCCTGGACGGCCATTTCACCGCCAGCGCGTGGCTGGTCAGCCGCGACAATCGCCGCGTACTTCTGACCCACCATCGAAAGCTGGGCCGTTGGCTGCAGTTGGGCGGGCATGCGGACGGCGACCGCGACCTGGCGCGGGTGGCGCTGCGCGAAGCGGAGGAAGAATCCGGATTGCGGGGCCTGCGGCTGGTGGACGAACGCATCTTCGACCTGGACCGGCACTGGATTCCCGAACGCGGCGATGTGCCGGGGCACTGGCATTACGACGTGCGCTACGTGGTGCGTGCGATGGGTGGGGAGCAGTTCGAGGTCAGCGAGGAATCGCTGGACCTGGCCTGGCGTGGGATAGCGGAAATCGCCGCCGACCCGCAGGCCGACGCCTCGCTGCGCCGCATGGCCCGCCGCTGGATGGGCAGGCATGGCGCCGAGGTGCACGTCCTGTAGAGCGGGGCTCTGCCCCGCTGCGCGATTGATCATTCAGCCGGGCAGAGCCCGGCTCTACATCCTGCGCGATGATGTTCAGCCGGGCAGAGCCCGGCGCTGCGTCAGTAGAGGATGCGGGTGCGGAGGGTGCCGGGAATGGCCGCGAGCTCTTCGCGCACGGCCGCCGCCTGGGCTTCGCTGGCGGTGATGTCGATCACCACGTAGCCCACCTTGGGATCGGTGCGCAGGAACTGGCCGTCGATGTTGACGTGGTGCCGCGAGAAGATTTCGTTGACCTGCGACAGCACGCCCGGCACGTTGCGGTGGATGTGCAGCAGGCGCAGGCTGCCTTCGTGCCCGGGCAGGGTGACTTCCGGGAAGTTCACCGCCGACAGCGTGCTGCCGTTGTCGCTGTAGCGCACCAGCTTGGCTGCCACTTCCACGCCGATGTTGTCCTGCGCTTCCAGCGTGCTGCCACCGACGTGCGGGGTCAGGATCACGTTGTCGTGGCGCGTAAGCGGCGATTCGAAGATATCGCCATTGCCTTTGGGCTCCACCGGGAACACGTCCAGCGCCGCGCCACCGATGTGCCCGGATTCCAGTGCCCGGTCCAGCGCATCGATGTCCACCACGGTGCCGCGCGCGGCGTTGATCAGGTGCGCGCCCGGGCGCATCCTGGCCAGTTCCGTGGCACCGATCATCCACTGCGTGGCGGCCGTTTCGGGCACGTGCAGGGTGACGATGTCCGCGCGCTGCAGCAGGTCGTTGAGGCTCGCCGCGGCGCGCGCGTTGCCGAGGGCGAGCTTGGTTTCCACGTCGTGGAAGATGACCTGCAGGCCGAGCGATTCGGCCAGTACGCCGACCTGGGTGCCGATGTGCCCGTAACCGACGATGCCCAGGGTCTTGCCGCGTACTTCATGGCTGCCGGCGGCCGACTTCGACCAGCCGCCGCGATGGCATTCGGCGTTCTTCTGCGGGATGCCGCGGGTGAGCATGATCGCTTCGGCGATGACCAGTTCGGCCACGCTGCGCGTGTTGGAGTAGGGTGCGTTGAATACCGGGATGCCGGCCAGTTCGGCCGCATCCAGATCGACCTGGTTGGTGCCGATGCAGAAGCAGCCGACCGCGATCAGGCGCTTGGCCTCGGCCAGCACCTCGGCGCTGAGCTGGCTGCGCGACCGGATGCCGACGATATGCGCTTCGGCGATGCGCGCCTTCAGTTCGTCTTCGGGCAGTGCCTTCGAGTGCCGTTCGATCTGGCTGTAGCCGGCCTCGGTGAACACGTCCACGGCGGTCTGGCTGACCCCTTCCAGCAACAGCACGCGGATATCCTGCTTGGGGTACGAGGTCTTCTTCGGCGACATGGGGCGACACGGCCAGTGGGGCGAGGGCTGACCACTATGCCAGATGGACGGCGTCATGGTGCGGTGCGGAAATGGTTGCATCGGTACGTATCCAGCCGGTGGCAAAGGGCTGGACGATGGACGAGGGCGCTGGCACGCTTGCCCGTTCCCCGCGCGCGTACGCTGGACATGCCATGACCGATTCCCGCCTTGACTCCCTGCAGCAGGCCGCCCTTGGCCTGAGGCTGAAAACCGACCCCGCCGACCTGGAGCATTACGGGCGTGACTGGACCCGGCGCTGGACGCCGGCGCCGCTGGCGATCGCCCTTCCCGCAACGGTGGAGGAGGTGCAGGCAGTGATGCGCTGGAGCGCCGCCGAAGGCGTGGCGGTGGTGCCTTCCGGCGGCCGCACCGGCCTGTCCGGCGGCGCGGTGGCTGCCCATGGCGAACTGGTGCTGAGCCTTGAACGCATGAACAAGGCACTGGATTACGATGCAGTGGACCGCACGCTGCGGGTGCAGGCGGGCATGCCGCTGGAAGCAGTGCACAACGCCGCGCTGGAACACGGGCTCATCTATCCGGTGGATTTCGCCGCGCGCGGCTCCTGTTCGATAGGCGGCAACATCGCCACCAATGCCGGCGGCATCCGGGTGATCCGCTATGGCAATACCCGCGAATGGATTGCCGGGCTGACGGTGGTCGCCGCCGACGGCGAGCTGCTTGAGCTCAACAAGGGCCTGATCAAGAACTCCAGTGGCTACGATTTCCGCCAGTTGATGGTCGGTTCGGAAGGCACGCTGGGCGTGATCGTGGAAGCCACGCTGAAGCTCACCGATCCGCCGCCGGCCACCAACGTCATGCTGCTGGCGGTGCCTGGCTTCGACATGCTGATGCAGGTGTTTTCGGCATTCCGGGCGCGCCTGCAACTGCAGGCCTTCGAGTTCTTCACCGACCACGCCCTGCGGCATGTGCTGGCGCATGGCGCGCAGGCTCCGTTCGCCGAGACCTACCCGTACTACGTGGTCACTGAATTCGCGGCCGCCGATGACGCCCAGGAAGCGGCGGCGATGGCGGCCTTCGAGGACTGCATGGCCAATGGCTGGGTCAGCGACGGGGTGATCAGTGCCAGCGACGCCCAGGCCGCGCAGTTGTGGCGGCTGCGCGAGGGCATCACCGAGGCGCTGGCCCGATACACGCCGTACAAGAACGATGTATCGGTGCGCATATCGGCGATGCCGGCGTTCCTGGCCGAGATCCAGGCGTTGATCGGGCAGGCATACCCGCAGTTCGAAGTGGTCTGGTTCGGGCATATCGGTGATGGCAACCTGCACATCAACGTGCTGAAGCCGGACGACATGCCGCCCGTGGAATTCGTGGCCCACTGCGAGCAGGTAACCCGGCTGCTGGCGCAGGTGCTGGCGCGCTTCGATGGCAGCATCTCGGCCGAACACGGTATCGGCCTGGTCAAGAAGCATTATCTGGACAGCACCCGGAGCAGGGCGGAGATCGCGCTGATGAAGGCGGTCAAGCGGGCATTCGATCCGCAAGCGCGGCTGAACCCGGGCAAGGTCTTCGATGCCTGAAGCAACAAAATGGCCAGTGACGGGTTACGCTCTGCACACTTCCTTCACGAGTGTGCCGAAGATGACCCGATCGATCCTGCGCGTTGCCCTGTTCGGCGCGGCCTTGTCCGCGCTGCCGCTGCTGGCAGGTGCGTCCAGTTTCGCAGGTACCTCGGCGGGCTCGGCCTCGGGTGCCTCGTCGAACTCGTCGGGCAGCAGCTCGGGCGATGACAAGGTGATCCTGGCAGCGCGCGATGACGCGGCGGCCTTCGTGGCCAGCGATGGCCGGATCCGCGGTGCACACCTGCAGGCCGCTCTGGTGCATCTGCGTGAACAGGATGAGGCGGCACGGCAGGCCGACGACCTGGAGCTGGCGCGGACGCTGCTGGCGTACTGATGCACGCGCGCCGCCGCGCATGGATGGCGGCGCTGTGGCTGTGCTGCCTGGCGCCGATGGCGCAGGCGGTGGAGCTGGTTTCGGACGATGCCGGTCTGGATCGCCAGGCGCGTGCGCGTGCACGTGCCGCACTGGAGCAGGTGGTACAGCGCCTGCCCGATGGACTGCGGGCGGCGTTGCCACACCGGGTCGAGGTGCAGTGGAGCGATTCCCTGCCGCCACATGTTGCCGGCCGTGCATTCGGTGGTCGGCTGCGCCTGCAGCGTGCGTTGCTTGCCACTGACGGCGACGACGCAGCACGCGCATTGCAGGCGGCATTGATCCACGAACTGGTGCACGTCGCCGATCGCGGCGCGGGCGGCGGCTGGTCGCGCCAGCCGCGGCTGCGCGAGCTTGCCGGCTGGCAGGATCGTCCCTGGTTGCCGGGACGCAGCGCGAACCATTTCAGCGATCGCAGCCCGGATGCGTACGAACGCCGCAATGCGGCCGAGTACCTCGCGGTCAACGGCGAGCACTGGCTGCTGGATGCGGACTTCGCCTGCCGCCGCCCGGCACTGGCGGCCTGGCTGCGCGAAGCCTGGGGCGACCCGATGCTGCCGCCATCGCCCTGCGCTCCGGATGTCGCGCTGCTGCAGGCCGGCGATGAGGAGGGCGCGGTGGAGCTGCTGCGGCTGGATCCGGCGCGTGTGTATGCGGTGGATTACCTGTTCGCCGAAGGCGGCGACGTGGCGATGAGCCGCTGGGGCCACAGCATGCTGCGGCTGGTGGTATGCCGCGAAGGACGCGTTCCCGGCCCTGCGTGCCGGCTGGATCTGGACCAGCATCGGGTGCTGTCGTTCCGCGCGTTCGTTGGCGATGTCGAGCTGTCCAGCTGGCGCGGGCTGACCGGCGGCTATCCGTCGCGGCTCTTCGTGCTGCCGCTGCAGCAGGTGGTGGACGAATACACGCGGGTGGAGCTGCGCGGCCTGGCGTCGATACCGCTGCGGCTGTCGCGCGACGATATCGCCGGGGTGCTGGAGCGGGCCGCACAGGTGCACTGGGCCTACAACGGCCGTTATTACTTCCTGGGCACCAACTGCGCGGTGGAGACGGCACGCCTGCTGCAGGGCGGCGTTGCCGCGCTGACCGACGCCGACATCATGCGCATCACACCGAGCGGGCTGCGGCGTCGGCTGGACCGCGAGGGATTGATGGATGAGAGTGTGCTGGATGATCGTGCGGCGGCGATTCGTGACGGGTTCTATTTCGAATCCAGCGACCGTCATTACGACACGCTGTTCGCGGCTGCACGCGCGCAGTTGGCACTACCGGCCGACAGTGCACGCGCGTGGCTGGAACTGCCTGCCGGTGAGCGTGCGCCCTGGCTTCGACTGGGCGGACTGCGTGCGACCGCAGGCTTGTTGCTGCTGGAGCAGGCGGCGTTCCGTCGGGCGGAACTGCGCGCACGCGACCACTTGAAACGGCAGCTGCTGGCGCAGCCGGACAGCGAAGGCGCACAGCAGTTGCAGGCGCTGCTGGAGCAGGCGGGCCAGTGGCTGCGTCCGGCGATGATGACGCCCGAAGGGGGATACGGGCTGCCGCAGACGACTGAACTCCAGCAGCTGGTGCCGGCGCTGGAGGCGGTGAATGCGCAGTCTCCGGAGGCCTGGAAACAACTGCGCGCACGCATGCGGCAGAGCCTGCCCCCGGCAGGACGGCATGAGCTCGATCAGGTGCAGCGCAACCTGGAGGATCTTCGCCTCCATCTGCGCGGACAGGCTGCGTTGCCGATGGAATGATGAACGCTGCCGTGCACCTTTCCCCTGCGTTGACGGTGGAAATGCGAGCATGCAGGACGATTGATGCTGTAGAGGAGGCGATATGCGCCCATCATTTTTTCTGTTGCCCACCGCGCTTGTCGTCGCGCTTGCCGTTGCCTGCCAGTCCAGCGACGCACCATCGCCAGCGGTGGATGGCACCGTCCGCGACACGCCGGTTGCGCCGGCGGCGGGCAGCGAGGTTTCAGCGCAGGGGTTCCGTGCCACCGGCAATGAACCCGGCTGGCTGGCCCAGGTTGCCGGCGATGCGTCGCACGCGCTGCGTGTCGAGGTGGATTACGGGCAGACAACCTACGAGGTCATCGCTCCGACCCAGGGTCCGGATGGCTGGGCGGGGACCGCGACCGATGGCACGCCGGTGAAGCTGAGCATCGAGCGCGTGGCCTGCCAGGACGACATGAGTGGCGAGGAATTCGAAGCCAGGGCGATGCTGACGGTGGGAACGCGACAGCTGCACGGATGTGGCGGGTTCGTGCCTGCGAAGTAATTCGTTCGCTTATCCGGCGTGTCTGCTGGCGGCAGGCGCGGAGGCATGGCGTATCCCGCCACGCCCTCCCGCGCCTGCCACTCCAGGAAAATCCAGCCGTGCGATCAGTCCGCGCGGCCCGCGAACTCACCGGTGGTGGTGTTGACCAGCACGCGTTCGCCGTTGGCGATGTATTCCGGCACCATGATCTCCAGGCCGGTGCTGAGCTTGGCCGGCTTCGGACGCTTGGTCGCCGTGCCGCCCTTCAGTTCCGGCGGCGTTTCCACCACTTCCAGCACCACGCTGGTCGGCAGCTGCACCGCCACCGGCTGGTCGTCGATCACCTGCACGTAGATCCCGGTCAGGCCATCGGTGATGTAACCGGCGTCGTCGCCGACCACGTCAGCATCCAGGGTGTAAGGGGTGTAATCCTCATCGTCCAGGAACACGAAGGCGTCGCCGTCCCTGTACGAATAGGTGGACTGGCGACGCAGCAGTTCCACTTCCGGCAGGTTGTCATCGGCGTCGAAACTGGCGTCGAGCTTGTTGCCGCCCGGCACGCTGTACATGATGAAACGGAAGCGGACGTTGCCGCCACGGCCCTGTGGCGAGCTGCGCTCGATGTCGCGGATCTGGTAGACGCCGTTGTTGTACTCGACGACGTTGCCTTTCTTGATATCGCTGGCTTTCATGATCGTAGATGGTCTGGTTGGCGGGCGCCGCCCCGGCGCCCTGGGGGAATCACTTCGGAGCGAGCCGGGTGGCGCCGTCCAGGCGGATGGTCTCGCCGTTGAGGTAGGTATTGCCGAGCACGTATGCGACCAGCCCGGCGAAATCCTGTGGTTTGCCCAGGCGCGACGGGAACGGGATGGAGGCGGCCAGCGATTCCTGCACCGCTGCCGGCATGCCGTCCACCATGGGCGTCCAGAACACGCCTGGCGCAATGGTGTTGACGCGGATGCCGAAGCGGGAAAGCTCGCGTGCCATCGGCAGGGTCATCGACACCACGCCACCCTTGGAGGCGGCATAGGCAGCCTGGCCGATCTGGCCTTCGTAGGCGGCGATGCTGGCGGTATTGACGATCACGCCGCGCTCGCCGTCCTCGCCCGGATCATTGTGCTGCATGCGGTTGGCGGCGGCTTTGGCGACGTTGAAACTGCCGACCAGATTGACCATCACCGTGCCCTGGAAGCCGGCCAGCGGCATCGGGCCGTCCTTGCCCAGCACCCGGCCGGCGCCGAGGATGCCGGCGCAGTTCACCGCCACGGTGAGCCCGCCCAGGAAGAGGTGGGCTTCGTCCACGGCGGCGGTCACGGCGGCTTCATCGCTGACATCGACCCGGAAGTAGCGCGCCGCTCCGGTGCCCAGCGCGGCGATGGCCGCGGCGCCCTTGTCATCGTTGAGGTCGAACAGGGCCACCTTGCCGCCCTGGGCGACGAGGTGCTCGGCCACGGCCAGGCCAAGGCCGGAGACGCCGCCGGTGATGATGGCTCGTACGGAAGACAGCTGCATTGCACGGTCCTGCAGGTTCAAGAACCGGCGATTCTAGCGGATGCGGGGCGTGGCGCTGTTGTGCGCCGCACGCGGAACGGGCGCGCAGCGGCAGCCGACCTTGGGTCGGCTCTACCGGAGCAGGGGCAGCCGACCATGGGGCGGCTCTACCGGAGCAGGGGCAGCCGACCATGGGTCGGCTCTACCGAAGCTGGGGCAGCCGACCGTGGGTCGGCTCTACCGAAGCAGGGGCAGCCGACCGTGGGTCAGCTCTACCGCAGGGTGCAGGGCTGTCAGGCGGTCAAGGCCTTGCCGGCGTGGCTGCCGTTGGCGCGGCCCAGCACGGTGGACAACCACGCGCCGATGGCGGCCAGCTCCTGCAGGTCCACGCCGCTTTCCAGGCCGAGCCCGCGCAGCAGGTACACCACGTCCTCGCTGGCGACATTGCCGCTTGCGCCCTTGGCGTACGGGCAGCCGCCCGCGCCGGAAACCGCGCTGTCCACCACCCGCACGCCTGCCTCCAGGCAGGTGGCGATGTTGGCGATGGCCTGGCCGTACGTGTCATGGAAGTGCACCGCCAGCGCGTCCATCGGCACTTCGCCGGCCACTGCTTCCAGCATCTGCCGGGCCTTGCGCGGCGTGCCGACGCCAATGGTGTCGCCCAGCGAGATCTCGTAGCAGCCCATCTGATGCAGTGCACGTGCAACGCGTACCACGTCCGCGACCGGAACCTCCCCCTGGTAGGGGCAGCCGAGCACGGTGGACACATAGCCGCGCACGCGCACACCGTCGGCCGCGGCGCGGCGCAGGATCGGCGCGAAGCGGGCCAGCGACTCGTCGATGCCTGCGGTGGTGTTGGTGCGGTTGAAGGTTTCCGAGGCGGCGGTGAATACCGCCACTTCCTGCACGCCCGCAGCGCGCGCGCGGTCGTACCCCTGTTCGTTGGGCACCAGTACCGGGTAGGCGATGCCGTCGCGGCGGGTGATGCCGGCATAGACGTCGGCGGCGTCGGCCAGCTGCGGCACCCACTTCGGACTGACGAAGCTGGTCGCTTCGATGCTGCACAGGCCTGTGCCCGACAGCCGGTCGATCAGCGTGATCTTGTCGGCGGTAGCCACCGGCTGCTTTTCGTTCTGCAGGCCGTCGCGCGGCCCCACTTCGACGATGCGGACGAAATCAGCCATCGATGCGGCTCCCCGCCCACGCAGGCGAACGTTTGCCGAGGAAGGCGCCGAGCCCTTCCTGGCCCTCCGGCGACACCCGCAGGCGGGCGATGAGGTCGGCATTGGACGCATCCAGCGCATCGCGATCGCCAATGACGACAGCCTGGCGAACCAGTGCCTTCGCGCCGGCTGCGGCGATCGGGCCGGCCTTGCCCAGCAGGTCCAGCTGGCGCGATACCGCCGCATCAAGCCCGTTGGCGGGAACGACCTCGTGCAGCAGGCCAATGCGCAGTGCGGTGGCGGCGTCGAAATGTTCGCCGGTGGCGAACCAGCGACGCGCCTGGCGGGGGCCGATTGCTTCCACCACATAGGGCGAGATGACTGCGGGCAACAGGCCGAGGCGGCTTTCGGTCAGGCCGAAGCGCGCTTCTTCCGTGGCGATGGCGATGTCGCAGCAGGCGACCAGACCGACGCCGCCGCCGAACGCGGCGCCGTGGACGCGGGCGAGGGTGGGCCTGGGAAGCTCGTCCAGGGTGCGCATCAGCCGCGCCAGCGCCAGTGCATCGGTGCGGTTGTCGGCCTCGCTGGCGGTGGCCATGCCGCGCATCCATTGCAGGTCGGCGCCGGCGGAGAAGGACGGTCCCTCGGCCGCCAGAACCACCACGCGGACGGTGTCGTCGCGTCCGGCCGCATCCAGCGCCGTGGTCAGCGCGTCGATCAGGGCCGCGTCGAAGGCATTGTGCAGGCCTGGCCGGTTCAGGCGCAGGGTCAATGTGGCGCCGGAGCGCTCGATCAGCAGGGAGTCGGTCATGGGTCCGCAGTCAAACCATCAGCTGTATGGATCATAGCGGGCCACCGGCCGGGGGCCATGACGCGGCGCGGCGATGGTAGAATTGATAACCATTCTTATCACTGAGAAGTGCGCGAGTGACGCTGTCCGATCTGCCTTTGCACGCCGACGCCGTGGTCGAATCCGTCCACGACACGCACGCCAACGACTCCATCGCCCGACGCCTGAGGGAGCTGGGCTTCGTCAAGGGCGAGGACGTGCGCCTGGTCGCGCGTGGCCCGGTGGGTGGCGAGCCGCTGCTGGTGCAGGTCGGCTTCACCCGCTTCGCGCTGCGTCGCAGCGAAGCCGCGCGCATCCGCATCACGGCGGTGGTCGCGGCCGGAGCGCGAGCATGAGCGCCGCCGTGATGCCGCTGCGCGTGGCTCTGGTCGGCAATCCGAACAGTGGCAAGACGGCGCTGTTCAACCAGCTCACCGGCAGCCGCCAGAAGGTGGCCAATTACACCGGCGTGACCGTGGAACGCAAGGAAGGCCGCATGCGCGCGCCATCCGGCCGCGAGTTCGCCATCCTCGACCTGCCGGGTGCCTATAGCCTGCAGCCGGCCAGCCTGGATGAAGCCATCACCCGCGACCTGTGCCGGGGTTTCTACCCGGGCGAGGAGGCCCCGGACGTCCTGCTGTGCGTCATCGATGCCACCAACCTGCGCCTGCACCTGCGCTTCGCGCTGGAACTGCGCGAGCTGGGCAAGCCGATGGTGGTGGCGCTGAACATGGTCGACGCCGCCGAGCGCCGCGGCATCAGGATCGACGTGCAGGCGCTGGAGCGCGCGCTGGGCGTGCCGGTGGTGGAAACCGTGGCTGTGCGGCGCAATGGCGCGCGCAGCCTGGTCGAACGACTGGATGCGATGGTTCCGCACCTGGATGTGCCGGTGGTGGCCGTGGACGGCGGGGACATCGATTACCACGCCCGGGTGCGCGGCATCCTCGCCGCCGCGGTGAGCATGCCGAGCCGCACCGCTAAGATCGATGACGCGCTGGACCGCTGGCTGCTGCACCCGGTCTTCGGGCTGGCGACGCTGGTGGCGGTGATGTTCTTCATTTTCCAGGCGGTGTTCGCCTGGGCCACGCCGATGATGGACGGCATTGAAACGCTGTTCGGCTGGCTGGGCGAACAGGCGGCGGCGGTGCTGCCGGAAGGGCCGCTGGCCAGCCTGGTCACCGATGGCATCATCGCCGGTGTCGGCGGGGTGGTGGTGTTCCTGCCGCAGATCCTGATCCTGTTCGCCTTCATCCTGGCGCTGGAGGAATCCGGCTACCTGCCGCGCGCGGCGTTCCTGCTGGACCGCATGATGGCGGCCGCGGGCCTGTCCGGGCGTTCGTTCATCCCGTTGCTGTCCAGCTTCGCCTGCGCGGTGCCGGGCATCATGGCCACGCGCAGCATCCAGGATCCACGTGACCGCCTGGCCACGATCCTCGTAGCACCGCTGATGACCTGTTCGGCGCGGCTGCCGGTGTACGCGCTGCTGATTGCCGCCTTCATCCCCGAGGGCAAGGTGGGCATCTTCAACCAGCAGGGCCTGGTGCTGTTCGGGCTGTACGTGGCCGGCATCCTCAGCGCGCTGCTGATGTCGTGGGTGATGAAGAAGTGGCGCCGCGACAAGAGCGAACATCCGTTGATGCTGGAGCTGCCGTCCTATCGCATTCCGCATCCGCGCGACCTGGCGGTCGGCCTGTACGAACGCGGCATGATCTTCCTCAAGCGCGTGGGCGGCATCATCCTGTCGCTGACCATCCTGCTGTGGGTGCTGCTGTCGTTCCCGGGCGCGCCGGAAAACGCCACCATGCCGGCGATCGACTACAGCTTTGCCGGCCAAATAGGCCACGCGATGACCACGATCTTCGCGCCGCTGGGGTTCAACTGGCAGATCTGCATCGCGCTGATTCCGGGCATGGGCGCGCGCGAGGTGGCGGTGTCGTCGCTGGCGACGATCTATGCGCTGTCCGCGGCCGATGACGATGCGGCGATCTCGGCGCTGACGCCGGTGATCAGCGATGGCTGGTCGCTGGCCACCGGGCTGTCGCTGCTGGTGTGGTTCATCTACGCGCCGATGTGTATTTCCACGCTGGCCACCATCAAGCGCGAGACCAATTCCTGGCGGCAGGTGGGCTTCGCCACGTTCTACCTGTTCGCCGCGGCCTACATCGCAGCGCTGATCACCTACCAGGTGACCGTGGCGCTGGGGGGCGGCTGATGGACGCCGGGCTGCTGCTGCAGTACATCGTCATTGCGCTGGCCGTGCTGGCCAGTGCCTGGGTCGTGATGAAGAAGCAGTTTCCCGGCACGCTGCGCAGGGCGCGCGGAGCGATCGCGCTGGCGCTGCTGAAGCCGCAGCGTGCGGCCTGGCTGCAGGCGCTGGGACGGCGGGTAGCACCGCCGGCCAAGGGGGGCGGCGGTGCCTGCGGCGGCTGCGACAACTGCGGCCCCACGTCACGGTAGCGCCGGGCTCTGCCACGATTGAACCCGTGCCTCGTAGAGCCGGGCTCTGCCCGGCTTGAACGCCACGCCCCGTAATGCCGGGTTCTGCCCGGCTGAGCAGTCACGTAGAGCCGGGCTCTGCCCGGCTGATGTATTACCGCGCAGCGGGACAGAGCCCCGCTCTACGGATACGGTGCAGCGGGCCGCTCACGGCGGGGCGGCATTCGCGCGCCATGCCGGTGCGATGCCGATGATCGCCGGAGGCGTTGCAGGCTCCTGCTGCAGCAGGGCCATGGGCTCCATCGGCACACCGTGGTGGCGTATTTCCAGATGCAGGTGCGGCCCGGTTGCCGAGCCGGTGCTGCCAGCGGTGCCGACCCGGTCGCCGCGCGCAATCGTATCGCCGAGGCGCAGCGCGCCATCTATGGTGTCCAGGTGCGCGTACCAGCTGCTGTATCCATTGCCGTGGTCGACGACCACGTGGCGTCCATAGCCGGTGCGCAGCGTGCGAATGGCCACCACCGTGCCGTCGGCTGCCGCATGCACCGGCGTGCCGCGTGGCACGGCAAGGTCCGCGCCGGAGTGGCTGTGCGCGCGGCCGCGGATGGGATGCCGGCGCGGCCCGAACGGGCTGCTCAGGCGGAAGTCGGCCAGCGGTGCCACGAAGACCGGTGCGGTGGCCGACGATGTACCGGCTGCCGACGGCATGATGATCGCCTCGCGGATCACGGCCATGACCGGAGCCGCGATCGTGGTGGCGTCATCGCCAGGCGCCGGTACGGCTACGGCGGCATGGCCGGGCAGGGCAGCGGATTGCAGCGCGCAGACAACCAGCAGCGCCTGGCTGGCAAGTGCGCGCAGCGAGGTGGCCAACAGAGGGGCGGTGGCGGGCATCGGCGTGTCCTGCTCGGGTCGGGAGGCCGGCAGGTTAGGCAGTCAGGCGCGGCATTCCAGGCAGGTGGCGGGCTTTTTCGTACCGGTACGAAGCGGTTTCGTACGGGTACGAACCGGCGCGGTCGTTCAGTTGCCCGGCGCGTCCGTATCGACGCCTTCCAGCCACGCCCGGACCAGGCCCGCATCGTGGTTGACGCCGAGCTTGCGCATCGCGCTGGTCTTCTGGGTGCTGATGGTCTGCTTGCTGCGATGGAGCTGGGTGGCGATGGCGTTGATGTTCATTCCGGAGACGAACAGGCGCACAACTTCCTGCTCGCGCGGGGTGAGCGGGCCTGATGGCCTGTCCGCGGTTGCCAGCCGTTCCTGGATGGCGGGCGAGAAATACTCGCCGCCGACCATCGCCGCCTGCAGCGCGGCCGCCAGATGGCCGCTGGAATCGGCCTTGCTGACCATCTGCCGGATGCCCAGGCGCCGGGCCTGGAGCAGGATGGCAGGCGAATCCTGCATGGTGTGCAGGATCAGTGCCACGCCCGGATAGCGACGACGAAGGAAGCCGAGCAGGGTCAGTCCATCACCGCGCTGGCTGCCCGGCATCGCGTAGTCGGTGACCACCGCATCGCAGGCGGTCCGGCCCAGCAGATCGATCAGCTGGTCGCCATCGCCGGCCATGCCGACCACCTGCACCCGGGGTACGCCGCGCAGCAGGGCATCGATGCCGGCGAGGATGGTGGGGTGGTCGTCAGCCAGAAGCAGGCGCATCGTGCAGGGTGTCCTTGCGGGGTGCGGCGCCTGCCAGTGTCCTTGGCGGGCGTGAATGATGTGTCTGCGCTGCAGCGGCGTGGGCATGCGGGTTCCAGTGTGGCACCGACCACATGAAACCGGCGGCGCGGCCCTGTGCAAACCGGCAGGCAGGCGCTAGCCTTTGCCGGATGAACCAGACTCCCCTGCGATTGCTCATCCACGGCGCTTCCGGGCGCATGGGCCAGGCCCTGCTGCGACTGGCCGCCGACCGGCCGGATACGTTCAACGTGGTCGCCGCCTATACCGGTCGGGCGCCCGCACAACGCGTGGTGGATGGCGTTCCACACTTCGCCGCCAGCGAGCTGCACGGCGCGCCGGTGTTCGACGTGGCGATCGACTTCAGCCTGCCGGAAGGCTTTGACGCCCTCCTGGCGCTGTGCGTGGAGCGTGGCGCCGCGCTGGTCTCAGGCACCACCGGCCTGCAGGAGGCCCAGCGTGTCGCGCTGGATGCCGCGGCGGGCCGGATTCCGCTGGTGTGGGCCTCCAATTTCAGCCTGGGCGTCGCCGTGCTGGATGAGCTGGTCGAGCGGGCGGCGCAGGCGGTGGCCGGCTGGGACTGCGACATCGTTGAAGCACACCATACGCGCAAGCAGGACGCGCCTTCGGGCACCGCGCTGACACTGGGGGCCGCCGCGCAGCGCGGTGGGGCAACACCGCATTACGCCAGCCTGCGCGCGGGCGACATCGTCGGCGAGCATCTGGTGCAGTTCACGGGGCTGGGCGAGCGCATCGAACTGGTGCACCGGGCCACCAACCGCGATATTTTCGCGCGTGGCGCGCTGTTCGTGGCGCAGAAGCTGAACGGGCGGGATGCGGGCAGCTACCGGGTGCGGGATCTGCTGGAAGCGCCTGCGGCCACGTAGAGCCGGGCTCTGCCCGGCTGATGCGTGGTGGCCACCAGCGGGGCAGAGCCCCGCTCTACCTGACGCTGTCTCTACCGCAGCGCCTCTGGCGCTGGAACCCGCTTGGGTCTACAATTCGCACTCGCCGAAACACGACAGCCGGACCGGTCCTGAACCGTACGTCCGCGCTTTTTTGCAACCGGTTTTCACCGTGAGCGCAGGCGTGACCTTCGGTACCCCTCGGTAGCCAAAGTGAGATTTCCGTGACCCAAGCCGCAATCCTCGTCCTCGAAGACGGCACCGTATTCGAGGGCGAATCCGTAGGCGCGCCCGGCCTGTCCGTCGGCGAAGTGGTGTTCAACACCGCCATGACCGGTTACCAGGAAGTGCTGACCGATCCCTCCTACGCCCGGCAGATGGTCACGCTGACCTACCCGCATATCGGCAATACCGGCATGACCGACCAGGACGACGAAGCGTCGAAGGTCTGGTCCGCCGGCCTGATCGTGCGTGACGTGCCGCGCCGCCCGAGCAGCTGGCGCAACCAGGTATCGCTGCAGGACTGGCTGATCCAGCGTGGCGTGGTGGCCATCGCCGGCATCGACACCCGCAGGCTCACCCGCATCCTGCGCGAGAAGGGCGCCCAGAACGGCGCGCTGATGGCGGGCGAGGGCATCGACGTGCAGAAGGCGCTGGAAGCGGCGCGCAAGTTCCCCGGCCTGAAGGGCATGGACCTGGCCAAGGTGGTTTCCACCGAGAACACCTACCGCTGGAACGAGGGCCAGCTGGACCTGGACGCCAACGCATTCGTCAGCGTGCCGTCGCAGTACCGGGTGGTGGCCTACGATTACGGCGTGAAGACCAACATCCTGCGCATGCTGGCCGAGCGCGGCTGCGAGGTCACCGTGGTGCCGGCGCAGACCCCGGCCGCCGAAGTACTGGCGCTGAAGCCGGATGGCGTGTTCCTGTCCAACGGCCCGGGCGATCCGGAACCCTGTGATTACGCGATCGATGCGATCAAGGCCTGCCTGGACGCCAGGGTGCCGACCTTCGGCATCTGCCTGGGCCACCAGCTGCTGGCGCTGGCCTCGGGCGCGAAGACCGTGAAGATGGGCCACGGCCACCATGGTGCCAACCATCCGGTGCAGGACCTGGACAGCGGCCGGGTGATGATCACCTCGCAGAACCATGGCTTCGCGGTGGATGAAAGCACCCTGCCGGCCAGCCTGCGCGTCACCCACCGTTCGCTGTTCGACGGCACCAACCAGCGCATCGCGCGCACCGCCGAGCCGGCGTTCTCGTTCCAGGGCCACCCGGAAGCGTCGCCGGGACCGACCGATGTCGGTCCGCTGTTCGACCGTTTCGTGACCCTGATGGCCGAGGCCAGGGCCTGAGCCTGCAGGGAGCGGCGCCGGTGGATGCCGGCGACCTCCCTGGCTGGCCGCAGCCTCCTGCAGCGTCGCGCACGTGCGTGATGCCGCAGCCGCGGAAGATTCCTGATCGACAGCGTGCGATCACTCCCCCAGACACGCTGCACCGACCTAGAGAAGACAATGGCAAAGCGCACTGACCTGAAAACCATCCTCATCATCGGTGCCGGCCCGATCGTCATCGGCCAGGCCTGCGAGTTCGATTATTCCGGCGCGCAGGCCTGCAAGGCGCTGCGCGACGAGGGCTACCGCGTGGTGCTGGTCAACAGCAACCCCGCCACCATCATGACCGACCCGGAGATGGCCGACGCCGTCTATATCGAGCCGATCAACTGGCAGACGGTCGAGAAGATCATCGCCAAGGAAAAGCCCGACGCGCTGCTGCCGACCATGGGTGGCCAGACCGCGCTGAACTGTGCGCTGGACCTGGCCGACAACGGCGTGCTGGAGAAGTACAACGTCGAGCTGATCGGCGCCAAGCGCGAAGCGATCCGCATGGCCGAAGACCGCGAACTGTTCCGCGTGGCGATGGGCGAGATCGGCCTGGAATGCCCGAGCGCCGCCGTCGCACATACGCTGGAAGAAGCGCTGGAGATCCAGACCCGCGTCGGCTATCCCACCATCATCCGCCCGAGCTTCACCCTGGGCGGCAGCGGTGGCGGCATCGCCTACAACCGCGAGGAACTGGTCGACATCGTCACCCGTGGCCTGGAACTGTCGCCGACCACCGAGGTGCTGGTGGAGGAATCGGTGCTGGGCTGGAAGGAGTTCGAGATGGAAGTGGTCCGCGACACCGCGGACAACTGCATCATCGTCTGCTCCATCGAGAACCTGGACCCGATGGGCGTGCACACCGGCGACTCGATCACCGTCGCGCCGGCGCAGACCCTGACCGACAAGGAATACCAGCGCCTGCGCGATGCGTCGATCGCCGTGCTGCGCAAGATCGGCGTGGATACCGGTGGCTCGAACGTGCAGTTCGGCATCAACCCGAAGACCGGCCGCGTGGTCGTCATCGAGATGAATCCGCGCGTGTCGCGTTCCTCGGCGCTGGCCTCCAAGGCCACCGGCTTCCCGATCGCCAAGGTCGCTGCCAAGCTGGCCGTGGGCTACACCCTGGATGAGCTGAAGAACGAGATCACCGGTGGCCTGACCCCGGCTTCGTTCGAGCCGTCCATCGATTACGTGGTCACCAAGATTCCGCGCTTCGCGTTCGAGAAGTTCCCGGCCGCCGATGCGCGCCTGACCACCCAGATGAAGTCGGTGGGCGAGGTGATGGCCATGGGCCGCACCTTCCAGGAATCGATGCAGAAGGCCCTGCGTGGCCTGGAAACCGGCAAGATCGGCTTCGATCCGACCGGCCTGGACCTGGGCAACGAAGATGACCTGCAGACCCTGCGCCGCGAGATGAAGGCGCCGGGTCCGGAACGCCTGTTCTATGTGGCCGACGCGTTCCGTGCCGGCATGAGCGTGGAGGAGATCCATGCGCTGTCCTTCATCGATCCGTGGTTCCTGGACCAGATCGAGGAGATCATCGCGGCCGAGGCCGACGTCGCCGCCGGCGGTATCGATGCGCCGGACTCCGCGCGTCTGCGCCGCCTGAAGCGCGCCGGCTTCTCCGATGCGCGCCTGGCCCAGCTGACCGGCACCAACGAAGCGGCCGTGCGTGCGCTGCGCCGCGCCCACAAGGTGCGTCCGGTGTACAAGCGCGTGGATTCCTGCGCCGGCGAGTTCGCCACCGGTACCGCCTACCTGTACTCCACCTACGAGGAAGAGTGCGAGGCCAACCCGAGCGACCGCGACAAGATCATGATCCTCGGCGGTGGCCCGAACCGCATCGGCCAGGGCATCGAGTTCGACTACTGCTGCGTGCATGCGGCGCTGGCACTGCGCGAGGATGGTTATGAAACCATCATGGTCAACTGCAACCCGGAGACCGTGTCCACCGACTATGACACCTCCGACCGCCTGTACTTCGAGCCGCTCACGCTGGAAGACGTGCTGGAGATCGTCGAACTGGAACAGCCGAAGGGCGTGATCGTGCAATACGGCGGGCAGACTCCGCTGAAGCTTGCCCGCGCGCTGGAAGCCAACGGCGTGCCGGTGATCGGCACCAGCCCGGATTCGATCGACCTGGCCGAGGACCGCGAGCGCTTTCAGCAGCTGGTGGATTCGCTGGGCCTGAAGCAGCCGCCGAACCGCATCGCCCGCAACGACCAGGAAGCACTGCTGCTGGCCCGCGAGATCGGCTATCCGCTGGTGGTGCGCCCGAGCTACGTGCTGGGCGGCCGGGCGATGGAGATCGTCTACGGCGAAGCCGACCTGGCGCGTTACGTGCGCGATGCGGTGAAGGTCTCCAACGATTCGCCGGTGCTGCTGGACCGCTTCCTCGACAACGCGGTGGAAGTGGACGTGGACATCATCGCCGACGCGCAGGGCAACGTGCTGATCGGCGGCGTGATGGAACACATCGAAGAGGCCGGTGTGCACTCGGGCGATTCCTCCTGCTCGCTGCCGCCGTATTCGCTGTCCGCCGACACCCAGGCCGAGCTGCGCCGCCAGGTGGTGGAGCTGGCCAAGGCCCTGAACGTGGTCGGCCTGATGAACACCCAGTTCGCGATCCAGGCGGGCGAGAACGGCGAAGATATCGTCTACCTGCTGGAAGTGAACCCGCGTGCGTCGCGCACCGTGCCGTTCGTGTCCAAGGCCACGGGCATGCCGCTGGCCAAGATCGCCGCGCGCTGCATGGCCGGCAGCACGCTGGCCGAGCAGGGCGCAACGAAGGAAATCGTGCCGGACTACTACTCGGTGAAGGAAGCGATCTTCCCGTTCGCCAAGTTCCAGGGCGTCGACCCGATCCTCGGGCCGGAGATGCGCTCTACCGGCGAAGTGATGGGCGTGGGCCGCAGCTTCAGCGCCGCCTTCGCGCGGGCGCAGGAAGCCGGCGGCATCAAGGCGCCACCGGTCGGCAAGGCCTTCGTGTCCGTGCGCGATCCGGACAAGCAGCGCGTGCTGCCGGTCGCCCAGGCGCTGCTGGAACGCGGCTATTCGCTGGTGGCTACGCGTGGTACCGCCGCGTGGCTGCAGCAGCACGGCATGGACTGCGAGATCGTCAACAAGGTCGTGGAAGGCCGTCCGCACATCGTTGACTCCATCAAGAACGGCGAAATCGTCTATATCGTCAACACGACCGAAGGCCGTGCGGCGATCACCGATTCGTTCTCGATCCGTCGCGAGGCGCTGCAGCACCGCGTCACCTATTCGACCACCATTGCCGGCGCCAGGGCGCTGGTGCATTCGCTGGAATTCCGCGGGACCGGCCCCGTCTGGTCGCTGCAGGAACTGCACAAGGAACTGAACGCATGAGAGCTCCCATCACCCTGAAAGGCGCGCAGAAGCTGCGCGACGAGCTTGACCACCTGAAGTCGGTCAAACGCCCCAAGGTCATCGCGGCCATCGCCGAAGCGCGCGAGCACGGTGACCTGAAGGAAAACGCCGAGTACCATGCCGCGCGCGAGGAGCAGGGCTTCATCGAAGGCCGCATCAAGCAGCTGGAAGGTGAGTTGTCGCACGCCGAGATCATCGATGTCAGCAAGCTCAACGCCGGTTCCAAGGTGGTGTTCGGCGCCACCGTGCAGCTGGCCGACGTGGAAACCGACGAAGAAAAGACCTACCAGATCGTTGGTGACCTGGAAGCGGACATCAAGCTCGGCCTGATCGCGATTTCCTCGCCGGTGGCACGCGCGATGATCGGCAAGCTGGAAGGCGACAGCATCACCATCGATGCCCCGGCCGGCCAGCGCGAGTACGAGATCGTCAGCGTCCGTTACGCAGGCTGATCGATGTCCACGGCCACGCTGCTGCTGCCCGCGCGCACCCGCTTCGCCGCGGCAGCCTGGCCGGACGATGTAGCGCGCGCCTTTGGGCGCGCCGTGCATCACACGGTGGAACAGGGCGGACAGGCACAGCTGCGTCGGCATTTCGTGGTCGACATGAGGGCCGATGCCGGCGATGCCACCGCCTGGCCGGTGGCGGCGTTGACCCGTCAGCTGGATGCCGGTGATGCGGGTGGATCTGCCTGGCTGCGGGCCGATCCGGCCTGCATGGTGCCGGACATGCACGGTGCGCGGATGATGGGCCACGGCGACACGCTGCGGCTGGGCGACGACGCCGCGCAGGCGCTGCTGCCCGCGTTGCAGCCGCTGTTCGCCGATGTCGGCCTGCTGCTGGATGCACCGATGCCGTCGCGCTGGTACCTGCGCGTACCGCAGGACATGGTGCTTCCGGCGTTCGCCGACCCGGACGATGTGCTGGGCGATGACCTGTTCGCGCATCTGCCTGGGGGGCAGGAGGGTCGCCGCTGGCGCGCGTTGCTGACCGACGTCCAGGTGGTGCTGCATACGCATCCATGGAACCAGCATCGTGCCGCGCAGGGCATGCAGCCGATCAACTCGCTGTGGTTCTGGGGCGCGGGCAGATTGCCTGCACGGGTGACCACATCGCATGCGCAGGTACGCAGCCGCGATGCGCTGCTGCGCGCGCTTGCGCAGGCGGCGGGCGTACAGGACGGTGGTGAGCAGGCAGTGGATGCCCTGGTGGACCTGCGCGCGCTGCGGTCGCTGCAGCAACTGGGCGAAGGCGCGATCCGGCCGCTGCTGGCGGCCCTGGCGCGCGGCGAGCTGCACGCACTGCTGCTGGATTTCGAAGATGGCCTGCAGGTGCGTATCGACCGTGCCCAGCGCTGGCGTTTCTGGAAGAAGCCGCTGCAGCTGCACGCGCCGACGGTCGGGTAGATCGGGGCTCTGCCCCGCTGTGCGATGAGTCTCAGCCGTGTAGAGCGGGGCTCTGCCCCGCTGCGTGATGATGCACCCGCCGGGCCAAGCCCGGCGCTACGTGTCTGATCAGCCGGGCAGAGCCCGGCTCTACGCGGCGCGCACGCGTTATCATCATGGTGTCCTTCGCAATCCGGCGCCGCCGATGTCCCTTGCCGCCGCAGCCGCGTCGCCTGTTTCCGCAACCCCACTCATCCGCCGCCGCGATCCGGTGACCTGCACGCCGTGGCCTGATGGCACGCTGCCGTTGCTGGCCCGGCTGTATGCCAGCCGTGGTGCCACCAGCCCCGAACTGGCGCTGCCGAAGCTGGCCAGCCTGCTGCCGCCAGATCTGATGAGCGGCATGGACGGTGCGGTGCAGCTGCTTGCCGACGCCATCGCACAACGCCGGCGCATCCTGGTGGTCGGCGACTTCGACTGCGATGGTGCCACCGCGTGCGCGGTCGGCGTGCGCGGGCTGCGCATGCTCGGTGCGCATGACGTGGTGCATGCGGTGCCCAACCGCAGGGTGCATGGCTATGGCCTGTCGCCTTCGCTGGTGGACGAACTGGCGGCTCTGGAACCGCACCTGCTGGTCACGGTGGACCATGGCATCGCCTGCCACGCCGGCGTGGCTGCGGCCAAGGCGCGTGGCTGGCAGGTGCTGGTCACCGACCACCATCTGCCCGGCCCGACCCTGCCGCCGGCCGATGTCATCGTCGACCCGAACCTGGAGGGCGATGCGTTCCCCAGCAAATCGCTGGCCGGTGTGGGCGTGATCTTCTATGTGCTGCTGGCGCTGCGGCGTCATCTGCGCACGGCTGGTGCGTTCGGCGCCGGCAACGGCCCCGATCTTTCCACCCTGCTGGACCTGGTGGCGGTCGGCACCGTGGCCGACCTGGTCGCGCTGGATGCGAACAACCGCGCACTGGTCAGCGCCGGGCTGCGGCGCCTGCGCAACGGCCAGGGCTGCATCGGCCTCAACGCGCTCATCGAAGCCAGTGGTCGTGACACACGGCGGCTGACCGCGACCGATATCGGTTTTGCACTGGGCCCGCGGTTGAACGCGGCCGGTCGCCTGGAAGACATGGCACTGGGCATCGCGCTGCTGCTCAGCGAAGAACCGCATGAGGCACGCGGTATTGCCGCGACGCTGGAGCAGATCAACGCCGAACGGCGTGCCGTGCAGCAGGTCATGACCGATGATGCGGAGAAGGCGGTCGCGCGCGTGGTGTTGGATACGCGAGGCGAACGGCCGCTGACGGCCGTGCTGTTCGATGCCGACTGGCATCCCGGAGTGGTCGGGCTGGTGGCCTCGAAGATGAAGGATCGGCTGCACCGCCCGGTGGTCGCCTTCGCGCCGGCGGAGCCGGGCAGTACGGCGCTGCGGGGTTCGGCGCGATCCATCCCCGGCCTGCATATCCGTGACGCGATGGCGCGTGTGGATGCCCTGCATCCGGGCATGATCGATCGCTTCGGCGGGCATGCCATGGCGGCCGGCCTGAGCCTGCACCGCGACAACGTCACCGGCTTCGAGGCGGCGTTCGCCGATGCCGTGCGGCAGATGGTGGACCCGGCGATGCTGCAGCAGCAGATGGTCAGTGATGGCGAACTGGGCGCGGACGAGCTGGACCATCGCCATGCCGAGGCATTGCGCCTTGCAGGACCCTGGGGGCAGGGCTTCCCCGAGCCACTGTTCGATGGCCATTTCGAGGTGGCCAACTGGCGCGTGCTGAAGGAGCGCCACCTGAAGCTTGAGCTGCGCCATGCCGGCATGGCGGGCGTGCTCAACGCCATCCACTTTGGCGGATGGAATGGCAATGCACCGCCACGGCACGTCCATGTGGCGTATCGACTGGCCTGCGACGACTACCGCGGCGGCAGCGCGATCCAGCTGATCGTGGAGCATTGCCAGCCGGTGTAGGCGCCGGACGCAGCCGGGGCCAGGGCATCGGCGCGCGGCGCCCCCCTGTGGCGCTACGGGTTGCCTGTCGATGAGCCGGCGGTGACCCACGTTGGCAGTTCCCACGCGCCGCCGACATAGCCCCGGCACATGCCGGTGGTCTGTTCATGGACGTGCTGGAAGCGCGTGCCATCCCAACGCCAGCGCGCGCTCCAGTAGCAGTCGCCCAGGCCGCGGCCCTTCTGTACGGCGGAGATGGTGGCCGTGTCCCGCTGGAATTCCGATGCGTCCAACGTTACCTGCACCGGTTGCCAGGGCGCAGTGCCGCGGATGACCCAGTAGCCCGTGCCGGTGTTGTAGGCGCCGCGCCAGCAGGTTGCGCTGACCAGCAGATGATCGGCGTCCAGACGTTCGACTTCCATCGGCGGGAGGTCCTGCTCGTCCGCCGACAGGCTGCGGCATTCCTCGTCAGCGCCCAGCGTGGCGAGCAGTGCCGCACGAAGGCGTTCATCATCGAGCAGTGCCGCGTCGGCCGGGCGGGTGGCCGCCAGCGCCGGCGACGGGCTGATGGTCGGGGCCGGCACGGCCGCAGGCACCTGGTCTTCGGAGCGCGTTCCCTTGCGCACCAGTGCGCCAGGCGTATCCAGGCGCCCCTGCATGTCGTCCATGCGCAGCAGCACCGCGCTTGCACCGTTGGAAGGCACCGGCCAGCGCCGGCCGTCGCTGGACCGGATGAACATCGCCGTGCGACCGGGCAGGGCCCGCAACACGGCGGCGAGCTGGTGGGTGGCAGGAACGATCACGTCATCGGTTGCATCGTCCAGCACTCCAAGATCCCTGCGACCAATGAACAGACGCAGCGGGCCTTGCGGCACATCGGCTTCGTCGAAGCCGCCGAAGCGCAGGCGGGCTTTCACCGGAGTGTGCGATCCGGCCGCCCGTTCCAGCAGAAGACTGAAGCCGTTCGTCCCGTCTTCGGCGCCATAGCCCGCAGCGCGGCAGGTGCCGGTGTTGTCACAGACGATTTCCCAGTCTCCATGATTGAACGGGGACGAAGCAGGCAGCGCCTGGGCGGAGCCGGCTGCCAGCAGCAGTACGGCACAGGTCAATGGACGCATCAGTGCAACCGTCGCGAAGGAACAGGTCATCATGGTGCGCAGGCACTAGCCCGGCTGTCTATTGTCCTGGGCCTTCCGCGTGGCGGACCTGCGGTGGCCTGTGGACAGGGCGGCGGACAGTGCCAGCGTGAGCAGCATCACCAGTGTGATGCCCAGGGCATGCCAGAAGATGCCGGTGATCCGCAGGTCCGGCAGGGACAGGGCACCGTCAACGGCGTGCAGGATGCGTCCGGTCGCCAGGCTGATGGCGATGAACGCCAGCGGCAGTGCGATCCGCTGCCAGAGCCGGTGCGGGTCGTCCGGCCAGCCGCGCCACTGCAGTATCAGCAGCACCACGAACAGGCCAGCCAGTTGCCCGGCGGCATCGACCTCGATCCATGTCGACGCACTGGCCACGCCGGTCCATAGCGCTGCCAGCAGGCCGATCGAGACCAGTCGCCGACGGTTGCCCGCTGCGACCGGCGCGCGTGGCAACAGCCAGCAGGCCAGCGTCGCGACGGCCAGGCCTGCCAGCCATCCGGACATCACATCGGCCAGGAAATGTCGCCCGAGATACATGCGCGACAGCGCCATCAGCAGGGGCCAGCCGAGCACCAGGGCCAGCCGCCCGGCCCTGCCGCGCACGCCGAAACCAAGCAGGAGCGCCATGCAGGCGGCACTGGCCGCGCCGACATGGCCGCTGAGGAATCCGGGATCGCGATGGTCCCGGGCGCGGAACCGGGCGACCGCTTCATCCGATGGCAGCGACCAGAAGCCCGGCACCGTGCCATCGTCGAGCAGTGCCCGCCCGCTGCGGCCCTTGTCCAGCACGCGTGCATCGATGTCGCTGGGGCGGGGCAGGTCGGTGGCCTGTTTGACCATTGACGACACCCCCGACATCAGCAGGACCGCCAGCAGGATCATCAGGCCGGCCCGCAGCCGCAGGCCGAAGGCGCACACCGCGATCAACACCATGTAGGCGGTGGCGTAGCCCAGCGTGCTGATGGCGGTCATCAGCGGCAGCATCCATCCTGCGTCGAAAAATCCCTGCAGTGCCACATGCGGATCGGTCTGGAACATTCACCTTTCTCCCTGGACGTTCGTCATCATCCCTGCGGGCGACAATAGCCGTTTCGCGGGCAGGCCGAACAGGGGGCGCAGCAGTGTGCTGCGCCGGATCAGCAGCTCATGCAGCAGCAGGCTGCCGGCGAAGGTTCCCGCCAGCACCAGCAGCGGTTCGGCCAGCGGCCCGAGCTGCAGTGGCCGCAGCGCGTACAGCAGCAGGATCAGTACGGTCTGGTGCAGGATGTATACGCTGAACACCGCCTCGCGCGCATACGGCAGCCAGCGGAACGGACGATCCAGCCATGCCGGCGCCCAGCCGAAGATGGCCAGCAGGGCGGTCCATGTATAGAGCGCGCGGCCGAGCCGTTCGGTCTGCGCCCACGGCAACGACAGCAGCCACGGGTCAACGTCGTGCAGATGCGGCATCCTGCCCAGCGCCCGGATGCCCAGTTCCACGCCGACGCCAAGCAGCGCCAGTGCCAGTGCGTGCCAGCGCCAGCGCAGCAGCAGGTCCCAGCCGCGTTGCCAGCGTGCGGCGATGAATCCCAGCGCGAACAGGGGCAGCGATTCGGCGTGTACGGATGCATCGTTGAACAGCGCATGGGTGGGCGGATGACGTGGCAGCAGGTAGAGCAGGTTCCAGCTGATCCAGGCACACGGCAACAGCAGGCCGGCCACTGCGATGGTCCGGTCCGACGGTGCCCATGCAGGCAGCAGCCCGCGCAGCGGACGCGCCAGGCTGGCCAGCGCGACCAGCAGCACCGAATAGGGAATCAGATAGGCCAGGTACCAGAGATGGTTCCAGGTGAAGCCGTAATCGGCGCCGTTGAAGTGCGCGCCCGGCCATGGCCGGAGCTGCCAGTAGCGCAGCAGGAACGCGCCCAGCCCGGGAGCGATGTCACCGGTTTCTACCGCTTCGCAGTACGCCTGCAGGCTGACCACCGCGAAGATGCCGAATACCAGGGGTAGCAGCAGCCGCCAGCAGCGGTGCAACGCGAAGGTGATGCGGCCTCGGACGGGCAGCGCCAGTGCCAGGGCGATGCCGGAAATGGTGAACAGCAGCGGCATGCGCCAGCGGTTCAGCGCGATCATCGGCCATTGCAGCCATTCGAACAGATAGCTGCTTTTCAGGTGGAAGTCCCATTCGGCCACGTAGGCCATGCCGGTGTGGTAAGGGATGAGCAGCAGCAAGGCGAATACCCGCAGGGCATCCAGATCGTGGCGTCGTGACATGGGTGGGTCAGTGCAGCGAAGGAAGCGCGAGCCTGCACCCGGCTGGCCTCGGCCGGCAGGGGCAGGGGCCACGCAGAGGCCGCGTCGGGACGAATGGCGCGTGGCATGGGACCAATGGGACGGGTGGTCGGTCACTGCGACGGCATAATGAGCGGCATGGCGACGACACGCGGACTGCCGGCGGCAACGGCAACGGCAACGACAGAGAAGCAGGGTCCGGGACGCGCCATGGCGCTCTGGGGGGCGCTGTTCCTGGGCTCCGCACTTGCCAACGTGCTGGTGCACTGCATGCGCGCAGCGCGCGATGGGGAATCATTCGACGGCTTTGCCACCGCCGTCGACGAGTTCACCAGCGCGACCATGTCCCTGCTGTTGCTGGCGGTGTTGATCCGGGTGGCGCGACGGTGGCCACTGCACGCTGACACGTGGCGACGGCTGCTGCCGGCCTACCTGCTGGGTGCGGTGGCCTGGTGGCTGCTGCACGTGACCGGCATGGTGCTGCTGCGGCAGGCGCTGCATGCGCTGGGTGGCGGCAGTTATGACTACGGGCCATGGCCTGCGCAGTGGTTCTACGAGCTGTTCAAGGACCTGCAGACCTATGCGACGCTGGTATGCGCGGTGCATGCCCTGGCATGGTTCGGGCGACGCAGACAGGGGGAGGCCGCGCTGCTGGCCGCACCCGATGAAGGCGTGCCGGTTGAGCCGGTGGACCGGCCGGCGCATTTCCTGGTGCGGACACTGGGCAGGGAATTCCTGGTGGCCACGGCCGATATCGAACATGCCCAGGCCGCCAGCAACTACGTGAACCTGCGTGTGCGTGGGCATGACTATCCGCTGCGCATCACCATGACCGCGCTGGAGCAGCGGCTGGACCCGGACGTATTCCTGCGCAGCCATCGCAGCTGGCTGGTCAACCGGGGCTGCCTGCGCTCCATCGAGCCGCTGGACGGCGGCGAAGCCCTGCTGCACATGGCCGATGGTACCCGCGTGCCGTGCAGCCGGCGGCAACTGCCGCTGCTGCGGCAGGCGCTGGGCGGGCAGGGGGCCTGACCCCGCGACCTGCGTGAGCCGCCGGGACAGGACCCCCCGGGCGTGACGACCGGCGGTCGTCGCCCACCATGACTGTGGCGAGCGGATGGGCCACAGCGAGGTTTGCTATCATTGCAGGTCATCTTTTCGACCACGAAACCGCCGACATGCTCGAGCTGAATCCTGTCCGCCAGCGCATCACCGATCTGTCCGATCGCGTGCTGTCGCTCAGGGGGTATCTTTGACTACGACGCCAGGAAAGAGCGTCTTGAGGAAGTAACGCGGGAGCTGGAAAGCCCCGATGTCTGGAACAAGCCGGAATACGCCCAGAACCTGGGTCGCGAGCGCTCGCTGCTGGAAAAGACCGTGGGCGGTATCGACACGATCCTGGACGGGCTGGCTGAATCCGGCGAGCTGCTGGAACTGGCCGAGTCCGAACAGGACGAGGACACCGTGCTGGCCGTGGTCGCCGACCTGGAAAAATTCCAGAAGCACGTGGAACAGCTGGAATTCCAGCGCATGTTCTCCGGCGAGATGGACAGCGCTGCGGCGTTCGTGGACATCCAGGCCGGCGCCGGTGGCACCGAAGCCCAGGACTGGGCCGAGATCCTGCTGCGCATGTACCTGCGCTGGTGCGAATCCCGCGGCTGGAAGACCGAGCTGATGGAAGTGTCCGGCGGTGACGTTGCCGGCATCAAGTCGGCCACCCTGCGCGTGGAAGGCGATTACGCCTATGGCTGGCTGAAGACCGAGACCGGCGTACACCGCCTGGTGCGCAAGTCGCCGTTCGATTCGGACAACCGCCGCCACACCAGCTTCACTTCGGTGTTCGTGTCGCCGGAAATCGATGACAACATCGACATCACCATCAATCCGGCCGACCTGCGCACCGACGTGTACCGCTCCTCCGGTGCCGGTGGCCAGCACGTCAACAAGACCGAATCGGCGGTGCGCATCACCCACATCCCGACCAACATCGTGGTGGCCTGCCAGACTGGTCGCAGCCAGCACCAGAACCGCGACAATGCGATGAAGATGCTGGCCGCCAAGCTCTACGAGCTGGAGATCCAGAAGCGCAACGCCGAAAAGGACGCGGTGGAAGCCACCAAGTCCGACATCGGCTGGGGCAGCCAGATCCGCAACTACGTGCTGGACCAGAGCCGCATCAAGGACCTGCGCACCGGCATCGAGCGCTCGGACACGCAGAAGGTGCTGGATGGCGACCTGGACGAATTCGTCGAGGCCAGCCTGAAATCCGGCCTGGAAGTGGGTTCCAAACGCATCGACGCCTGATCCACCCGCCGTACGGGTGCTCCGTATTCCGGCACTGCCGGCCACTGGCCGGCACCCCCTCCCCGAAGACAACGACCGACCACGCCCATGAACGAGCAGACCGCCGCGCCGCAGCCCCCCGTCGATGAAAACAGCCTGATCGCCGAGCGCCGCGCGAAACTGACGGCCCTGCGCGCGCAGGGCGTGGCCTATCCGAACGACTTCCGCCGCGAGCATTTCACCGGTGCGCTGCAGTCCGAATTCGCCGATGCCGGGCAGTGGACGGCCGAGGCGCTGGAAGGTGCGGGCCGCCACGTCAGGCTGGCTGGCCGGCTGATGGCCAAGCGGGTGATGGGCAAGGCGAGCTTCGCGCAGATCCAGGATGAATCCGGGCGCATCCAGCTGTTCCTGCAGGGCAACGTGCTGGGCGATGCCTACACGGCGTTCAAGGGCTGGGACGTGGGCGACATCATCGCCGTGGAAGGCGGCCTGACCCGCACGAAGACCGGCGAACTGTCGGTGAAGGCCAGCAGCATCCGCCTGCTGACCAAGTCGCTGCGTCCGCTGCCGGACAAGTGGCATGGGCTGAGCGATGTGGAACAGCGCTACCGCCAGCGTTATGTCGATCTGATCGTGACGCCGGAAGCGCGCGAGGTCTTCATCAAGCGCTCGAAGATCATCCGGGCGATGCGCGCGTGGCTGGACAACCGCGATTTCCTGGAAGTGGAAACGCCGATGATGCATTACATCCCCGGCGGCGCCACGGCCAAACCGTTCACCACCCACCACAATGCGCTGGACCTGGAACTGTACCTGCGCGTGGCGCCGGAGCTGTATCTCAAGCGGCTGGTGGTCGGTGGCCTGGAGCGGGTGTACGAGATCAACCGCAACTTCCGCAACGAAGGCGTCAGCACGCGCCACAACCCGGAATTCACCATGATGGAACTGTACGAGGCCTATGCCACGTACAACGAGGTGATGGACCTGACCGAGGGCGTGATCCGCGACGTGGCCCGGCAGGTGCTGGGTACCACCGAAGTGGAGTGGGACGGCCAGAAGATCGACCTGGGCCCGGCGTTCCGCCGCTGGCGCATGGACGAAGCAGTGCGCCACCACAACCCGGAAATCAGCGCTGCCGACTGTACCGACCGCGACGCCCTGCTGCGCCACTGCGAGCGCCTGGGTGTCCGCGTCAAGCCATCCTACGGCTGGGGCAAGCTGCTGCTGGAGATCTTCGAAGCCACCGTCGAACACACCCTGATCCAGCCGACCTTCATCACCGACCATCCGGTGGAGGTGTCGCCTTTGGCCCGTTCCAGCGATGACGAACCCGGTTACACGGACCGTTTCGAGCTGTTCGTCAACGGCAAGGAACTGGCCAACGGCTTCTCCGAACTGAACGATCCGGAAGACCAGGCGGCGCGCTTCCAGGCCCAGGTGGAGGCCAAGGAAGGAGGCGATGACGAGGCGATGCATTACGACGCGGACTACATCCGTGCGCTCGAGTACGGCATGGCGCCGACGGGTGGGCTGGGCATCGGCATCGACCGCCTGGTCATGCTTTTGACCGGCAGCAACTCGATCCGCGACGTGCTGCTGTTCCCGTACATGCGTCCCCAGGGCTGAGTTCCGGCAGCCGCACGCGTGGCCGTCGGCATCCTCGCGTGGGGGCCGACGCCCGCGGGCCCGACGAGGGATGCCGGCACGCAGTGGGTGGCTCCCGGGCTGGGCATCGATGTATCGGATTCATACCGGTATCTATCGCGCGACGATTGACTGCCTGTATGCGTGGGGTATCGTGTCGGCAAGGCCTTGATGGCCGCTGTGGCTTGTTTGCCCTGGGGGGAGGGCTCGGCCTCTTATTCACTGCCACACATAATGTGATGGCCGTCATGATCCGGGATGTGCAATGGCGGGAATCGGACCGATGCAGGGTGCGGGCGTGCACGATGGCAGGTTATCCTCGCCCACCCTGATTCCGGGGTGGTCGAACAGGCGGGCAGAGACAGCATTGAACATTGTCATTGTCGACGACCAGACGTCTGCCCGCACGATGCTGCGCCATGTCATCGAAGACATCGCGCCGGAGCTGGACGTCCATGATTTCGGCGATCCGCTGGCCGCGCTGAACTGGTGCGAGAGCCAGCCCGTGGACCTGCTGCTGCTGGATTACCGCATGCCGGAAATGGATGGGCTGGAGTTCGCCCGGCGTTTCCGGCGGCTGCCCAAGCACCGCGACATTCCGGTGATCCTGATCACCGTGGTCGGCGACGAGCCGATCCGACAGGCGGCCCTGGAAGCGGGCGTCATCGATTTCCTGGTCAAGCCGATCCGCCCGCGCGAGCTGCGCGCGCGCTGCTACAACCTGCTGCAGCTGCGGCAGCAGACCGAGAACGTGAAGCAGCGGGCGCTGTCGCTGGAGCAGCGGCTGCTGGCCAGCATGCACGAGGTGGAAGAGCGTGAGCGGGAAACGCTGTCGCGGCTGGCACGCGCCATCGAATTCCGTGATGCCGGAACCAGCGCCTACCTGGAGCGCATGTCGCGGGTGGCCGGACTGATCGCCGAACAGCTGGGCCTGCCGGAAGATGATGTCAGGCTTATCGAAATGGCCGCGCCGCTGCACGACATGGGTAAGATCGCCATTCCCGATGCGGTGCTTCTGAAGCCCGGCAAGCTCAACGAAGAGGAGCTGGCGGTCATGCGCCGGCATCCGCGCATCGGTCATGAGCTGCTCAGCGGCAGCCAGAACCGCTTCATCCAGGTGGGCGCGCTGATCGCGCTGCGCCACCATGAGCGCTACGACGGCAGTGGCTACCCGGACGGACTGGTGGGCGATGCGATTCCGCTGGAAGCGCGCATCGTCGCCGTGGCAGACGTGTTCGACGCGCTGATCTCGCCGCGCCCCTACAAGGAAGCCTGGACGCTGGATGCCACCCTTGCGTACCTGTACGCGCAGCGTGGGCGGTTGTTCGACCCGCGCGTGGTGGATGCGCTGCTGCGTGGCCGCACGCAGCTGGAACAGATCTGCGCGGAGCATTCCACCGCGTCGGCACGGCCAGGGCTGTGAACCCGCGCGCTGGGCTGCCGTGGCTGCGCCAGCGTCTGGCCCATCGCCGGGATTCCGAGCACGGCCAGCAGATCGTGCGGATCGCCCTGATCGTGCTGATCCTGGCCTACGTGCTGATGCCCGAAGTGCGCAGCGATCTGCCGCCGGCACAGTACGCCAATGTGCTGGCGATCGTGCTGGGCGGGCTCGGCCTGTCGCTGCTGGCATTCGCCTGGCTGCTGTGGCGGCCGGGCCGCTCCGATCCGCGGCGCATCTTCGGCATGGTGGCCGATTACGGGCTGATCGCCGCCGGCATGATCCAGATGGGCGAACCGCTGTCGTGGGTCTACATCGTGGTGATGTGGGTGACGGTCGGCAACGGCATGCGCTTCGGCAACAATTATCTGTACCTGGCCGTGGCGATGGCGATGATCAGCTTCGGGTGCACGGCGTTGTACACGCCTTACTGGGTGGACAACGGACGGCTGGCGTTCGGCCTGTGGCTCGGTCTGGCGGCGGTGCCGCTGTATTTTTCCACACTGCTGCGCCAGCTCACCGAGGCGATGGCCGAGGCACGCCGCGCCAGCGAGGCCAAGAGCCGTTTCCTGGCCAACATGAGCCATGAGTTCCGCACCCCGCTCAACGGGCTGGCAGGCATGACCGAAGTGCTGGCCACCACCCGCCTGGACGAAGAGCAGCGCGAATGCCTGGGCACCATCCAGGCGTCCTCGCGCAGCCTGCTGGCGCTGGTGGAGGAAGTGCTGGACATCTCCGCCATCGAGGCGGGCAAGCTGCGCGTGGCGGCCGAGGATTTCGCACTGGGCGACGTGATCCAGGCGATCGGGCTGATCCTGTTGCCCCAGGCCCGTGCCAAGCGGCTGGAATACCGTGTGCGGGTGGACGAGGCGGTGCCGCCGCGCCTGCGTGGCGATGTCGGCCACCTGCGGCAGGTGCTGCTCAACCTGGCGGGCAACGCGGTCAAGTTCACCGATCATGGCAGCGTGGAGATCCGCGTTTCAGTGGTCGGTATCGAAGGGCAGGGCAGCGTGCGGCTGCGCTTCGACATCATCGACACCGGCATGGGCGTGGCCCCGGCCATGCGTCCGCGCCTGTTCAAGGCCTTCGAGCAGGGCGACGTCAGCATGGCGCGCCGGCATGAGGGCACCGGGCTGGGCACCACCATCGCCAAGGGCCTGGTGGAGGCGATGGGGGGCGGCATCGGGCATGACGACAACCTGCCGCAGGGCAGCTGTTTCTGGTTCGAAGTACCGTTCGCACCGCCGTTGCCGCAGGTGGCCAGTCCGGCAGTGCCTGCGTTGGCGGGGATTCCGCAGCAGGCCGATGGCGCCGGCAATGTCATCGCCTTCGCTGACCCGTTCCTGCGCCATCGCGCGCGCGTGCGCAGCATGGCCATCCTGGTGGCCGACGATCACGCGGCCAACCGCATGGTGCTGCAACGGCTGCTGCAGAAGGCCGGGCATCGCGTGCAGTGCGTGGATGGCGGCGAAGCGGTGCTGGACGCGTTGGCCGAACAGGAATTCGATGCCGCCATCGTCGATCTGCACATGCCCGGCATGAGCGGTCTGGACATGCTGAAGGAGCTGCGGGTGATGCAGGCCGGCGGTGCGCCACGCACACCGGTGCTGGTGCTGAGCGCGGATGTCACGCCCGAAGCGATCCAGCGCTGCACCCAGGCCGGCGCGCACACCTTCCTGGCCAAGCCGGTGGTGGCGGTGCGGCTGCTGGACACGCTTGCCGAGATCGCCTGCAATCGCCAGCTCGGGCCGGCGGCTCCGATCGTGCGGACGGCCACCACCAGCAGCGATGGTGTGCTTGATCCGGCGGTGCTGGACGAGCTCGGCTCGCTGGGCATGGGTGAGGGCTTCGAGCGCGAGTTCGTGCGACAGTGCCTGCGCGATGCCGAAGCATGCCTGCGCAAGGCGCAGCTGGATGGTGAAGCGCTGCGCTGGGAAGGGTTCCGCGAACAGGCGCATGCCATCAAGGGCGTGGCCAGCAATGTAGGGCTGGTACGTGCTGCCAACCGTGCCGGCGAACTGATGCGGATACCCGACTGGCAGCTCAAGGCCGAATGGCGCGAGCGCCTTGCGGTGCTGTCTGGCGCGATCAACGAAGGCCGCCTGGCGCTGGACGCCCGCGCCCGTCACCGCAACCAGCAGGACAGCGAACGGTAGAGCCGAGCCATGCTCGGCTTCAGGCAACGGTGGAGCCAAGCCATGTCGGCTTCAGGCAGTGGTAGAGCCAAGCCATGCTCGGCTTGAACGAACGGCACTCGATCATGGCTCGACTCCACCGGGGAGCGGTATCTGTGACGTGC
>JAEZCF010000006.1 GCA_023430045.1 Pseudomonadota bacterium | reverse complement strand
CTACCGGGACAGTCAGCCCGGGCACGGCGTGCACCGATCGACATCAGGCCATGAACACCTGGCCATCGCGCACCTGCAGCGGCACCGCACGCAGGCGGTCGCCCTTGCATGGACCGGCCACGCATTCACCGCTGTCCAGCGCGAATGAGGCGCCATGCGCGGCGCACACCAGGTGTCCTTCCCTGCTTTTCAGGAACTGTCCGGGCGCCCAGTCCAGTCGGCGTCCGGCGTGTGGGCAGATGTTGAGGAAACCGCGGACGGATTCGCCATCGCGGTAAAGCACCATCGACTCGGCATCTCCGTCGATCACTATTTCCGCCTCCGCAAAGCCCCCATCGACAATGGCACTGAGGGCGATGAGTGCTGTGTCAGACATTTCCTACTCTTCTACCAATAAAACGCTGATTGTCGCATGCCTGTTTAGATGGCTGGCTCAGGCATGAACGTAAGTCATTGATGCATAACGTAGCGAACGATTGTTTAACGATATTTTTACTCGTTGACGCGGCGTTCACCCCGATACTTGGAGCTCGCTGATTGCAGCCGGTAATACATCCATGATCAACCGCACCTTCCACTTCGGCCAGTTCCGTACCCTGCTGGAGCCGCGCAAGCCGCGCCATCCGCTGATGCGCGTGGCGATGGGCGTGCTGGGCCTGGCCATCCTGGGCGTCATGGTGTTCGTCGGTGTGTTCGTCGGCGCGGCCATGATCCTTGTCGGCCTGGCCTGGAAGCTGCTTGCACAGCGCCGTTCGCCGGCGCGGGCGAGCGATGCGAACGTTGTCGAAGGCCAGTACCGCGTCGTACGCAAAGCCGCGCTGCCGACGCATTGAATCCTCGCCGCTGGGCAGGGTCCGACGCCACCGCGAGCGTCCCTCGGCGCTACACTGCGACGACCTGATCCAAGGACGTCTGCATGAGTGACCTCACCGATGTAATTCCCCCTTCTGCTGTCCCGCGCGTCCCGGTCGCCGGCGGCGGCCAGTTCCCGGTACATCGCATCTACTGCGTGGGCCGGAACTTCGCCGACCATGCGCGTGAGATGGGTGCGGCCGTTCCCGACGCTGCCGAGCGCGGCCGGCCGATGTTCTTCAGCAAGCCGGCCGATGCGCTCGTGGTGGGCCACGACGATGTCATTCCCTATCCGCCGTCTACCGGTGACCTGCACCACGAGGTGGAACTGGTCGTGGCGATCGGCCGGGACGCGCCGGAGGGCGAACTGCCGGTCGAACAGGCCCAGGCGCTGGTCTATGGCTACGCCGTCGGCCTGGACCTGACCCGCCGCGACCTGCAGGCGGCCGCCAAGCAGAAGGGCCATCCGTGGGATGCCGCAAAGGGCTTCGATGCCTCCGCGCCGATCAGCGAGATCGTCCATGCCGGCGAAGTCGGCGATCTGGCCGCGCTCAACCTGTCGCTGGAAGTGAATGGCGAGGTCCGCCAGCAATCGCTGCTGGACCAGATGATCTGGAATGTTCCCGAAGTGCTGCATGAACTTTCGCGGCTGTGGCGCCTGCGTGCGGGCGACCTGGTCTTCATGGGCACGCCCTCCGGCGTGGCGGCATTGAAGCCGGGCGATCGTTTCAGTGCGCGACTGGAAAATGTCGGCGAACGCCACGGCATCATCGCCGGATGACATCTGCTCCGCTACGCTGCCATGCGAATCACACCCCGCAATCCAGGAGACCTCGATGGGATTCATGACTGAGTTCAAGACCTTCGCCACCCGCGGCAACGTTATCGATCTCGCCGTCGGCGTGGTGATCGGCGCCGCGTTCGGCAAGATCGTCACGGCCCTCGTGGAGAAGATCATCATGCCGCCCCTGGGCTGGGTGATCGGTCAGGTGGACTTCTCTGATCTCGCGTGGACACTGTCACCGGCGCGCGTCGCTGCCGATGGCACGGAAATCCCTGCCGTGGTGATCGGCTACGGCGATTTCATCAATACCGTGATCCAGTTTGTCATTGTTGCCTTTGCGATCTTCCTGCTGATCAAGGGTATCAACCGCCTGTCCCACAAGAAGGAAGAAGCGCCGAAGGGTCCAAGCGAAGAAGTGCTGCTGCTGCGCGAAATCCGCGACAACCTCAAGTCGTAAGCCATGCCGGGTGCCGGGCGTTGCCCGGCTGTGTGGCCATACGCAGCGGGGCAGAGCCCCGCTCTACCAGACCCATGCGCGCATCCGGGTGGTTTACCGATACGGGCCTTTCCCGCCGACCATGACCTGGGGCCCATGCGCGCTCGGACGACGCTGCTAAGCTCTGACGCTTATGCCCCTCCTGCTGGAGTCGTCCATGCGTCGCCACGTCCTTGCCATCGCTTCGTCCCTTGCCCTGCTCGCCTCGCCGGCCTTTGCAGCCCCACGCGCCACCACGCTGCCGCCGGCTTCGCTGGATGTCGCCGCACACCTGCGCGAACAGGCGCTGGCCGACGATACGGGCTGGAAGGTAGTGGAATCGCTCACCACCGAGATCGGCCCACGCATCGCGGGCAGCGAAGCAGATGCACGCGCCGTCGCCTGGGCGGAAGCCCGCTTCAAGACCCTTGGGTTCGACAAGGTCTGGAAGGAGCCGGTCACCTTCCCTAAATGGGAACGCCGCAGCGAAAGCGCGGCTGTCGTCGGCAACCATGCGCAGCCGCTGGCAATCACCGCACTGGGCGGCAGCCCGGGGGGCTCGGTACAGGCTGAAGTCGTGCGTTTCGCCGACCTGGCTGCCCTGCAGGCAGCGCCTGCCGGCTCGCTACAGGGCAAGATCGCCTTCGTTGATTATCAGATGCTGCCCTATCGCGATGGTCGCGATTACGGCCGCGGTGGCGCCATCCGCAGCAAGGGTCCGTCGGAGGCCATCCGCAAGGGCGCCGTCGGCTTCCTGATGCGTTCGGCCGGTACCGATTCCCACCGTGTGCCACATACCGGCATCACCCGATACGACGATGGCCTGACGCCGGTGCCGTCGGCAGCGCTGTCTGTGCCCGATGCGGACCAGTTGGCAAGACTGGTCGCCCGCGGCGCCACCACCGTGAAGCTGGCCCTGGACTGCGGCTGGGACGGCACCGCCACCTCGTACAACGTGATTGGTGAGATCACGGGACGTTCGCTGCCCAAGGAAGTGGTGGTCATCGGTGGCCACCTGGATTCCTGGGACCTGGGTACGGGTGCGATCGACGATGCAGCCGGCGTTGGCATCACCATGGCCGCCGGGCATCTCATCGGGCAGCTGAAGCAGGCCCCCAAGCGCAGTATCCGGGTGATCGCTTTCGCCAATGAGGAACAGGGCCTCTACGGTGGCAAGGCCTATGCCGAGGCTCATGCCAAGGACATCGTGCTGCACCAGTTGGCGGCCGAAAGCGACTTCGGCGCGGGCAGGATCTATGCCTTCAACACTGGTTCGCCCAATCCGGAAGGCTCGCGCGAGGCTACCCGCCAGATCGCCGAGGTTCTCAAGCCGCTGGGGATCGAGTACGCGCCGGAGAAGGGGGGCCCGGGCCCGGATGTCGGGCCGCTGGCGGCCAAGGGCGGCGCATGGGCGTGGCTGGCGCAGGATGGAACCGACTACTTCCATCTGCACCACACCGCCGACGATACGTTGGACAAGATCGATCCGAAGGCGCTGGCACAGAACGTGGCCGCATACACCGTGTTCGCGTATCTGGCTGCCGATGCCGATGGCAGCTTTGGCAGCGAAGCGAAGGCGACCGTGCCGCCGAGCGAATAAGCGGGATGCCGGCGGAGCCCGGCATGGTGGTGAAGCCGACCATGGGTCGGCTCTACCTGGGTACGTTCTGGTGCGTTCAGCCGACCATGGGTCGGCTCTACCCTGCTGCCGGGATCCGGTGTGTCGCGATGCACCTCAGTACTACATGAAATTCCACGTGGGAAAAATCTGACCGGGCTGCCTTTTTCGCTGTGCAACGGGAAAGCTTCCGTCGTCATGGGTATCCCCGTGACGCGCACATTGCCGGCTCCCTGATGAACACACAGGCGACACGCTCCCTGCGACAGCGGCTCACGCGCAGCATCGGTCCTGCCAGATGCAGCCGAGCTGCCTGCCTGGCAGCGGACCGGCCTGCTCACGCCTCACGGCAGTCCAAGCCCTCTCCGCTCCGATGCAGCCTTGCCGCCTCAACAGGAGCATCAACTGATGAATGCACGCCCATTTCCCATGACCTCGGCACCGATCGCGGATGTAGCGTCGCTGGAATGCGAGATTCCCTACGTCGCGGCGATAGAGGCAGGCAAGCGGATCGCCAATGCCTTGCAGATAGACGTTGAAGACATCCATTTGAACGAGCAGGGCATCGATCTGCACGTGACCCGCCTGGCGAGCTCCGCACGCCTGGGTTACGACATCGAAAGCTGTGGATCGGGCATGGATTGTCCCCAGGCCACCCGTGCCAGCCTGTATCCGGCCATCGCTCGCCTTTGCCTTGCAGACTATGCCCGTGCACAGCCATGTACCCGCATGCCGGTGAAGGAATACCTCACGCTGCCCGGCGTGGAGCCTGCATTTCCGGAACTGGTGCCATTGCTCGCCCGCCAGCCGGAGCACACCCTTGCTACGGTGAATTTCCAGCCGCTGTCAGCGGGCCGATCGCTGTGCGTTCCCCTGGCCCTGGTGAATCCGGCGTACCTGCAGGATGTCGAGCATGGCGATGCCCCCGCCTCCATCGCCGATGATTTCGACTACAGCCTGCTGCGCAGGCACAGCAGCAGTCACGGCATCGCGGCCGGTGCCACGCAGGATGAGGCGCTGATGCAGGGCCTGCTTTCAGCGCAGGAATGGAGGGCTGCAAGCCGCTTTGCGATGCAGGGAATCACTCTGCGTCAACGTAACTACCTGCGACGCGTGGATGAAGACAGCCTGCCTGTTCAGATCCAATCGCTGGTGCAGCTGGCGGCACAGCGCCTGGGACAGCCCGTCCACCTGTTCGATGCGGCTGGCCCTGGAGACATTCCCACCTACCTTGCCTGCGTGGTGGGCGCTACGCCGGCAACGCGCGCTGTCAGCGTGGGGGCGGGCTCCACGGCCGAACATGCCGCAACCCGTGCCGTGCGCCGATTGTTGGAGATTCAGGCGTTCACAGACTGGAAGCGGAAGGAGTCAGATGGCCAGGCCTCCGGCAGGTCCACACCCGACCAGCATCGGCCATTCCCGTTCGTGGGACTGGTAGAGATCATCGAGCAGGAAAGCCACGACACGGTTTCCTTCCATGGCCAGGCGACGGCATTGCCAGCCACCCTGCGTGGACGCATCGAACAGCTGTGCAGCCGCTTCGCCGAAAACGGACTCACGCCGTGGCATGCACCGTTGCAGTTGGCCAGCGACCGGTTGGATGTGGCCTGCGTGCAGGTGCTGCTGACGCCGTTCGACGCCAACGGACTGGTGCTCCAGGGTCCGCCTGCCGGAACGTCCTTCGCGGTCTGGGAGGAGGCCGCCAACCAGGGCTGAGAACGCACGGAAAAAAAAGCCCGGCCGCGATGCGGCCGGGTTGCCGCAACGACCCATCCCACGCGGTGGATCGTGTGTACAGGACACATCGGCCAACTCCCTTGTCTTTTGCGGGGTCCGCAAGGGTGTTGGCTTACTGTGGTCCAGCAGGAGGGCGCGTTGTTATAAGAAAACCATGGGGCCAGCGGTCAGGAATTGCGCAGATGTGCCCATTGTGCGAGTAGTACCGCCGTCGCCGAAGCGACATTCAGGCTTTCCACCGCGCCACTGCCGGGAATGGAAACCTGCAGATCGCACTGCAGGGCGAGGCTGCGGTCCATGCCCTCGCCTTCTGCCCCCATCACGTACACCAGGCGTTCGGGCAGCGAAGCGGCGAACACGTTGTCGCCGCCGTCCACAACGGTCGCAGCCAGGCCGAAACCGGCAGCACGCAGTTGCGACATCGCCTGCGCATCACCTGGCAGGCGGACCAGTGGCACCGCTTCGGCGCCCCCTTCCGCCACACGTGCCGCCGCGCCGGAAATGCCCAGCGTGCTGTCCGCAGGCAACAACAGGCCCGCCGCGCCGAAATGCGCGGCCGACCGCAGGATGGCGCCGAGATTGTGTGGATTGCCGATACCATCCAGCCACAGGGCAAGTACCGGCCCGGCCGGCAGCTGCTGCAGCCACTCGTCCAGCGCCAGCATCGGCGCACGCTGCACATCCGCCACCACGCCTTCGTGGTGGGTGGTGCCGGAGAGCTTGTTGAGATCCCCGTCTTCCACCACGCGATACCCCACGCGGTTGGCCACGCACCATTTCAACAGCGGCTGCATACGCGGAATCAGCGCCTCCAGCAGGTACAGCTTGCGCAGCGCCTGCGGTCGCCGGTTGAAGGCGGCCAGCACGGCATTGACACCGAACAGGCGCAGCTCATCGCCCGTGTTGCGACCGGCCGCCGGCGCATCCGCACGCGGCAACGGGGTGGCACGGGGAGGCCGCGCGGAGGGGCGGCGGTTGTTCCAGGGATTGCTCACTTACGCGGTTTCCTGCCTGTTCTGCCAGAAATCGGCATTCTTGATACCCAATGCCACCGGATCGAACGTGGGATCCAGGCCCAGCTTCTTCTGTCGCTCGTAATCGCGCAACGCCAGCATGGCCGGCTTCTGCACGATCAGGATGGCAACGATGTTCAACCATGCCATCAGGCCCACGCCGATGTCGCCCAGCGCCCAGGCCAGCTGCGCGTTGTGGAAGGCGCCGAAGATGACCATGCCGATGATGCCCAGCCGCAGCAGCAGCACCGTAAGCGGGCGCTTGGCGTTGTGGTTGAGGTAGCTCAGGTTGGTCTCGGCCATGTAGTAATAGGCCATGATCGTGGTGAAGGCGAAGAAGAAGATCGCGATGGCCACAAAGGCTCCGCCCCAGCCCGGCAACACGCTTTCCACGGCCGCCTGCGCATAGCCCGCACCTTCAGGGATGCCGGCCAGACCCATGAACACGGGCTCGGCGCCGGCAACCGGCGAGTACACGTTGTAGGTGCCGGCCGCCAGGATCAGGAACGCGGTAGCAGTACACACCATCATGGTGTCGAAATAGACCGCGAAGGCCTGCACGTAGCCCTGCTTGGCCGGGTGCGAGACTTCCGAAGCGGCGGCCGCATGGGGGCCGGTGCCTTGGCCGGCCTCGTTGGCATAGATGCCGCGCTTGACGCCCCACTCCACCGCCAGGCCCATCATGGCGCCGAATGCCGCATGGGTGCCGAAGGCACTGTTGAAGATGATGCCGAACATCTCCGGCACCCGGTCAGCATTGAGGATCATGATGACGATGGCCATCAGGATGAAGCCGGCAGCCATGAACGGCACGACGATCTCGGCGAAGGTGGCGATGCGCTTGACGCCGCCGAAGATCACCACGCCCAGCAGAAGTGCGACCACGGTACCGATGCCAAGCTTGAGCGCCTGCACCGATTCCATGCCGAAGGCCTGGCCGTCCAGCGGTCCGCACAGCGCGGTGCCGCGGCAGGAATTGATGATGCTGTCGGCGATCGCATTGGCCTGCACGCCAGGCATCAGGAAGCCTGCGGCGACGATCGTGGCCAGCGCGAACGCCATCGCGTACCACTTCAGGCCCATGGCCTTTTCGATGTAATACGCCGGGCCGCCGCGGTAGCGTCCCTCCGCATCCTTGGTCTTGTAGATCTGCGCCAGGGTGCATTCGATGTACGAGGTGGACGCGCCGAGGAACCCCATCACCCACATCCAGAAGATGGCGCCGGGACCGCCGAAGGCAATGGCGGTGGCGACACCGGCGATGTTGCCGATGCCCATGCGTCCGGCCATGGACATGGCCAGTGCCTGGAACGAGGAGACGCCCGCATCGGACTTTTCGCCGGCAACGGTCAGGCGGCACATCTCGAAGAACCCGCGGATCTGCATGAAGCGGGTGCGTACGCTGAAGAACAGGCCGGCGCCCAGGCACATGAAGATCAGCGCCTTGCTCCAGATGATGCTGTTGATGAAATGTACGGTTGCTTCCACGCGCTCTCTCCAGTCGGCGGAAAATCAAGGACGTCCCGTCGGCTGAGGGGAACCGTTCCGATTCTCCCTGATCCCGGGCTTCCAAGGTAGAGCCGAACCATGATCGGCTGACATTCACCGCGCATCCGGCCCCCCCCGGCGCGCACACTCGCGTCGCCAGCGACGGGTTCAGCGCGGCAGTTCGGTACGTACCCGCGCGTAGCGCAGCAGGTCGTGAAGCTGGCCACGCTTGTAGACCGCGCAGTGCTCCACGCCCTCATGCTGGAAGCCATTTTTCTCCAGCACCCGCGCGGAGCCCACGTTGAACGCCGCCACGGTGGCCTGCAACCGGTACAGGCGCAGGTGGTCCATGGCCCAGGGGGCGAACACCTCGACAACCCGGGTCATGAGGCGCTGCCCCCAGTGCGCGTGACCAGCCAATAGCCCAGTTCGGCGCTACGCGCGCGTTCGCCCACGCCCTGCTCCAGACCGACGCCGCCGCATGCTTCGCCCCCTGCCTCGATGGCGAAGCTGATGTCCCCCGGCTTGAGCACCCGCCCTGCCAGGAAAGCCTCACCATCGGCCTGCGTATACGGGAAGGGAAATCTGTCCCGCAGTCCACGGGACACCCGTTCATCGTTGGCGTGCTTCACCAGCGACGCGAGGTCGTCCTGCGCCCATGGGCGCAGGGAGAAACCCTCACCACGCAGCACGATGGCCGGATCAGGCATGCCCGCCCACCGACGGGGTGTCGCGCTCCTGCTTCTCCAGCTCGCGGGCCACCGTTTCCGGCGAGCGCGTATACGGTGCCAGGCGTGCATAGAACGCGGGCACCACGAACAGCGACAGGAACGTGGACAGGGTGACGCCGAACATGATGACCACGCCGATGGTGCCCCGGCTGGCCGAGCCCGGACCGCCGGCGACCACCAGCGGAATGGCACCGACCACGGTGGCGATCGAGGTCATCAGGATCGGGCGCAGGCGTACCTGCGAGGACTCGATGATCGCCTCACGCACGGTGCGCCCTTCATCGCGCAGCTGGTTGGCGAATTCGACGATCAAGATGCCGTTCTTCGCCGCCAGGCCGACCAGCATGACGATGCCGATCTGGCTGAACAGGTTCACCGTGCCACCGCTCACCCACAGGCCGACCAGCGCACCGAGCACACCCAGCGGCACGGTCAGCATGATGGTCAGTGGATGGATGAAGCTTTCAAACTGCGCGGCAAGCACCAGGTAGACCACCAGCAGTGCCATCGCGAAGGTCAGCAGCACCGCGCTGCCGGAACTCTGGTATTCACGCGATTCACCCTTCCAGTTGATCTGCGCGTGCTGTGGCAGCTCTTCGCGGGCGACATCCTGAGCCCAGGCGATGGCCTCGCCCAGCGGATAGCCCGGCGCCAGACCCGCGTTGATGGTGATCGAGCGCAGCCGGTTGAAGCGGTTCAGGGTGCCCGCTTCGGCCACTTCGCTCAGCGTCACCAGATTGGACAGCGGCACCAGCTCGCCGGAGATGGCGCGCACGCGGATGGCGGCCAGGTCGGCCGGCGTGGCGCGGCCTTCGCGGCCGGCCTGCACCAGCACGTCGTACTCTTCGCCGTTGTCCACGAAGGTGGTGACGCGCCGCGATCCCATCATGGTTTCCAGCGCCGAACCGATCGCCGTGACCGACACGCCCAGGTCCGCCGCGCGCTGGCGGTCGATGTTCACGCGCATCTGCGGGCGGGTTTCCTTGTAATCCGAATCAGCGCCGACCAGGCCCGGGTTATCGGCCATGCGCAGCAGGAAACGGTCCCGCCACTGCGCGATTTCTTCGTATTCCGGGCCGCCCAGGACGATCTGGAACGGCTGTCCGCCACTGCGCACCAGGCCACCACCGACCTGGGTACGCACGCGCACGCCGCGTATCGTGTCCAGTTCCTGCTGCAGTTCATTGGCCACGTCCGGCGTGCTTTCGCTGCGCTGCCGCCATGGCTGCAGGAACACGCTCACGCGGCCGGTATGCATTTCCTCGCTGGCGCCCCAGCCACCGGGAACCCGCGGGTTGGCGCGCGCAATGGTCTTGTCCGCGCCCACGTGCGGGGCCAGCATCGCTTCCACCTGCTGCACCTGCTGCACGGTGTAGTCGTAACCTGCCCCTTCGGGGCCGTCGATCATGATCTGGAACGAACCCCGGTCTTCGGCCGGCGCCAGTTCCGAAGGCAGGTGGCGCATCAGCAGCCAGCTGGCCAGCAGCGCGGCGACCATCACCACCAAGTAGATCCAGGTACGGTCCACGTGGCGTTCCAGCACCCGGCCGTAGCTGGCGGACAGTGCTTCCAGCCGGCGGTTGATGAAGCCATGCAGGCCGCGCGGCGCATGTCCGGTATGCGGCTTGAGCAGCTTGGATGCCATCATCGGTGTCAGCGTGAGGGCGACGAAGGCCGAAAGCGCGACGGCTGCTGCCAGCGCTACCGCCAGTTCGCGGAACAACCGTCCGGTATTGCCTTCCAGGAAACCCACCGGCAGGAATACCGCCACCAGCACTGCGGTGGTGGCGATGACCGCGAACGCCACCTGCGCGGTGCCGCGTTTGGACGCCACCAGCGGCGGTTCGCCCAGATCGATGCGGCGCTGCACGTTCTCCACCACCACGATGGCATCGTCCACCACCAGGCCGATGCACAGCACCAGCGCCAGCAGGGTGAGCAGGTTGATGGAGAAATCGAACGCATACAGCGCGATGAATGCCGCCACCAGGCATACCGGCACGGTGACGGCCGGGATCAGCGCGGCACGGAAGCTGCCGAGGAACAGCCAGATCACCGCCAGCACCAGCAGCATGGCCTCCACCAGCGTGGCGTAGACGCGGTCCACCGCCGCTTCGATGAAGGTGGTGTTGTCGAAGGCCACGAAGATCTGCGTGCCTTCCGGCAACGTCTGCGCCACGCGCTCGGCCTCCGCACGCGCGGTACGTGCCACGTCCAGCGCATTGGCCGTCGATGTCTTGACGATGCCCAGGCCGACGCCCGGTTCGCCATTGCTGCGGTAATACGCACGGCGTTCGGCCGAGGCCAGCTCGATCTTCGCGACGTCGCCCATGCGCACCACGTAGCCATCGTTGCCCTTGCCGAGCGGAATCGTCGCGAAGTCTTCGGGTTTGACGTAGTTGCGTTCCACGCGCAGGGTGAAATCGCGGTCTGCCGATTCGATGCGACCGGCCGGCAGCTCCACGTTTTCATTGCGCAGGGCGGTTTCCACGTCACCGGTGGTCAGTCCACGCGCGGCCAGCTGGTCGCGATCCAGCCAGATGCGCATGGCATAGCGCTGACGGCCACCGATGCGCACCTGGGCCACGCCGTCCAGGCTGGAGAAGCGGTCGACCACGTAGCGGTCGGCGTAATCGCTCAGCTCCAGCGTGTCCATCGTGGACGAGGCCATGTTGAACCAGATGATCGGGTCGGCATCGCTTTCAACCTTGGCGATCTCCGGTGGACGCGCTTCTTCAGGCATGCGGTCGGCGACGCGGCTGACCGCATCGCGCACATCATTGGCGGCCGCTTCGATGTCGCGGTTGGATGTGAACTCGATGCTGACCTGCGCACGTCCATTGGAGCTGCGCGCGTTGATGGTGTCGATGCCTTCGATGCCGGCCAGTGCATCTTCCAGCACCTGGGTGATGCGACTTTCGATGACCGCCGCCGACGCGCCCGTATAGTCCACCGATACCGAGACGATCGGCGGATCGATCGCCGGAAGCTCGCGCAGCGTCAGGCGGGTGAACGACATGACACCCAGCACGATGAGCAGCAGGCTCATCACCACGGCGAATACCGGCCGCTGGATGGAAGTGTTGGAAAGTTTCATCCGCCGCGGCCCTCGGCCGGAACAACCGTGCCGACCGGCGCATCAGGCACGCTGGGCGGTGCCGGCAGGGTTTCCGGTTCCGGCGCTGCCACCGGAGCCACCGGGCGGGCGTCCACCTTCAGGCCCTGGCGCAGCTTGCCGGTGCCATCGACGATGATGCGGTCGCCGGCGCTGATGCCCTGCTTGAGTTCGACCACGCCGGCACGGCGGGCACCAGTCACCACATCCACGCGTTCCACCGTGCTGTCCGGCTTCAGGCGGTACAGGAAGGTATCGCGACCCACCTGCACAACGGCGATTTCCGGCACCACCAGCGCCTGGCGTTCGGGCCGGTAGATACGCACGTCCAGCAGCATGCCCGGCCGCAGCGCGTGGTCGCCATTGGGGAAATCGGCGCGCACGGTCACTGCGCGGGTGCCCGGATCCACTCGGGCATCGATGGTGGTCACCTCGCCTTCGAAGGTCCGTCCAGGCCAGGCCACGCTGGTGGCTTCCACCTTGTTGCCATTGGCCAGCGAGGCCAGCTCGGCTTCCGGCACCTGGAAGTCGACGTGCATGCGCTCGATGTCGTCCAGGGTGGCGATGGGCGTGGTGGGCGTGACCAGCGAGCCCGGGCTGACCTGGCGGATGCCGAGCACACCGGCAAACGGCGCGCGCACGTTGCGGTCGCCGATGTCCGACTGCATTTCAGCTACCCGCGCCTCGGCCGAATCACGGATGGCCTTCTGGGTATCCAGGGTGGCGCTGGCCACCAGCCGCTGCTGCGCCAGTTCGCGCTGCCGGCGGTAGAGCTGGTCGGCTTCGGCGAACGTCGCCTGCGCCTGGCTGAGTGCGGCCTGCTGGGCCTGGCCGCGCAGGGTCACCAGCGGCGCGCCGGCCCGGACCTGCTGGCCGCTTTCGAAATGCACCTGCTCGATGATCTCGCTGACCTTGGCGGTGACGGTGACCGATTCACGTGCCTTGGCGGTGCCCAGCGCCTGCAACGTATCGCTCCACGCGGACGGTTCCACGACCTGCGCGGTCACCGGCACATCGGCGGTTTGACGGCGCTCGGCCTCCGCTTCACCCTTGCAACCGGTCAGAACCAGGGCCAGTCCGATGACCGTGCCCGCTGCGATACGTACCAACATGAAAAATCCCGCCTTCGGCATGACCCGCGAGTGTAGGCGGCAGCGTGCGAAGGCCGTATGTGCCAAGCGTTTACCGTGCTGCCCAGACGCCGTGGTAGCGGCTGGAACCCTTCCCGTGCAGGGGGGTCCGGCGAGCGTGTCGGCGTGTGTCGCTGTGTGTCCGGCCCCCTCGCCCGGTCCGGCCGGCATCCCACGTGGCGTCGGGCGCTGTCCGGCTGCACGGGACCATCAGGCGGGCCGGCCACCTGCCACCGTCAGGACGTGATGGTCTGGGTCAGGGATTCCCACGTCGGCGGCAAGGGCCACGCCGGTTCCTGGTTGCCGTCCAGCACCCGGCGCAGGTCGCGCGGGTCCACCTGCGGCGCCAGTACATGAACCAGTTCCAGCGCGTAATCACGCAGCACGCGGTCGCGTGGCAGCACCGCCCACGCAATGCACTCGTCGATCGGCTCCGGCGCCACCCAGGCCCGCAGGTCGTGATCGGCCGCGCTGACGGCCATTTCGGCCAGCAGGCCGACGCCCACACCGCTGCGCACGTAGGTCTTGATGAGATCCGCATCCAGCGCGGTCAGCGCGATGTCCGGCGCCAGCCCCGCCGAAGCGAAGGCACGCTGCAGCGATGACCCCGGACGCGTGGAGGATTCGTAGCTGATCAACGGCTGGGCCGCCAGCGCCGCAAGGTCGGGAACGCGACCGGCCCGATCCAGGGCGTGGCCTTTAGGCACCAGCACCAGCCGTCGCCAGCGGTAGAGCGGTACGGCGATGCCGGCGCTGGGCTCGCTGCCGGCGGTGCTGATGATGGCGATGTCCGCATCGCCCTGGCTGAGCAGGTCCAGGGCATCGCTTTCCGCCGCCTGCTGCAGGTGCACGCTGACCTGCGGATAGGCCTGCTTGATGCGCGCAACTGCTGGTGGCAGCACGAAGCGCGCCTGCGTATGCGTGGTGGTCAGCACCAGCTGGCCCTGGCTCTCACGGCGCTGGTTGGCCGCATAGGTGCGGATGTTGTTGGCCTCGGCCAGCACGGCGCGGGCACGGCTGATGACCTCCACGCCGGCCGGCGTGACCGATTCCAGGCTGCGCCCACGGCGTACGAACAGCAGGAATCCCAGCTCGTCCTCCAGCTGCTTGAGCTGCTTGGACAGGCCAGGCTGGGTGGCGTGCACGCGCGATGCGGCGAGCGTGATGTTCAGCTCGGCGTCGGCGATGGCCACCAGGTAGCGAAGCTGGGTCAGCGTCATGGCGATAGGGCCGGAAGAGGAAAAGTCACTGTAGGGCAATTGCCGTCACCAGCTTATAACCAAACGTTGTTTATGACGGGAATCTGGTCATTTCCTGCTGTCATATGGCAGCGCTACGGTCGACCGGTCAGGACGCAGCCATCCACTCTTCGTCCACCCATCCCTGCCGCCTCTGCCGCGGCCCTGTTCCGGAGCACCCCCATGGCCCTGTATGACTCCATCCTGGATACCATCGGCAATACCCCTATCGTCCGGCTGCAGCGGCTGGCGCCGGACCACGTCACCCTGTATGCCAAGGTGGAATCGTTCAATCCCGGCGGCTCGGTGAAGGACCGCCTGGCGTTGGCGATCATCCTGGACGCCGAGCAGCGTGGCCTGCTCAAGCCCGGCGACACCATCGTGGAAGCCACATCCGGCAATACCGGCGTCGCACTGGCCATGGTGGCGGCCGCCCGCGGCTACAAATTCGTCGCGACCATGGTGGAAACCTTCTCCGTGGAGCGCCGCAAGCTGATGCGCGCCTATGGCGCCAAAGTGATCCTGACGCCGGCCGCCGAGCGCGGCAGCGGCATGGTACGCAAGGCCGCCGAGCTGGCCGAACAGCACGGCTGGTTCCTGGCAAGCCAGTTCGCCAACCCGGCCAACCCGGCCTGGCACCGCAACACCACGGCGGCGGAGATCCTGCGCGATTTCGCCGGACGACGCCTGGATTATTTCGTCAGCGGCTGGGGCACCGGCGGTACCCTGACCGGGGTAGGCGAAGTGCTCAAGGTGGCCCGGCCGCAGACCCGCATCATCGCCACCGAACCGGCGGGTGCGGCCCTGCTGAAGGGCGACGACTGGAAGCCGCACAAGATCCAGGGCTGGACCCCGGATTTCGTGCCGGACGTGCTCAACCGCGACGTGGTGGATGAACTGCTGTCGGTGGACGATGACCGCGCGATCGCCACCGCCCGCCGGCTGGCCGCCGAAGAAGGCCTGTTCGTGGGCATTTCCGCCGGCGCCACGGTGGCCAGCGCGCTGCAGGTGGCCGAACGCGCCGAAGCAGGTTCGGTGATCCTGGCGATGCTGCCTGACACCGGCGAACGCTACTTCTCCACGCCCCTGTTCGCCGACGTGAACGACGGTTCGGACGACGACTGGCTGGCCGGGCTGCCGTAAACGCTGGCTAGCCGGGCGCCGGGCCACTGGCTGGCGGGCAGGCGCCCCGGGTCAACCAGGGCCCGGCCCTCGCGGCCACTCCCGGGTCGCAACGGGTGAGACGGTCATGACGCAGCATGCATGCGCTACCGGGTAGGGTAGCTCAAGCAACGCTGGACGTTGCACCGCATCAACCGACAGCCAGGAGTCAGGACGCATGAAGATCGAGGTTTGGCAGGGCGACATAACGACCCTGGCGGTGGATGCGATCGTCAACGCGGCCAACGAATCCCTGCTGGGCGGAGGCGGCGTGGACGGAGCCATCCATCGCGCCGCAGGCCCTGCCCTGCTGGAAGAATGCGAACGCCTGCCGCAGGGCCGCCCCGGCGTTCGCTGCCCGACCGGTGAAGTCATCGCCACGGCCGCGCATGCACTGCCGGCACGATACGTCTTCCATACCGTAGGGCCGGTCTGGCACGACGGCCAGCGCGACGAACCGGCACTGCTGGCCAACTGCTACTGGAAATCGCTGCAGTTGGCCGAAAAGCTGGACGTGCAGTCCATCGCGTTCCCGGCGATCAGCTGCGGCGTGTATGGCTATCCGCTGTACCAGGCGGCGCAGATCGCCGCCACGGAAACCGTGGCGTGGCAGCGCAGCCACCGGCAACCTCGCCGGATCATCCTGGTCGCCTACAACAGCGCTACGTTCAAGGCCTATCAGCAGGCCCTGCTGGCGGCCGGGCAACCGGTCGAAGAAGCCCCAGCCCTTGCACTGCCGTTGCCGGGCGCGGCGGCGGCGCCCGCACTCTGACGTCCGTGTTCTGACACACCCACGGGCCGGAGCTGCAACTGCGGCCGGACAGAAAGACGCCGGCTCATTGGCCGGCGTCTTTCTTTGCAGCGATGGCGGCTGGATCAGCCGTTCCACTTGCCCAGGGCAGCCTGGCCATTTTCCTTCGCACGCTCGTAAACGGTCTTCTGCGCGGCAGAGAAGTTGGCCTTCATGTCCTTGGCCCACAGCTTCAGGGCGGCCTGCTGCATGGCACGGCCGTAGGAGAAGCTCAGCGGCCACGGCAGCTGGCCCAGCTGGTTCATGGCGTTGAGGTGGGCGGTGGACTGTTCATCGCTCTGGCCGCCGGACAGGAACACCACGCCCGGCAGGATCGCCGGCACGGTGCTCTTCAGGCACATCACGGTGGATTCGGCCACTTCCTCGACATCTGCCTGCTCGTCGCAACCCTTGCCGGAGATGACCATCGAAGCCTTCAGGATGGTGCCTTCCAGCAGTACGTTCTGCTGGTACAGCGCATCGAACAGCGAGCGCAGGGTGGCTTCGGTGACTTCGTAGCAGGTTTCGATGTCGTGGTCGCCGTCCATGATGACTTCCGGCTCGACCATCGGCACCAGGCCGCATTCCTGGCACAGCGCGGCATAACGCGCCAGGGCGTGGGCGTTGGATTCGATGCAGGTACCCGACGGAATGCTCTCGCCGATGTTGATGACCGCACGCCACTTGGCGAAGCGCGCACCCAGCTTGTAGTACTCCTGCAGGCGCTCACGCAGGCCGTCCAGGCCTTCGGTGACCAGTTCGCCCGGGCAGCCGGCCAGCGGATGCGCGCCCTTGTCGACCTTGATGCCCGGAATCATGCCGTTGTCGGACATGTACTTGGCGAACGGCACGCCATCCTTCGTGGACTGGCGGATGGTCTCGTCGAACAGGATCGCGCCGGAGATGTGCTCGTTGAGCTTCGGCGTGGTCAGCAGCAGTTCGCGGTAGGCGCGACGGTTTTCCTCGGTGTTCTCGATGCCGACGCTGGCAAAGCGCTTGGCGATGGTACCGGTGGATTCGTCGATCGCGATGATGCCCTTGCCCGGGGCGACCATGGCCTGGGCGGTTTCGGCCAGCTGTTCGATGCTCATGTACTTCCTGTGGCGGGTGCGGGAAAACACCGATTATAGCCCGCGCAGCACGTGACCTCCCGGTGCAGGCGGCCTGTAAACGATTCCAGCGGATGGTTCCTCGTGGGTGACGCGGTAGCCTGGCGGGTGACGACCGTTGGTCGTCACGCTCCTCAAGCGGGTCATGGACCCGCTCTACCCGGTCATTCCCCTGGTGGGTGACGACCGTTGGTCGTCACGCTCTACAAGCAGGTCATGGACCCGCTCTACCAGGCCATTCCCCTGGTG
>JAEZCF010000152.1 GCA_023430045.1 Pseudomonadota bacterium | reverse complement strand
CCTTCCTGCTGTTCGCCTCGCACCGCGCCCTGCGCGAGGCCGCCGAGCTGCTGCGCGATGCCCCGTGGCCCTTGTTCGTGCAGGGCAGCGAGCCGCGGCACGTGCTGCTGCAGCGCTTCCGCGAATCGGGCAACGGCGTGCTGCTCGGCACCGCAAGTTTCCGCGAAGGCGTCGACGTTGCCGGCGATGCGCTGTCGGTGGTGGTGATCGACAAGCTGCCGTTCGCGGCCCCGGACGACCCGGTTTTCGAGGCGCGGCTCGACGCGATCCGGCACGCCGGCGGGAATCCGTTCCGCGACGAGCAGCTGCCGCAGGCGGTGATCGCGCTCAAGCAGGCGGTCGGTCGGCTCATCCGCAGCGAAACCGACCGTGGGGTACTGGTGCTGTGTGATCCGCGCCTGCTCAACCGCAGTTATGGGCGGGTGTTCCTTGATTCGCTGCCGCCGTTCCGTCGCACCCGGGCGCTCGCCGATGTGCAGGCGTTCTTTGCGCCACAATGGCGTCCTGCGGAGGCCGGCGACACTGTTCCCGCCGGTACGCCGCTTTCCCTGTTCTGACCGTGAAACGATGAAACTGCTCGCCTTTGAACTGTCCACTGAAGCCTGTTCCGTTGCCGTCCACGTGGAGGGGCAGGTACGCGAGCGTTTCGAGATCGCACCGCGTCGCCATGCCGCGCTGGCGCTGCCGTGGGCCGAAGAGCTGCTTGCGGAGGCTGGCATCGTGCGCTCGCAGCTGGATGCGATCGCGCTGGGATGTGGCCCGGGAGCGTTCACCGGTGTTCGCCTGGCGATCGCGCTGGCACAGGGCATCGCACTGGCGCTGGACCGTCCGTTGTTGCCGGTTTCCACCCTGCAGGCGCTGGCGATGCGTGCGCCGGCGGACGAGGACCGGATCCTGTCGGCGATCGATGCGCGGATGGGCGAGCTGTACGTGGCGCGTTTCGAGCGCGTGGATGGCTTGCCGGTAGCGTGTGGTGCCGAACGTGTGTGCGGACCGGACGCCGTGCAACTGCCCGCCGGGCTGCCGGTGTACGGCGTGGGTACCGGATTTGCTGCACTTGACGCTGCGCTGGTGGGGCAGCTGGGAGGAGCGCTGCGCGGCCACGATGCGGGCGCATTGCCGCGGGCATCGGATGTGCTGGCGCTGGCCGCGCCGTCGTTCGAGCGTGGGGAGGGGATTGCGCCCGAGCGCGTGGAGCCGGCCTACCTGCGGGACAATGTCGCGTTGACGCTGGTGGAGCAGCAGGCACTGCGGGCGGCGAAGGCACAGGCGAGCGGCTGAGGCCCTCGTGGCGGGGCGTGAGGCGAGGAGTTGGCCGGACGATCGGTAGAGCCGACCCATGGTCGGCTGCCTTTGTTCCATCTCATGTTTCATTCAATGCAGCCGACCATGGATCGGCTCCACCGCGAGCCGCCGGGTGCGGCGGTGCACCGGAACTCCCTCAATCGTCGCGCAGTTCGCCGCCCGGCAGGAACGCCCATGTGCGGGTTACCTGCAGGATGTCCACCTTGTCGTCGGTCTGCGGCAACGGCGGAAAAGGCTGCGCCAGCTGCACCACACGAAGTGCCGCCTCATCCAGCAGCGGCGTGCCACTGGAGCGCAGGATCCGGCTGCTTTCCACGCTGCCATCGCGACGCACGCCGACGGTGATCACCACCTGGCCACCCAACCGGCGTCGGCGCGCCTCATCGGGATAATTCAGGTTGCCAACACGCTCGGCGCGGTCCACCCACGCACGCAGGTAATCGGCCCACGCATATTCGCGCGTGCTCGCGGAAACGAACTTGCGGTTCGGCCGCTTGGCGTACTGCGCAGAACGCAGGTGCACTTCGGCCGCCAGCCGCGCCATTTCCGCATCGCGCTGCTCGCGCGCGTCCAGGGGCGCGTCCGGACGCGGCTGTTCCGGCAGCGGTTGGGCCTGTGCCTGCGCGACCTGCTCTTCGCCGTTGCGGCTGCTGACCACGCGTGCCTGCGGTGGCGGCGGTGCGGCCGCTTCCTGGTGCTGCTGCGGAACCGGACTGGTGCCGGCCTGCACCTGCGGGACGATGCCGGTCTGTGCGTCCCGTGGCCGTTGCGTTTTGTCATGGTCGCCGCCGCCCACCTGGTTGGCGGAGGCAAGGAAATCGGCCTGCTTCGGCGTCAGCGCGGTCCTGGTCTGGCTGAAGATCACATCCAGCGTCGGGACCAGCGGCGCCTCACCGCGGACAGCGAAGCCCACCCCGAGGATCAGCAGCGCATGCAGGACGACCGACAGGGTCAGCGTCGCGCCCAGCCGCTGCGCCTCACGGCCTGCCACCGGCGCGGGCAACGCCACGCTCATCAGCGGACGTCGGCTTCGATCGCGTCGAACAGGGTGCCGGCGATGTTCAGGCCGAACTGCGCATCCAGTTCACGCACGCAGGTCGGGCTGGTGACGTTGACCTCGGTCAGGTAGTCGCCGATCACGTCCAGGCCGACGAAACGCATGCCGCGACGCTTCATTTCCGGACCCACTTGGGCGGCGATCCAGCGGTCTCGCTCGCTCAGCGGGCGGCCTTCGCCGCGGCCGCCTGCGGCCAGGTTGCCGCGGAATTCGTCACCCTGCGGGATCCGCGCCAGGCAATAGTCCACCGGTTCGCCATCGATCAGCAGGATGCGCTTGTCGCCGGCACTGATGTCGGGGATGAACTTCTGCGCGAGCGCGAGCTTGCGGTCGCCATCGGTCAGCGTTTCCAGGATGACGTTGAGGTTCGGGTCGCCGGTGCCGCTGCGGAAGATCGAGCGGCCGCCCATGCCGTCCAGCGGCTTCAGCACCGCCTGGCCATGTTCGAGCACGAAGGCCTTGAGGGCCTTGGCGTCACGGCTGACCAGGGTTGGCGGACAGCACTGCGGGAACAGCAGCGCGGCCAGCTTTTCGTTGAAATCACGCAGGCCCTGCGGGTTGTTGACCACCTTCGCACCGGCGCCTGCGGCGACATCCAGTACCTGGGTATCGTAGATGAACTCCGCATCCACCGGCGGGTCCTTGCGCATCAGCACCACCTGGCCCGCTCCGAACTCAAGGCGTTCGAAGGCGCCAAGCGTATACCAGTCGGCCGGGTCGTCGCGCACCTGCAGGGGAGCGGCCTGCGCCACCGCCTGTCCGCGATCCAGGCTGAGCCCACCCGGCCGCACGTAATGCAGGGCATGGCCACGGCGCTGGGCTTCCAGCAGCATGGCGAAGGTCGTGTCCTTGGCGATCTTGATGTGGGCGATGGGATCCATCACCACGATGACATTCAGCGACATGGTGGCACCTGTGGGGCAAGGTGCAGATGGTAGCGGCTCCGGGGATGGCGTGCCCGCTCCCCGTCGCGCAACGCTGCGTGTGCCCGGCGGGGCGGGCCTGCAGGAGGTGGCAGGCAAGATGAATGTGAATCGGCGCTTGCTGGCGGCAGCGCAAGTGCGATATAGATACGCCTTCGCAGCGGCACCGGCCGAAGTGCCGCGCATGGGGAAGGCAATGACTGAGAACATGGCTGCGGGCGGGGAGCTCGCAGGACTCCGGGTGATGGTCATCGATGACTCGAAGACCATCCGCAGGACCGCGGAAACACTGCTGAAGCGCGAAGGCTGCGAGGTGGTGACCGCCACCGACGGCTTCGAAGCGCTGGCCAAGATCGCCGACCAGCAGCCGCAGATCATCTTCGTGGACATCATGATGCCGCGACTGGATGGCTACCAGACCTGCGCGCTGATCAAGGGCAACCAGCTGTTCAAGGGCACGCCGGTGATCATGCTGTCCTCCAAGGATGGCCTGTTCGACAAGGCACGCGGACGCATCGTCGGCTCGGAGCAGTACCTGACCAAGCCATTCACTCGTGAAGAACTGCTGGGTGCCATCCGCACATACGTCAACGCCTGACCAGGGGGGAAAGGCACAATGGCTCGTATCATCCTTATCGAGGATTCACCGACTGATCGCGCGGTGTTCGGCCAATGGCTGCGCAAGGCCGGTCATGAGGTGCTCGAAGCAGACAACGCCGAAGAGGGCCTGCAACTGGTCCGCGAGCATGCGCCGCAGCTGGTGCTGATGGATGTCGTGCTGCCGGGCATGAGCGGCTTCCAGGCCACCCGCGCGCTGGCGCGCGATGCCGCGACCAAGCACATCCCGGTGATCATCGTCAGCACCAAGGCGATGGAAACCGACAAGGCATGGGGGCTGCGACAGGGCGCCGCGGACTACATCGTCAAACCGCCGCGCGAGGAAGACCTGCTTTCGCGCATCGCCGAGCTGGTGGCCTGATGCGTTCTCCCTTCGACATCCTTGAAGCCTACGAACGTCGCAGCCTTGCCCATGCGGTGCAGCTGCCCGAGCGCCAGTTCGCGCAGGACCTGTGGCGTGGTGTCGGTTACCGCGTCGGCAGCCGGCGACTGGTGTCCGACTTCCGTGAAGTCGTGGAAATCGTACCGATGCCACCGGTGACGCCGGTGCCGTGCGCGCAGCCGTGGCTGCTGGGTGTCGGCAACCTGCGCGGCAACCTGTTTCCGGTGGTGGACCTGCGCTTCTTCCTGGAAGGCAGCCGCACCGTGCAGCAGGAAGGCCAGCGCGTGCTGGTGATGCGCCAGGCGGGCGGCGACGTGGCGCTTACCATCGATGAACTGTTCGGCCAGCGCAGCTTCGAGGCCGGACAGCAGGTCCAGGCCGGCGAGCTGGCGGCTGGGCGTTATGGCCATTTCGTGGACCGCGCGTTCCGCGCCGACGGCCACGACTGGGGCGTGTTTTCGCTGTCGCTGCTGTCGCGCACTCCTGAATTCCGGCAGGCCGCGGCCTGAGGCCGGCTGCTGCTTTCGCATCTGTATTGAACATCGAGGTTGAACGATGAGTACTGCTTCGGATTCCAACAGGCCCGCCAAGGTGCGCCTGGGTGGCACCAACGCCTGGTTGATCCTGCTGCTGATATCCATGGCGCTGTTCGGCCTGAATACCGGCGTGGCGACATGGCAGGGCAGCCGCCTGGCCGACGCCAGCACCAAGGCAGCCGACCTGCAGGTGCTGTCACAGCAGCTGGCCAACCAGGGCCGTGAGGCGGTCGCCGGCAACGCACAGGCATTCACCGCGTTCAAGGCCACCCGCGCGGCCATCGATGGCCACATGAACACGCTGCAGGCTCGCTACGCCGAAGAGCCCGGTGTGAGCCGGCCGATCGGCAAGCTGCTCGCCACCTGGCAGCCCCTGGGCAAGAGTGCGGCGCAGCTGGTGTCCAGTGAACCGGCGGTCCTGACGCTGGCCGGCAACGCCAATAATTTCGTTGGTGCCGTTCCTGGCCTGCAGGCGCAGCTGAACGAAGTGGTGCGTGCGATGAGCGCCTCGGGCGCGCCTTCCGCGCAGATCTACAGCGCCCTGCAGCAGGTCGTGGTGGCCGGAACGATGGCCCGCCGGGTAACCGAAATGCGCGCCGGTGGTTCGTCGGCGTCGACCGCCGGCGATGCACTGGCCCGCGACATCACGGTGTTCAGCCAGGTGCTCGATGCCCTGCGCAACGGCAACGATGAACTGGGTATCGCCGCTGTGCGCGGTGCTGCCGCGCTGGCTGCGCTGGACCAGTCCCAGCAGCAGTGGACGGCGATGAAGGCCGATGCCGACGCCATCCTCGCCAGCTCGCGACAGCTGTTCGCCGCACAGGCCGCCGCAGCCAGCCTGACCGCCGGTTCGGCCGGCATGCTGGATGACAGCAAGAGCCTGTTCAATGCGTTCTCCTCGTTCGGCTCGGCAAGCGATACGCGGCTGTTCCCGAATTTCTGGATCGGTGTGGTCTCCGGCGCCCTGTCGCTGATCGCGATCATCGGGTTCGTCACCACGTCGGTGCGCGGCCGCTCGCGCGAGCAGGAACTGCGCTACCAGACCCAGGTGGAATTCAACAGCCGCAACCAGCAGGCGATCATGCGGCTGCTGGATGAAATCAGCTCGCTCGGCGAGGGCGACCTGACGGTGAAGGCCTCGGTGACCGAGGACATGACCGGTGCCATCGCCGACGCGATCAACTACGCCGTGGACGAACTGCGCCATCTGGTGACCACCATCAACGACACCTCGGCCAAGGTCGCCGTGTCCACGCAGGAGACCCAGGCCACGGCCATGCAGCTGGCCGAAGCGGCGGGTCACCAGGCCAACCAGATCACCACCGCCTCGGACCGCATCGGCGAGATCGCGTCGAGCATCGAACAGGTGTCGCGCAACTCGGCCGAATCGGCCGACGTGGCGCAGCGCTCGGTGGTGATCGCCGCCGAAGGTGCCGGCGTGGTGCGCGAGACCATCCAGGGCATGGACCAGATCCGCGACCAGATCCAGGAAACGTCCAAGCGCATCAAGCGGCTGGGCGAATCGTCGCAGGAAATCGGCTCCATCGTGGAACTGATCAACGACATTTCCGAGCAGACCAACATCCTCGCGCTGAACGCGGCGGTGCAGGCTGCTTCGGCGGGCGAGGCCGGTCGCGGGTTCGCGGTGGTGGCCGACGAAGTGCAGCGGCTGGCAGAGCGCACCTCCGGCGCTACCCGACGCATCGAGAACCTGGTGCAGGCGATCCAGGCCGATACCAACGAGGCGGTCACCTCCATGGAGCAGACCACCGCCGAAGTGGTGTCCGGTGCGCGCCTGGCCGAGGATGCCGGTACCGCGCTGACCGAGATCGAGCGCGTGTCCAATGCGCTGAACACCCTCATCAAAAATATTTCCGTGGCCGCGCAGCAGCAGTCTTCGGCAGCGTCGGACATCACCCGGACGATGGGCGTGATCCGGCAGATCACCGGCCAGACCTCCGAAGGCGCGGGCCAGACCGCTGAATCGATCGGCCACCTGGCAGAGCTGGCCGCGGACCTGCGTCGTTCGGTCGCCGACTTCAAGCTGCCGGCCTGAGCCGCGCAGCGCGGAGAAGCAAGGATCACCCTGATGAACCATCGTCATTATTCATGCCCTCGTCCTTCCCGCGCCGCTGGCTGCCGGGGTGCGCTGGCGACCGGAGGAGCCCGGCCATGAGCAGCCTGCGCGACGCAATGAGCCACGCGGCCCTGGGCTGGGTGAAGCCGGAGCTGGACGAAACCCTCCGCCAGGTCCGCAACGAGGTCGAATACTTCGTCGAAGAGCCTTCCGACACCAGCCGCATGCGCTTCTGTGCGGGCCATCTGCACCAGGTGCAGGGCACGCTGCGGATGGTCGAACTGTATGCGCCGGCGATGGTCGCCGAGGAACTGGAGCAGCTGGCCAACGCCATCGGTGCCGGGGACGTGGTGGATCGCGACGAGGCCTGCGCCACGCTGATGCGCGGCAGCGTGCTGCTGCCCGATTATCTGGAACGGCTGCAGAACGGACATCGTGACATTCCCATCGTACTGCTGCCGCTGCTCAATGAGATCCGTGCCGTGCGCGGCATCGCGGGCATCAACGAAAGTGTGCTGCTGGCCTTCGCGCCGGACAGCGCCAGCGCCAGCGAGGCGGAACTGGACCATGCCCGCGGCAGCCTGAGCGGACGCAACCGGGAGCTGCTCGATACCGTCGGCAGCGCGGTGAAGGAAGAGCTGTTGCGGGTCAAGGACGCGCTGGATCTGCACCTGCGTACCGATGGCCAGCCGGCGCAGCTGCAGCAGCAGGTGGATGAGCTGGGCGCGGTGGCCGATACCCTGGCAATGATGGGGCTGGACGTCGCCCGCCGCGTCGTGGTGCAGCAGCGTGATGCCCTGCAGGGCGTGGTCGAACGTGGCCAGCAGATCGACGAAGGCATGCTGCTGGATGTCGCCGGCGCGCTGCTGTACGTGGATGCCTCGCTGGACGACCAGGTCGCGAACCTGGGCGCGGCGGGCAGCGGCGAGGACGATCCGGCCGCGGCTGAAACGCGCCGCACGGTGGAGGTCCTCGCCCATGAAGCGATCGCCAACTTCACTGTGGCGCGCGAACATTTCGTCGCCTTCATCGAAACCAACTGGAACCACGAGCAGCTGCAGGACGTGCCGCGCCTGCTTGGCGAGGTTGGCGGCGCGCTGCGCATGCTCGACCTGTCGGTGCCGGCCGATTACCTGCAGGGCGTGGCGCAGTACGTCAGTGCCGAACTGATCGCGCGCCAGCGCGTGCCCAGTGGCCGCCAGCTGGATACGCTGGCCGATGCCATGGCGAGCCTGGAGTATTACCTGGAAGCATTGCGTGACCGTCGCCCGGGCCGCGAAGACATCCTGGAAATCACCCGCAGCAGCCTGGAAGCACTCCGTTACTGGCCATTGCCAGCCATCGTCGTTGAAGACACGGCCGGGGCTGGCGTGCCCTTGGACGCGCTGGCAGCGGCGCCCGTGCAGCGTGAGCCGCTGCCGGTGCCGGCATTCGCCGTGCCGAGGGAGGATGCATTCGAGACCGTGACGTTGGCTCCGGCGCCAATGTTTGTTCCGCCCGCGATACCCGACGTGGTGTTCGACGTGGCTGCTTCCCTGGAACCGTCCGCTGACGCAGGGAACAATGGCGCAGACGCGCCGTCCCTGGTGTTTGCAGCATCCAGCGCGGCGCCACCGGAGGTGCCCGCCTGGGAACTGGGTGGGCTGGAAACATTTCCTGGTGTGGTGGCTGCTGCACCACTTCCGGCAGCCGCCAGCGGTTTCGATCCGGTGTCTGCCGAAGCGTTTTCCGAAACCACCGCCTGGTCCGTGGCGCCGTTGGATACCGGTGTAGTCGAAGCGGGTCCTTCGGTGGAGACGCCGCAGGAAGAACCGGCAGAAGACACCACGCTGGATGCCAGCGAAGTGGTCATCATCGAGACGAATGGTTTCGATCCGGTGCTGGCCGAGTCTGGCGGCGCCTTCGAAGGAAGCGAAGCGGTCAGCTTCCACGTCGATGAAAGCGCGCTCAGCCGTGGCGACAGCGTGCTGTCATTGGATGCCGAAGAGGCCGTCCCGCCGGCGTCCGCGGCCGATGGCGATGCCGGTGACGTCGCCCATGGCAGCGACGATGACGACGAGGATGCGCGCTTCCTTGCCGAACTGGCAACAGCGGCCGCCGCGTTCCAGCCGCATGCCACGCCGCAGGAATCCAGCGCTGCTCCGACCGCCTCGTCGGGCACGCAGGCCGCAGGTCCCGTCCATGTCGATGGGGGCTTCGACGAGCAGGCAGAGAACATCGACCAGGATATCCGTGATGTCTTCCTGGAAGAATTTGAAGAGGAGCTGCAGAACCTCGGCAACCTGTTGCCGGCCTGGCATGCCCAGCCGGACAACATGGACCGGTTGCGGCCCATCCGCCGCGTCTTCCACACCCTGAAGGGAAGTGGTCGCCTGGTCGGCGCACGTACGCTGGGTGAGTTCGCGTGGAAGATCGAAGGCATGCTCAACCGCGTGCTGGACGGGTCCCGAAGTGCTTCGCCGGCGGTGGTGGCGCTGGTCGACCAGGCCTGCGACGTCTTGCCTGAACTCAACGCGGCGCTGCGCGATGGCAGCCCGATCCACGCCGACCTGCAGGGTCTGCAGGGCATTGCCGACCGTGTAGGTGCGGGCGAGGAAACGTTCCATATACCAGCACCCGTGACGGCCTCCACCGGGGCCGCATCGGTGGAAGCGGCAGGGACCGCCGCAGAAGCGGGCACGCCGGCCACCATCGACAGCGTGCTGCGCGAGATTCTCGAAGCCGAAGTGCACGCGCACATGATCACGCTGCATGACTGGCTGCGGGAAGCTCGCGTGCAGCCGCAGCAGGTCGGTGATCCGCTGCTGCGCGCGGTACATACGATGAACGGTGCGTTCGCGATGACCGACGTGCCGGAGATCACCGCCGTCACCGGTGCCGCGGAGAGCTACATCAAGCGTGCGCTGGCCGCGTCCGAAGTGCCTACGTCGGATGCGGTGCAGGCGCTGGATGCGACCGCGCAGGCCATCGAGGCCACCATGCTGTCGTTGCAGGCCGAACAGCCGCGTGTGCCCGTGCAGCGTGCGCTGGCCGAACGTCTGCAGGCGCTGGCGGCGACCCTGCCGGAAGCGCGCTGGCCGGTGTTGGACGAGCTGGAGGAACTGCAGGACATCGACGGGCCGGTCGATCCTTCCGATTCGCTGGACGTCGAGGCGGTGCAGCCTGACGGTACGTTGTCCGTCGGCGAACATCCGACTGAGGCCGCGGACGAAGATCGCGCGTCCGCCGCCGCCAGTGAGGCCGATGATGAGGCCGAAGCCGAAGCCGACGTGGATGGGCGGATGCCAGTCGATGAACGGCTGGATGAAGATGAGCTGCACCTGTGGGCTGACGGTGAGTTCGAAGACCTGCAGGTGGCCGCGGAACCGAGGCACGACCGCCATGAAGCAGTGTCCGAGGGAGCGCTGGGCGACGGTGTTGAACTGACCGGTGCTGCCGACCTGTCCGCCTACCTGTCTGGCGTGGACGAGAGCAGCGCTGAGCGCTGGGCTCAGCCGCCAGTGACGCTGGCAACGGACGCGGCTGACACGTCCGCAACGTCGGTCGGGCCGCACCCGCTGGCGGAAGCAGATGTCCAGCTCACCGGCGCGGAGGATCTTTCGCTGTATCTCGATGACAGCGTGCGTGCCTCGTTGCCGCCCGGCCAGCAGCCTGATGCCGTGGGTGCCGTGGGTGCCGTGGATGATGTGCAGCCGGTCTCCGATGGGCACGCGCATGCGAGCGAAGCCGAGTGGCCGGAAGAACTGTCTTCGGCACCGTCGTTCGGCGACGCCGTGCCGTTGCAGGAGGCCCTGGATGAGGGCCTGCACGTCATCGAGGAAGACGACACCGACGAAGCGTTCCAGGTGCTCTCCTTCCAAGGACATGAGGACGAGGCGGATGAAGCCGACGCTTTCGCCGAGCCCGATGCCGATGCCGAGCCTGTCGACGCCGACGCCGCCAGCATCGTCGACGAGCAAGCCCATCAACCTTTCTTCGAGATGGAAACGCCCGCTGCCGTCAAAGCTGCCAACGACGCCGAAATCGAAAACGGAACCGCAACCGATACCGGAACGCAAACCGGCGAGGCAGAGGACCTGGCACCTGCGGCCGATGCCCTGGACTTCCAGGTGCTGGACCGCGAACTGGTCGATATCTTCGTCGAGGAAGGCAAGGACCTGCTGGACCACTGCGATGGTCTGATCAACGAACTGCGTGCCGCACCGGACGACCGCGACGTGCTGGCGGGCCTGCAGCGCGATCTGCATACGTTGAAGGGCGGCGCGCGCATGGCAGGCATCAATGCCGTCGGCGACCTTGGCCACGGCATCGAATCGCTGCTGGAAGCGGTTGCGGTGGGTCGCACGCGCCTGGACCGTAGCGACGTGCGCTTGCTGGAACGTGGTTTCGACCGCCTGCATCAACTGCTCATTCTTACCGGTGCCCATCGCCAGGTGCCGGCGGCGGATGACCTGGTGTCCGCGTTCGATTTGCGCACCCAGGATCCGGTGGCTGGAGCTGCCACGAATTCCGTGGATGCGACCGCAGCGGGCATCGCTGCCGATGCAGCGATCGATCCGACGACTGTGGGCAGCGTCGATTCCGGCGCGGCGGATGCCGACGACGTCGCAGGCATCGCCAGCCAGCCGCTTTCCGAGCCGTTGCCGGTGGAAGGCGCCAGCGACGAGGATGGGACCTCGCGTCCGCAGCAGGAGCAGGTGCGCGTGCGCGCCGACCTGCTCGACCGCCTGGTCAACCATGCCGGCGAAGTGGCCATCTACCGCTCGCGGCTTGAACAGCAGCTGGGCGCGTTCCGCGGAGCGATGGGCGAACTGGAACGTACCAACGCGCGCCTGCGCGACCAGCTGCGTCGCCTGGATCTGGAAACCGAGGCGCAGATCGTGGCGCGTTACCAGCGCGAGCAGGAACAGGCCAACCAGACCTTCGATCCGCTCGAACTCGATCGCTTCTCCACCCTGCAGCAGCTGAGCCGTGCGCTCAACGAATCTGCAGCCGATCTGGGGGGGCTGCAGGGCGTGCTGGACGACCTTTCGCGCCAGTACGATTCGTTGCTGCAGCAGCAGTCGCGTGTCAGTTCGGAACTGCAGGACGGCCTGATGCGCGCGCGTATGGTGCCGTTCGACGGCCTGGTGCCGCGCCTGCGCCGCGTGGTGAGGCAGGCCGGCACGGATACCGGCAAGCAGGTGCACCTGACGCTGGAAGGAACCCACGGCGAACTGGACCGCAATGTCCTGGATCGCATGGTGGCGCCGCTGGAGCACATGCTGCGCAATTCTGTGGCCCATGGGCTGGAATCGGTCGAACAGCGGCGTGCCGCCGGCAAGCCGGAGGAAGGCGAGATTTCCCTGCGCCTGCATCGCGAAGGATCGGAAATCGTCCTGGATGTGGCTGACGACGGCGCTGGGCTGGACCGTGAGGCCATCCGCCGTCGCGCCATCGAACGTGGCCTGGTGCAGGCCGATGCCGTGCTGGCGGATGATGAACTGGACAGCCTGATCTTCTCCGCCGGTTTCAGCACGGCGGACCAGCTGAGCCAGCTGGCCGGGCGAGGCGTGGGCATGGACGTGGTGCGCAATGAAGTCCGCCAGCTGGGCGGCAGCGTGGAAATCCACTCCGTCCGTGGGCAGGGTGCGCGCTTCACGCTGCGCCTGCCGCAGACGCTGGCGGTGACCCAGGCGGTCTTCGTGCAGATCGGCGAGACCACGTTTGCGGTTCCGGTGGCGTCGGTCAGTGGCATCGGACGCATCTCGCGCGAACGCTTCGAGGCGGGCGAGGGCAGCTACCGCTACAGCGGCGAGGACTACACGCTGTACGACCTCGGCAGTCTGGTCGGGCAGGAGGCCGCACGCGCCGAAGGCCAGGCGCAGGTGCCGCTGCTGCTGGTCCGTGCCGGCGACCTGCGCGCGGCGGTGGCGATCGACCAGGTGCTGGGTAACCGCGAAATCGTGGTCAAGCCGGTAGGCCTGCAGATCGCTTCGGTGCCGGGCATCTACGGCGCCACCATCACCGGCGATGGACGCGTGGTGGTGATCCTGGACGTGGCACCGCTGGTGCGCCGCTTCGTCGCCAACCCGCAGCGGCCTCTGCCTGCCGCTGCGCAGGAGCAGCAACGCCAGGTGCCGGTGGTGATGGTGGTGGACGATTCGCTCACCATGCGCAAGGTCACCGGACGCATCCTGGAGCGCCACAACTTCGAGGTGACGGTAGCCCGCGACGGCGTCGAGGCGCTGGAGCGCCTGGAAGAACGCGTGCCGGACCTGATGTTGCTGGATATCGAAATGCCGCGCATGGATGGCTACGAACTGGCCACCGCGATGCGTGCCGATCCGCGTTACCGTGGGGTGCCGATCGTGATGATCACCTCGCGCAGTGGTGACAAGCATCGCCAGCGCGCCTTCGAAATCGGTGTGCAGCGCTATCTGGGCAAGCCGTACCAGGAACTGGATCTGATGCGCAATGTGTACGACCTGCTGGGGATAGCCCGTGTCCGTGAATGATGTAATGCCGCCACCGGCGGTCGCGCTGCTGGCACGCCCGGGCACTGCCCGCGAGCGCCTGCGCGAAGCGCTTGCACTGGCGGGTACCGAGCTGGTGCTGGAAGAAGACCCGCAGGCGCTGGCCCCGGAGGTCCTGCTGGCCTGTTCGCCGCATGCGGTGGTGGTTGCACTGGAACCTGCCGTGGAAGATGCGCTGGAGCGCCTGGAAGAGGCGCTGTCGTCGCCGGATTTCGTGCTGGTGTTCGATGAAGCGGAGGTCGCAGCGCGCCGTGAAGGCTGGGAAATGCAGCGCTGGGCCCGCCATCTGGCCGCCAAGCTGCATGGACGCCGCAATGTGCTGCCGCCCGGTGCGGAGGAGGAGGACGAGCTGCTGCCTGAGCCCGGCCTGTCCGATGCGGCGCGGGTGTCGGAGACCAGCGAGCCCCTGTCGTTTCACCTGCATGAGGCGGCCGACGCCGCGCACGCGGTGCCCGGGGACAGCATGTTCCACGAGCCGCTGCCGGAACCGGAGACGGAACCGGCACAGCCTGTGTCCACGCTGCTGGCCGACCACAGCACCTGGGCGTTGCTGGACGACGACGTGGTGCATGCTGCGCCGGCCACCGTGGCGGGCACGCCGGGCGTGTCATCCAGCTTCGAGTCCACGGCGCTGAGCCTGGTGGATATCGAGCCGGCAGCGGCTCCCCGGCATGGTGCGCGGGGTGCGGTGGTCGTGCTGGCCGGTATCGGTGGGCCGGATGCCTTGCGACGCCTGCTGGGGGCATTGCCCGCGCAGCTGGACGTGCCGGTGCTGGTCCGCATGCCGCTGGACGGCGCGCGTTACGGCAACCTGGTCAAGCAGATGGCGCGTGTGTCTGCGTTGCCGGTCGCGCTGGCCGAAGCCGATGCGGATGTCCTCGAAGGCCACGTGTACATCCTGCCGGATGACACCGCGGTGGACCTGCGCGATGGCGGCCTGCACTTTCAGGTGCAGGCGGGCGGCCTGGACCTGGCAACCCTGCCAGCCCCTGAAAGTGCGGTGATCCTGCTCAGCGGAGCGGGCCTTGCACAGGTGGAACCGGCGCTGGCATTGGCGGAAGCCGGTGCATGGGTGGGGGGGCAGGTCGGTGAGGGGTGCTACGACCCGGCAGCAGCCACGGCGGTAGTGGCCGCCGGGGGGGGGGGGGGGGGGGCCCCCCGCGCGGGGGCGCCCC
>JAEZCF010000121.1 GCA_023430045.1 Pseudomonadota bacterium | reverse complement strand
GCCCGGCACTACGTGACCGTCATGAGGTTGCCGGGCAGAGCCCGGCACCACGACCGTGATGAGGTTGCCGGGCAGAGCCCGGCACCACCGGGACCGGGCCGGTCAGGCGTCCAGCGTCGGGTAATCGGTATAACCGTGTTCGCCGCCGCCATACAGGGTTGCCTGGTCCAGCTGCGCGAGGGGCGCACCGCGGCGCAGCCGCTCGACCAGGTCCGGGTTGGCGATGAACGCACGGCCGAACGCCACCGCGTCCGCATAACCGGACTGCGTGGCCTCTTTGGCGCTGGCTTCGTCATAGCCGTTGTTGACGATCCACGGTCCGCGGAAGCGGGCACGTAGGGCACGGTAATCGAAGGCGATGTTGTGGCGGTCGCCACCGGTCGCGCCTTCGATGACATGCACGAAGGCCAGGCCGTCGATGCTGTCCAGCCGTTCCACCGCACGTTCGAACAGGGCCTGGGGCGCGCTGTCGTGCGCATCGTTGGCCGGGGTGGTGGGCGAAAGGCGTACCCCGGTGCGCCCGGCACCGATGCTTCCAGCCACTGCCTCGACCACCTCGAACAGCAGGCGCGTGCGGTTTTCGATGCTGCCGCCGTATTCGTCATCGCGGTGGTTGCTGCCGTCGCGCAGGAACTGGTCGATCAGGTAACCGTTGGCTGCATGCACCTCCACGCCATCGAAGCCGGCGGCGATGGCGTTGCGTGCGGCACGACGGTAGTCCTCGACGATGCCGGGCAGTTCGTCGAGGCCCAGCGCGCGCGGCGCGGAAACATCCTCGAATCCCTGCGCGGTGAAGGTCTTGGCATTGGCGCGGATCGCGCTGGGTGCCACCGGCACTTCGCCGTCCGGCAACAGGCTCACGTGCGAGATGCGGCCGACATGCCACAGCTGCAGCACGATCCTGCCGCCGCGCGCGTGTACTTCGCTGGTCACATCCTTCCAGCCCCGGACCTGGGCGTCACTGTAGATGCCGGGTGTGTCCAGGTAACCCTGGCCCAACGGACTGATCTGGGTCGCCTCGGCGATCAGCAGCCCGGCGCTGGCGCGTTGCCCGTAGTACTCGGCGGCCAGCGGAGAAGGAACGCGATCCGGCTGCGCGCGGTTGCGCGTCAGCGGTGCCATGACGATGCGGTTGGCGATGTCGATGTCGCCCAGGCGGGTGGGGGAGAACAGGGTGCTGTCGGTCTGGGACATGGAAGCTCCTGGCGGATGGGGAAGGAATGCGGAATCCTGCGACGAGTATGCGGCGAGCGATGTTGCAGCGATGGAAAGGGGTGTTCCAGCCGCACTGCATCGGTATGTCCGCGGACGCGGTGCAGCCTGGCGGCGCGGCTTCACGGTGCTGACACGGGCATCCCCGCAGCCTCTTCGCAACCGGATGAGGAGGTGCCCATGGAGTTGAACCAGGATGTGTCCCTGCTGCTGCGGGTGGCGGCTGCGATGCTGTTCGGTGGCGTGCTGGGTTTTGAACGCGAGCTCGGCCGGCACGCCGCCGGGCTGCGCACGCACATGCTGATCGCAGGTGCGGCCGCACTGATCGTCGGCCTGGGGGATTCGGTCGCCGAACATTTCCAGCAGGACCAGTACCGCGACCTGCTGCAGGTGGATCCCATCCGTTTGATCGAAGCGGTGGTCGCCTGCGTGGGCTTCATCGCGGCGGGTACCATCCTGCGCGGGTCCACGGAAAAGGATGTCAGCGGCCTGACCACCGCCAGCTCGCTGATCATGAGCGGGGCGATCGGCATCGCGGTGGGCATCGGCGCGTACGTGATCGCCACCGGGGTTACCGTGTTGTGCGTGATCGTGCTGGCGGTCATCCGCAAGGTCGAGCACCGGTTGCAGAAGTAGCCGGGCACGTGCTTTCCGGGCGCAGGTTTGCCAGAGTGATGCAATGATCATCTCCGCCTCCACCGATTACCGTGCCGCCGCACAGCGCCGGCTGCCGCCGTTCCTGTTCCATTACATCGATGGCGGCGCCTATGCCGAGCAGACGCTGCGGCGCAACGTCGACGACCTGGCTGGCATTGCGCTGCGGCAGCGCGTGCTGCGCGACATGAGTGAGCTGGACCTGCGCACCGAGCTGTTCGGGGAATCGCTGGCGATGCCGGTGGCACTGGCGCCCGTGGGGCTGACCGGCATGTATGCACGGCGCGGCGAAGTGCAGGCGGCACGTGCGGCCGACAGCCGCGGCATACCGTTCACGCTGTCCACGGTATCGGTATGCGCGATCGAAGAGGTGGCCCCGGCCATCCAGCGGCCCATGTGGTTCCAGCTCTACGTGCTGCGCGATCGGGGCTTCATGCGCGATGCGCTGGAGCGCGCCCGCGCGGCGGGAGTGACCACCCTGGTGTTCACTGTGGACATGCCGGTACCGGGTGCGCGTTACCGCGATGCGCATTCGGGCATGAGTGGTACCCACGCTGCACTGCGCCGCATCGGCCAGGCCATCACGCATCCGCGCTGGGCACTGGATGTGGGCCTGCGTGGCCGTCCGCATGACCTCGGCAACATTTCCGCGTATCGCGGTCATGCCACCGGCCTGGCCGACTACATCGGCTGGCTGGGCAGCAACTTCGATCCGTCCATTTCCTGGAAGGACCTGGAATGGATTCGCGCGTTCTGGAAGGGGCCGATGGTCATCAAGGGCGTCCTGGACCCGCAGGATGCGCGCGACGCCGTGCGTTTCGGTGCCGATGGCATCGTGGTGTCAAACCATGGCGGACGTCAGCTGGACGGCGTGCTGTCCACCGCGCGTGCCTTGCCGGCCATCGCCGATGCGGTGCGCGGCGAGCTGAAGATCCTGGTCGATTCCGGCGTGCGCAGCGGGCTGGACGTGGTGCGCATGCTGGCGCTTGGCGCTGATGCCGTGCTGCTTGGGCGTGCGTTCGTGTATGCGCTTGCGGTGCACGGGCAGGCGGGCGTGGCCAACCTGCTGGACCTGGTGGCCCAGGAAATGCGCGTGGCGATGACGTTGACCGGCGCACGCCGCATTGCCGACATCGGCGCGGATTCGCTGGTGGCGGTCACTGAGCGGTAGCTGCCTGCCGTTGGCCGCCACGGCCGGGCTTACGGCAGCGCCTGCTCCAGATAGGATTCGATGACGTAGCTGAAAGGACGCTGCCTGCTGTCCGAAAGCACTGCGTGAACTTCCAGCAGCACGCCGCGCGTCTCATTGCCGCGCGGCGGCCAGTACGCCTGGTCGCTGAGCGTCCGGCGCTGGAAATCCAGCGGCAGCACGACCCGGCCAAAGGGTTCGTCGCTTTCGTCGAGCAGCGTGTTCATGGCCGGCGTAAGCAGCTCGCGGACGTACCAGTTGTCGGCCTCGGACAGCACGCGCTCACCGCACACCAGCTGTACGCGGCGATAGCCCAGTGAGGTGCCGGCGTCCACCTGCAACGCCTTGCGCACGTCCTGAGGTGCTTCCCGCTGCGCACCGGCCACGCGCAGCGCGCGTACCTGCGCCCGCCGGGCCAGGCCCTGTTCCGCGCACCAGGCTTCCAGCGTCGCTGTGGCGCTGTGACCGGCAAGCAGCCGCTGGTGCAACGCCTCGGCAAGCGCCGCACGCGACGCCTGCGGCTGTACCGCCGCAGTGGCGACGGGCGGGTCTCCGGCAGCAAGGGCGGCCATCGGCGCGGCGGCCAGCAGGGATGCAGCCTGCCAGCGGAGACGGTCGGTACGGTCGAACGGGCCCATGCGGATCCTGGGGTGAATGCTCAACACCAGTTTAACCGTCCGGCGGTGATCGTGCCGTACCCATCTGCGTCACCGGAGCCGCTTCCTGGGCCCTTTGGAGGCAGGTATGCAGGCGTCGGTGGTGGTGCCCGCGCGCGTGCCCGCGTCCGTGCAGGAACAGTGGCAGCAGCAGCGTGACGTTCTTTTGCGATGGTGTTCCAGTACGCCGGCGAACAGTTCGGCGCCCATGATGCCGGTGGGAAAGGCGATGATGCCGTAGCCGAGCAGGATCGCGCAGGCGGTGATGAAGCGACCGGCGCCGGTCTGCGGCGTCAGGTCGCCGTAGCCGGTGGTGCTCATGGTGACCGTGGCCCAGTAGATACCCACCGGAATGCTGGTGAAGCCATGCTCCGGGCCTTCCAGCAGATAGATCACCGTGCCCAGCACGACCACCAGCAGCACCATCACGCCGATGAAGACCTGGATGCCGCGCCGTGCGCGCACCAGTGCCTCGCGAAGATGGCGCATCTCATCCAGGTAGACCGGCAGCTTCAGGATGCGGAACAGGCGCAGCAGGCGCAGCAGCCGGACATCGGCCAGTACGTGCAGGCCGGGCAGCAGCAGGGCCAGGAATGCCGGCAGGATGGACAGCAGGTCCACGATTCCGAAGAAACTGCGTGCGTAACGCCAGGGCACGCGGGACAGCCACAGGCGAAGCAGGTATTCCACCGCGAACAGGCCGGTGAAGAACCATTCCAGCCAGCGGAGCAGTGCCCCATGGCGGCGGTGCACGTCGGGCACGCTGTCAGCCATCAGGACCAGCACACTGAGCACGATGAGGATCATCACGCCGGCTTCGACACGCCGCGCAAACGGTTCGCGCGCAGCCAGCTGACGGGCATCGTGGCGGAGACGGGCGGAAAATCGTTGCATGGATAGCGGGTAGATGCCGATCGCGGCGCACAGGGACGGCAGGTGGCGCAGCTTCCGCATTCGTGGGGCTGCGGGCAATACAGCAATCGCGAAAGCCTGGATATGCCGCCGTTGGCGCTTCCGCGCGGCGTGCCGCAGAACGACAGTGGGCATGGAGACGACACCATGCGCGTGAACGTGATCTACCTGCTGTTGCTGCTGTTGTCGGCCACCGTAATATCGCGGGAACGGCTGCCGGCCTCGGCGCCGGTGTACCGCTGCGGCCAGGCAACGACAGTGCGCTACCAGGACGTTCCCTGTGAGCAGGGGGAACACGCCACGCGCTGGCATCCGCCGGCCGGCCGGTCATCGCCTGTTCGCCCTGCGGCGGCAACGGCGGTTGCGGCACCCCCGGCGTCGCCGCGCAAGCGCGCGGGGCGTGATGGGCTGCGCCGGGGGCCGGCTGCGGCATTGATCACCCTGCAGCAGGATCCTGAAGGCTGCAGTCGCGTGAAGCGGCTGCGCGAAGCATCCATGGGTCGTGGAAAGCGACGTGCGGACTATCTTGCCGAACGGGCATGGGACGATCGCGTACGCGATGCCTGCCGCTGAACGGTGGGCGGCAGCATCGACCGGTGGTCAGGCAAATCAGGCGTGTCCTATGGGGATACCGGTCAGGTCTGAATATCGTGGCATCCCTCTCCCTGGGACACCCCCGGCCTGTGCCTTCCCGCCTCCCTGGCCGGAAGGTGTAAGCCCCTTCGGCAATGAACGCGATCCTGCACCGCATCGTCGCCGCGCTTCCCTGGCCAGGCCGGCTCGGGCGCGACGACGATGGCGACAACGACCTGCATGCGCTGCGCAGTCACCCGCGTCGACTGCTGTACGTGGCCGGCACGCTGTTCAGCGTGTTGCTGCTGGCGGCATTGGCGGTGGCGGTGGGCCTGTACGTGCGCGGTTACCAACGCGCACGACTGGAAGGATTCGAACGTGCCGCCAGCGCGCTGGATGCGCAGCTTGGCCGGCATGACGCCAGCTATGCGCGGCTGGTGACGATGACCGAATACGCCTGGCAGCATCCGGTGGACGACGATCCGGACACGGCGCGCGCCGACCTGCACGGATACCTGCGCGCGGAGCAGTGCACGGTGCTGCAGCAGGGCATCCGCGGAACCCCGCAGCGCGTGCTGGGACTGGGCACCGAACGCTGGCCGGTGGCGCGCCTGCAGCGCTACCTGGGGCTGGCGCGTTCGATGTCCATCATCAACCCGATCGCGTTCTCCGGCGCGGGCGCGGAGGGGGCCGGCGCGGCCTATTTCCTGGATGCCACCGGGCACCTGGCGGTGGTCAACCAGACCCTGGCGGGCAGCGACGTGACGTCGGCGTTGCCGGCCACCGATCGCGAGAAGGTCTTCGAACAGCTGCGTGCGTATGCCAACCTGGCCCCACCGGCCTCGCCAGGCGATACCGTCGCAGCGCTGCGCGCGGACAGTGGTGGCACGCAGGCACGGCTCGGCTTCGCCGCGCATCCGGTGACGGGCCGTCCATCACTGGTATCGGCGTTTCCAGCCCGTGACGGAACGCGGAGCCTGGGCGTGTTCGTTGCCTTCGAGCCGGTCGATGGCCTGGCCCGCGTGCTGCGTGAGGCGAGCGACAGCAACCTGCTGGTGGTGGCACCGAACGGACAGGTGATCCTCGGCTCGCGTCACCCTCATGGCGAGCCGCTGGTCGGCAGCCTGCACGACGCTGGCCTGTGGGTGCACGGCCATGGCGGCGTGCGCACCTACCGTCGTGGCATGCGCTTCTTCATCGCTTCGGTGGTGGCCGGAACCGACTGGTCGCTGGTCACCACGTATGACTGGCGCGACCTGGTCGCTGGTGGACAGCGCGTGCTGCTGCTGGCGGCGGCGGTCTGGGCGCTGCTCACGGTTGGCGTGTGGCTGGTACTGCGGTGGATCGAGCGGCGCGTGCTGGCGCCAGCGGCCCTGCGCGCCGAGCACGTCTATGCAAGTGAACAGCTGTCGCGTTCGCTGATCCAGATGACTCCGACCGGTCTTTGCCTGGTGGATATCGGCCGCTGCGAGCCGGTGGTGCAGAATGAACTGGCGCGCCGGTATGCCGGCGATGCCGAACGTGCCGGGCTGGCGCTGTACGGGGCGCTGGTCGATGGCTACCGGGACGCTACCCCGGCAGCCGACGATGAAGTGGACGTTCGCCGCTTCGAACTGTCCCATCCGCGAGCGCGCCGGGCTCCGGCGCGGCACCTGCTGGTGGGTGCCACCCGCGTCAGCTACGAAGGCCGACCGGTCCTGCTGTGTGCGCTGCAGGACCTCACCGCACGGGTGGAACTGCAGGCGCAGCAGGAACGATTGCGCGAAGAGGCCGAAGCGGCCACCCGTGCCCAATCGCGTTTCCTGGCGACCATGAGCCACGAGATCCGTACGCCATTGCATGGGATCCTCGGGCATCTGGAGCTGTTCGCACGGTCGCCGCTGGACGAGGAACAGCGCGCGCGGCTGCGTCGCATCACCCAGTCTGCCCATTCGCTGCTGTCCATCATCAGCGACGTGCTGGACCTGGAGCGCATCGAAGCCGGACGGCTGGACATCGAAGCGACACGACTGGAGCCGATTGTCGTGATGGAGCGGGTGGCACTGTTGTACGCGCCACTGGCGCAGGGCAAGGGTGTCGACCTGGACCTGGTGGTGGATCCAGCGCTGCCAACGGCCTGCCTGGCGCCGGTTGCACGCATCGAACAGGTGCTGCGCAACCTGGTCAGCAATGCGGTCAAGTTCACGCCGTCGGGGCGCATCGAAATCCGCGCGATGCCGGGGGCGGGCAGCGGCCGGCTGCGCATGGAAGTGGCCGATTCAGGCATCGGGCTGGGCGAACTGCAGCAACAGCGCCTGTTCCAGCCCTTCATGCAGGCCGATGCGACCGTGGGCGACCAGTACGGCGGTTCCGGGTTGGGGCTGTCGCTGTGCCGGCAGCTGTGCCAGCTGATGGGGGGCGATATCGAGGTGCGCAGCACGCCGGGCGTCGGCAGCGTATTCGCGTTCGAGGTGCAGGTGCAGCCGTGCCGGCGCCGGGTGCGTCCACCCATGCGTCCGTTGGCCGGCCGTCGCGTGCTGCTGCATTCGGCCGTGGTGTCCTGGCGCGACGAGATAGCGAGGCGCGTGCGCACCTGGGGCGCAGAGCCGGTGGTGCTTGAGCGCCTGGAGCAGGCGGAGGTGGACCCCGCTCTTGCGGTGTTGCCGCTGGTGATGTTCGAGCGCAACCTGCCGCCGGTCCGGACGGCCGCGCTGCACGCCTGCGAACGCGTGGTGCGGGTGCGCGCCGATGGCCCGCTGCGGGCCGCACGACGCGACGGTGAATGGTGGGCATCGTGCTATTCCGGGCAGGCCCTGCTGCACGCGCTGCTGGAAGGCAGCGGGACGCAGGACGCGTCAACGCATGACACGATGGCGACCCATGCGATGATCGGCTAGATTCGACACCATCTGCCGGGCGCAGACAAAGGACAGGGCTTGGATTCTCTGCCATCCACCGATGCAAGGGCGCCGCACGGTCGCCCGGCGCTGTCCGCGCTGCGACGCAGCCAGCGGCGGTTGCTGTTCGGCGGTGGCGGACTGATCAGCCTGCTGATCGTGCTGACGCTGGTGTTCGCGGCGATCGCCGAAACCAACGATTTCCATGCAGCGCAGCGCCAGGCCTTCGTGGAGGCGCGTTCTTCGGTCGATTACTTCCTGTTCCAGCGCGACCGCGCGTATGCGACCAGCATCAACGGCAACGATGCGATGTGGACCGGCCAGCGGGCCTACCTGCAGCAGCAGGGCGTACCGCTGGCGGAACGCTTCCTGCGCGCCGACGGTGAACTGCTGGTGCGCGCGGAAGGGCCCACCGCGGTGCCGTGGCTGGTGCTGGGCCGGCAGGGCCGCCCGCTGGACCGGCCTTTGCTGGAGGCCTATCTCGGCATGATGGTGGAATACTCCGCCTACACCACGGCGGCGATCAGCGCGCTGCGCGTGCCCGGTACGCTCACCATGTACGCCTATGAGCCGCAGGGTCGGTTGCTGGCGGTCGCCGGTGTCGCCGACGAGGCGCAGCTGCTGCGTGCGCTGCGCGTGGCCACGCGCGAGGAAGCCTTCGCGCGCCTGCTTGCCGCCGAACAGCTTGTGCAGGGTGTGCGGGTGACCCCAGGCCCGGTACAGAGCGCCACCGCCAGTGGCCGGGTCGTGTCCCGCTTCGATGCCAATCCGATTTCCGGACAGCCCTCGCTGGTCGGGGTGCAGACGCTCGCCGACGGACGCACCGTGTATTTCCGCCGCGTGCTGTTCGAACCGGTGGAAGGTATCCGCTCGCGGCTGGACGGTCGCGAGTCCGGTGCGTTCGCCGTCATCACCCGGGATGGGCGGACAGTGCTGCGCACCGCAGCGATGTCGCGCGATGTCGCGCCGCAGCTGGCCGCGCGGGTGGCCAGCGCCGAAGGCGCGGAAGAGGGCGACGGGCGCTTCTATCTTGATGGCCATTTCGCCGTGCATGGGCCGCTGGCCGGGGTGGACTGGTCGCTCATCCACCTCTATGGCTGGAGCGATCTGTGGCGCGACAAGGGCGGCCGGCTCCTGGCGCAGGCGCTGGCGGCGCTGACCATCCTGGCGGCGCTGTGGCTGCTGCTGCTGCGCATGGATCGCCGTGTATTCGCGCCGGCGCTGGCCGATGCATCGCGGGTGTACGAGAGCGAAGCGCTGAGCCGGGTCATCATCGATACCTCGCCGGTGGGCCTGGTGCTGATGGACCCGCGCAGTGGCCAGCCATTGGTGGAAAACGAACTGGCGCGACAGCTCGCGGGCAACCCCGGAACCACCGGCGGACCCGGCCTGTATGCGCTGCTGGCCGAGCATGCACGGCAGCAGGAAGAGGCGTCCGTGCAGGAATTCCAGTGGCTGGCGGCGGAGGGTGGGGAAGCGCCGGTACGGCTGCAGGTGTCGATGGCGCTGGCGGCCTGGCGGGAGCGCACGGTCTGGGTATGCGCGCTGCGTGATGTCACCGCGCAGGCCGAACTGGAGCAGACCCTTCGCCATGCGCGCCGCGATGCGGAAATGGCGCGCGAGGCAGCCGAGTCCGCCTCGCGCGCGAAGACCGCCTTCGTGGCGACGATGAGCCACGAGATCCGCACACCGCTGAACGGCGTGCTGGGGCATCTGGAGCTGCTGGCACGTTCACCGATGCAGGACGCGCAGCGTGAGCGCCTTGAACGTATCCGGCTGTCGGCCGATGCGTTGATGGACATCATCAGCGACGTGCTGGACTTCTCCAAGATCGAGGCCGGGCAGCTGGACATCGATCCGGTTCGATTCACGCCACGGCCGCTCATCGAGCAGGCCGCGCTGCTGTATTCGGCGCAGGCGCAGCGCAAGGGCGTCAAGCTCTACTACGCCATCGAGCCGGCGCTGGAACATGCCTTCGTGGCCGATGTGCACCGTATCAGGCAGATCCTCAACAACCTGGTCAGCAACGCGGTGAAGTTCACCGAATCCGGTCGCATCGTCATCCGCGCCGCGCTGCTGGAGCGGCCGCGGCCTGCCGCACCGCTGCTGCGCCTGCAGATCGTCGATTCCGGGATTGGCCTGGACGAAGCCCAGCTGGCCCAGCTGTTCCAGCCGTTCCAGCAGGCCGATGCGAGCATTTCCCGTCGCTACGGCGGCAGCGGGCTTGGCCTGGCGCTGTGCCAGCAGCTTGCGCGCCTGCTGGGCGGCAGCATCCGCGTGGAAAGCACGCTGGGCGTGGGCAGCGTGTTCAGCCTGGATGTGCCGGTACAGCCTGTGCACGATGACGTGGCACCTGCCGAACCGCCGCTGCGCGGCCGGCATGTCACGCTGTTGTCGGCGTCGGCCGAATGGCGCAGCGAGATCGCCCAGTTGCTCACCCGCCGTGGCGCGGAGGTGACGGTGATCGAGCAGCCGGAGCAGTTCGATGGCGCCGCGCAGGACGCCACCGCGCTGCTGTTCGGTGAACGCCGCGCATGGAGCGTGGAAGACGAGGACGCATGGCTGGCGCGCCATGGCCGGGTGGTACGCGCCCACGTGGGCGGCCCGCTTTCGCCCGAACAACGCGCCGATGGTGTGCACGTGAACTGCTATGCCAGCGATGCGCTGGTACTGGCGCTGGGCGGCCCGCGCCTGGTGCCGGCGGCGGTCGATGCGGCACCCACGCCGCCCCGCGGCACGCGGGGCCGGGTGCTGCTGGTGGAGGACAATCCGGTCAACCGCGAACTGATCCAGCAGCAGCTGGAAGAGCTCGGCTTCGCGGTGGATACCGCCGAAAACGGCCGCGAAGCCCTCAGCGTCTGGCAGGAAGGCGTGCACCTGGCGGTGCTCACCGACATCAACATGCCGGTGATGGATGGGTATCAGCTGGCTCGCGCGCTGCGTGAACGTTCCACGGGCCTGCCGATCCTGGCCGTCACTGCCACCGCACTGGCCAGCGAACGCGAACGGTGCCGCGAGGCCGGCATCACCGATCTGCTGCTCAAGCCGATGAACCTGCAGGCGCTGTCGAGTGCACTGCAGCGTTATCTGGGCCCGCCGGTCGCGGACGCGGTGCCTGAAGCGACGCCGCCAGCGGCCACCCGCGCCGCGCCGGACATGCCGGAGAAGCTGCGCAGGGTCTTCGTGGGCAGCAGTCGCGACGACCTGGCCCGGGTCCGTGTTGCATGGCAGGACGAGGACATGCAGACGCTGCTGGATCGCATGCACGCGCTGAAGGGCGTGCTGATGATGATCGGCGAGCACGACCTCGGCCGGCGCTGCGGAGCGATGGAGAGCGCGCTGCGGGAATCGACGCTGCCACCCGCCGCCGTGCTGCGGCAGCTGCTGGCGGACCTGGATGCGCTGGTGGACGGTCACGCGGCAATGCTGCCGTCCTGAGCGCGTGTTCCGGCGTGTTCCGGCGTGGTCTGGCGGTTCAGTCCCTGCGTGCCGGTCCACCCAGGCCCAGTTCGACGGCATGCTTGAACAGGTCGGCATCGCGCTCGATGCCCAGCTTGGCCATGCCGTTGATCTTCTGGGTGCTGATGGTCTGCTTGCGACGCCCCAGCTTCTCGGCGATTTCGTTGACGCTGTGGCCGCTCACGAACAGCGAGAGGACTTCGTGTTCGCGTGGCGACAGTGCCACCGGCGCACGCACGCTGCCACGCGGTGGCAGCAGCGGGGCGATGCTGGGCGACAGGTAGCGCCGGCGCACGTGTGCGGCCATCACCGCAGTGGGGACGTTGCCGACGTCATCGGCCTTGCTGAGGATATGGTGGATGCCCGCCGCAGCCAGCGCCTGCACGATGGCCGGCTGGTCCATGCCGGTGAATACCACGATGTGCAGCTCCGGGTAGCGCCTGCGCAGGAATTCCAGCAGTTCGAGTCCATCGCCGTGGGCCCCCCTGGGCATGGCGTAATCGGTCACCAGAACGTCGCAGGGATGTGCATCCAGCAGCGCGATGAGCTCGGTGGAATCGGCGGCCGAACCGATGTGCTGCAGCGCCGGAACCGGATCCAGCGCCGCCTCGATGGCCATGCGGATCAGCGGATGGTCGTCGGCCACGGCGACCCTGATCGAATTGTCGGCCATTCTGGACTCCCTGTTTCATGGTGAACCGGCGTGAAGTGCGGTCGCGGCGCAACTATAGGCCTTTCGAGCGCCAGGATGGCATTCTTGCGCTGAATCTCCCGTCCTTCCAGGAATGCCGACGTGACCGTACGCATCGCAATCGCCGACGACCATCCCGTCCTGCTGGCAGGCATGGAGAACCTGCTGCAGTCGCAACCTTCGCTGTCCATCGCCGGACTGGTCAAGGATTCCACGGCCCTGGTGGAGCTGGTCAGCAGTACCAGCGTGGACGTGGTGATCACCGATTTCTCCATGCCCCACGGCCGTTACGGCGACGGGATCGCCATGCTGCGTTTCCTGCAGCGACGGTTTCCGAAGATCCAGCTGGTGGTGCTGACTGCCATGGAGAGCCCGCTTGTGCTGGACAACATCCGCTCGGCCGGCGTGCGCTGCATCCTCAGCAAGACCGACCCGCTGCAGCACCTGCTGCCGGCGGTGGAGGCAGCCTGCAGCGGTGACGGTTACCTGTCGCCGGAGATCCAGCGCCTGCTGGATGACGCGGCTGGCGCCACCGAAGGGGCGGCACCGGCACTGTCGCGACGCGAAGGCGAGGTGCTGCGCATGTACGCCGAAGGTCTTTCCGTCATCGAGATCGCTGAACGCGTCGGTCGCAGCCGCAAGACCGTGAGCACCCAGAAGGTCGCGGCGATGCGCAAGCTTGGCCTGAAGACCGACGCGGACGTGTTCCAGTACGCGATCGCGCACGGGCTGGTGAACGCCTCGCAGGTGGCCCGCGCCAACGCGAGCGAACCGGAGTAGGCGAGGACCGCACCCGGGTGGGTTTTCAGGCCAATCCGATGCCCATCGGGCCAGGTGCGTCCTATCGTCATCCGGATTCCTCCCGAATCTGCTGGTGCCGATGTGCCCCCCGCTCCTGACCCACGCGTCATCCACCTGTTGGCGCAGTTCGCCGATCTGGGCGCACCGGAGCAGGCGTCGTTCCTGGATACGTTGAACGTGTACCTGTATACCTCGCCGCAGCAGCGTCGCACGCTGCGGTCGGGCTGGGCGCGGGGCCTGGACTCACGGCACGACGGCGAGGGGGCGGCGTGTGGCTGCGGTGAGAAGCCGCGCGGCCGCTGAGGGGTTCTGCGACGGGTGGTAAAGTGGCGCACTGTTTTCCGCGACTGCGAGACCGCCATGACCCCCAACGCCTTCTATCCTGTCGGAACCCCCGGCCAGCCGTGGAATGACGCCGAACGGGACCAGTGGCGGGCGCGCCAGCAGCGCCAGCGGCGTTTCGATGAAGACGTGCTGCCGCGCATCGCTGCGCTCGAAGACCGTTTCGAACGTGTCCAGTACGGCGAGCTGGAGTATGCGGGCGATCATTATCCGCTGCTGGCGCTGCGCAGCCGCGACTGGAATCCGGAGCTGCCCGCGGCGCTGGTGACCGGCGGCGTGCATGGCTATGAAACCAGTGGAGTCATGGGTGCGCTGCAGTTCCTGGAGCAGCGCGCGCAGGACTTCGCGGGCAAGGTGAACCTGCTGGTGGTGCCGTGCGTGAATCCGTGGGGCTATGAGCGCATCAACCGCTGGAACTTCGATGCCGTGGATCCGAACCGGAATTTCCGCGCCGGTGGCCCGGCTCTGGAATCCACCGCGCTGATCGAACTCATCGCGCCGTACAAGGGACAGTTCGTGCTGCATATCGACCTGCACGAGACCACCGACAGTGACGAGAGCGAGTTCCGGCCCGCGCTGGCGGCACGTGATGGCAAGCCGTTCGAGCCCGGTTCGATTCCCGATGGTTTCTATCTGGTCGACGACAGTGACAATCGGCAGCCGGCGTTCCAGCAGGCGGTGATCGCCGCGGTGGAGCGGGTGACCCATATCGCCCCGGCGGATGCAAAGGGCGAGATCATCGGCTCGGCGGTCGTGGCCAAGGGTGTCATCGAGTATCCGCTGGCCGCGCTGGGCCTGTGTGCGGGCATCACCGGCGCACGCTGTACCACTACGACGGAAGTCTATCCGGACAGCCCCCGGGCGACGCCGGCGCAGTGCAACGACGCCCAGGTTGCCGCGATCGAGGCGGCATTGGCGTTCGTGCTGGAGCACGCGACTGCCGCATAAGGCGCGCGGCGGTGACGCCTCCTGCCCGTCTGGGCCGGAGGCGCTGATGCCAGGCAGTCGTGCGACCGCGTGGGTTCGATGCGGGCCTTGCCGTTGCTGTCTGCGGCCAATGCACTGAAACGACTGCCTTTCGGCGGATGCCGTGAGCGCGGGGAAGGTCTGTTGACGTAAACGGACCCGCTCGTGACGCCTGCCGTTCATCCGTCCTGGATGCGATGCGTGTCACGCTTTCAGGCCTATATTTCACATCAAGCCGGAGCAGGGCGCTTTCATGGAAGCACTGGAGCCTCGAATCATGCCGGTGCGGACGTTGCGACCTGTCTTCGCTGTTGCGTCGGTCATCGTCGTGGCGTTCGCGCTGTTCGTCAGCCTGTATCCGCTCGGTGCAGGCCGCCTGTTGATGCAGGCGCAGGACTGGGCATCGGCCAACGTCGGCTGGTACTACCTGCTGGCGATGACGCTTTACCTGGTGTTCGTCGTCGTCGCGGCGCTGTCGCCTTACGGAGACATCAAGCTGGGCGCCGACCACGACGAGCCGGAGTTCAGCTATCTGTCCTGGGCCGGCATGCTGTTCGCCGCCGGCATCAGCATCACGCTGTTCTTCTTCTGCGTGTCCGAACCGTTGACGCACTACCTGCAGCCGCCCCAGGGCGCCAGCGCCGCTGGAGAAGCGGGCGCGCGGCAGGCCATGCAGCTGCTGTTCCTGCACTGGGGCCTGCATGGCTGGGGCGTGTTCGCGCTGGCCGCGATGGCGATGGCGTACTTCGCGTACCGGCACAACCTGCCGCTGGCACTGCGATCAGCCCTGTATCCGCTGATCGGCAACCGCATCAACGGGCCGATCGGCTACACCGTGGATGCGCTGGGCATTGTCGCTACCGTGTTCGGCCTGGGCGCGGACATGGGCTTCGGCGTGCTGCACCTCAACGCTGGACTGGCCCACCTGTTCGATGTGCCGCATGCGCACTGGGTACAAGTGACGCTGGTGGTGGTGATGATGGGCGCGGCGGTGGCGGTGGCGGTCACCGGCGTGGAAAAGGGCGTGCGCTGGATGTCCAACATCAACATGCTGCTGGCCATCGCGCTGGTGCTGTTCATGCTGTTCGCCGGGCCCACCCAGTACCTGCTGGGCACGCTGATGCAGAATGCCGGTGACTACCTGGGCAGCGTGGTCGGCAAGAGTTTCGATGTGTACGCCTACGGCGGACGGCCCGGCTGGATGGGCAGCTGGACGGTGTTCTACTGGGCCTGGTGGATTGGCTGGTCGCCATTCGTGGGACTGTTCATCGCACGCATCTCGCGCGGGCGCACCATCCGCCAGTTCGTGTTCGGCGTGCTGCTGATCCCGCTGGGTTTCACCCTGGCGTGGCTGTCCATCTTCGGCAACAGCGCGCTGGACCAGGTGCTGCACCATGGCCAGTCGCAGCTTGCGCAGCTGGCGATCGACGATCCCTCGACGGTGCTGTATGCACTGCTGGACAGTTATCCGTGGAGCCGCGCGGTGATCGGAGTGACGGTGCTGGTGAGTTTCATCTTTTTCGTGACGTCGGCGGACTCCGGCGCGGTGGTGTTGTCCACGCTGTCGTCGCACGGTGGCGCGCCTGAAGACGATGGCCCGCGCTGGCTGCGGGTGTTCTGGGGCGCGGTGACGGCGGTGGTCACCGCCGGCCTGCTGCTGGCCGGCAACATGGATGCGTTGAAATCTGCGGTGGTGCTGGCATCGCTGCCGTTCTCGGCGGTGCTGCTGCTGATGATGTGGGGGCTGATGCGCGCGTTCGCGGACGAATCGCACCGCAAGCGTGCACTGCAGTACCGCGCATCGCCGTTGATCGGCGCAAGCCGCCACCACCAGGGATGGCGCCAGCGGCTGGGCAGGGCGGTGAATTTCCCGGTGCGCGACCAGGTGTACCGCTTCATGGATGCCGAAGTGAAGCCCGCGATGGAAGCCGTGGCCGAGCAACTGCGCGCGCAGGGTTGGGACGTGACCACGCGCCTGGACGCCGGCGACATGCAGCTGTCGGTGGACCATGGCGAGCAGCAGGACTTCCTGTACCGGGTGATACAGACCGGTTACCGGGTGCCGTCGTTCGCCTCGCACCAGGCGCGCAACCGCCGTTACTACCGCGCCGAGGTGCACCTGTACGAAGGCAGCCAGGATTACGACCTGGTGGATTACAGCCGCGAGCAGATCATCAACGACATCATCAGCCAGTACGAACGCCACGTGCAGTTCCTGCACCTGAGCCGCTGAGGCCCGCATGGCGCCGGGCACTGCCCGGCTGCCCATGTGCTGCAGCCCCGCCTGCGACCGTTCGTCGCGCAATGCGATATTCCCATCATGTTGTGTTGACGATGATGGGTATCCACATTATGTTGTGGTCGTCGCTTCCGGTCAGCCGTCGCCGCCGGAAGCGCCCCCAGCGTCGAGGCGGTCGCCCAGTCGGGCTCCCCGCGTCGCCGCCGCCGCCTTCGTTGCGGACCCAGGTCGCCCCCACGGACCGGATACCGGCCGCAGGCGCAGGCACTGCCGACGACCTTCGTTCCCGTGCGATGGCATGACCCGACCGCCCCGCGCGCCGGTATCACGCGCAGGGCAGTGAATGCGGCAGGCGCATGGCGCGTGCCGCATGGAGCGCAGCTTCATGAATGACAGCTTCTCCCGCGTGGCCGATCCGGCCAGCGATGGCGCATGCGTGACCACGGGTGGCGATCGCGTCGCCACGTGGATCACCAAGGAAGCCGGCAACCGGCGCCGGCCCTTCAGCGCCGAGCGCCTGCAGCACAGCATCGACCGGATCCATGACGAGCTGCCGCAGCTGGACGTGGCCGACTACCGTCGCAGTGTGCAGGCGATGGTGGAGCGCAGGTCCAGCATCAGTGCCGACGAGCTGGTCGACCTGCTGATCCGCGAGGCGGAATCGCGCGTGGACCTGGTGGCGCCGGAGTGGGAAACCTTCGCCGCCCGCCTGTACCTGCGCCGCCTGTACAAGCGCGCCAGCCGCAACCGCTTCTACGATGCCAGCCTCCGCTATGGTTCGTTCGTGGGGCTGCAGGAAAGCCTGGCCGACCGCGGCGTCTACAGCAACGACATCCTGCGCTGCTATTCCAGGGAAGAGCTGCAGCAGGCCGGCGACATGATCGAGCCCGGGCGCGACCTGCTGTTCGCCTACAACGGGCTGTACCTGCTGGCTACGCGCTATCTGGCCACCGACACCAGCCGCGATGTGTACGAACTGCCGCAGGAGCGCTGGCTGACCATCGCGCTGTACCTGATGCAGGATGAACGCCCGCGTGAGCGCCGCATGCAGCTGGTCGGCGAAGCGTACTGGGCGCTTTCCAATCTGTACATGACCGTGGCCACGCCGACGCTGGCCAATGCCGGCAAGGTGGGCGGGCAGCTGTCCAGCTGCTTCATCGATACCGTGGACGACAGCCTGCAGGGTATCTACGATTCCAACACCGACATCGCGCGCGTGTCCAAGCAGGGCGGTGGCGTGGGCGCCTACATGGGCTACGTGCGCAGCAGCGGCGCGCCGATCCGCGGCGTTCCGAACTCGTCCGGCGGTGTCGTGCCATGGATCAAGCAGCTCAACAACACGGCGGTTTCGGTGGACCAGCTGGGCCAGCGCAAGGGCGCGGTGGCCGTCTACCTGGACATCTGGCACCGCGACATCGAAGCCTTCCTGGACCTGCGCCTGAACAACGGTGACCAGCGCCTGCGCGCGCACGACGTGTTCACTGCGGTCTGCATCCCCGACATCTTCATGGAAGCGGTGGAGCGGCGGGGCGACTGGTACCTCTTCGATCCCTACGAGGTGAAACAGGCCAAGGGCTGGTACCTGCAGGATGCCTTCGACGAGCAGCGCGGGCAGGGGAGTTTCCGTGACCGTTACGCTGAACTGGTCGCCGACGAGCGCATCAGCCGACGCACGGTGCGTGCCATCGACCTGTTCAAGCGGATCATGCTCAGCCAGCTGGAGACCGGCAATCCGTTCCTGTTCCACCGCGACGAGGTGAACAGGAAGAATCCGAACAAGCACTGCGGCATGGTGTATTCGAGCAACCTGTGCACCGAGATCCTGCAGAACATGAGCCCGACGCGGATGATCCAGGAGGTCGTCAGCGGCGACCAGATCGTCACTACCCGCCGGGCCGGCGACTTCGTGGTCTGCAATCTGTCCTCCATCAACCTGGGGCGTGCCATCGCGCCACCGGATGACCTGCTGGCCAGCGACGTGCTGGAACGGCTGGTACCGATCCAGGTGCGGATGCTGGACAACGTCATCGACCTCAATGCGTTGCCGGTGGCACAGGCCACCATCACCAATCACAGGTACCGCGCCATCGGCCTGGGGACGTTCGGCTGGCATCACCTGCTCGCGCAGCAGGCGATCCATTGGAACGCGCCGGAAGCGGAGGATCTGGCCGACCGCCTGTACGAGCGCATCAACTTCCTGGCCATCCAGGCCAGCATGCAGCTGGCGCGCGAGAAGGGGCGTTATCCGATGTTCGCCGGCAGCGACTGGCAGACCGGTGCCTACTTCCGTGACCGCGGCTACGCCGGTACGGCCTGGCAGGCGCTGGCCGACGACGTGGCCACCCATGGCCTGCGCAACGGCTGGCTGCTGGCGGTGGCGCCGAACATGAGCACCGCGCAGATCGCCGGTTCCAGTGCCTCCATCGATCCGGTCTACAGCGCGTTCTATTACGAGGAAAAGAAGGACTACCGGCGTCCGGTGGCTGCCCCGGGGTTGTCGCTGGAGACCTTCCCGTACTACGAAAAGGGGGCCTACAAGCTGGACCAGTTCGCCAGCGTGCGCCAGAACGCACGCCGCCAGCGCCACGTCGACCAGTCCATCAGCTTCAACCTGTACGTGCCCAGCAGCATCCGTGCCGGCACGCTGCTGGACCTGCACCTGGCGGCATGGCGGGCGGGGCTGAAGACCACTTACTACGTGCGCTCCAACGACATCGACGTCGGCGAATGCGAATGGTGCTCGTAGTGCCGGGCTCTGCCCGGCAGACAGGACACCCGTAATGCCGGGCTCTGCCCGGCAGACAGGCACAGACAAACGAAGGCACACAACCATGGCAACGCCCCTGGACCGCATCAAGATCCTCGAACCGCGCCACCCCAACCGCAGCACCGGCATCATCAACGGGCGCACCAGCGGCATCCTCAACTGGAACGACATCCCGTACCCCTCGTTCTACCGTGCGTACAAGGAACTCTCCACCAACTTCTGGATTCCCGACGAAGTGGACATGAAGCTGGACGCACGCCAGTACGGTGAACTTTCCGCGCGCGAGAAGAACGCTTACGACTCCATCATCGGCCTGCTGGCCACCCTGGACTCCCCGCAGACACGCTTCATCTACAACGTCGCCGAATACATCACCGATCCGGCTGCGCATGCCAACGCTGCCATCATCGGCCAGCAGGAAGTGATCCACAACGAGAGCTACAGCTACGTACTGGCCTCCATCACCGACCTGCCGAACCAGAACCGGGTGTTCGAGATCGCGCGGACGCACCCGACCATCCTCAAGCGCAACGCGCCGATCATGACGTCCTACGATGATTTCCTGCGCGGCAAGAGTGCCGAGACGCTGCTGCGGGCGCTGATCCAGTCCTCCATCCTGGAAGGCATCAATTTCTATTCCGGCTTCGCGTTCTTCTACAACCTGGTGCGGCAGAACCGCATGAACGGCACCGGCAAGATCATCAGCTTCATCAACCGCGACGAACTGGCGCACACCAAGTTCATCAGCGAGGTGATCCGCGCCATCGTCGGCGAGAACCCGGAGCTGCAGACCGACGAGCTCACCGCTTACGTACATGCCTCGTTCGAACATGCCATCGAACTGGAGGTCCAGTGGTCGTCGGAGGTGCTGGACGGCATCGATGGCATCGACGTGGACGAGATGGTGCGCTACGTGAAATACCGTGCCAACAAGATGGCCGGGATGCTCGGCATCGAACGCCTGTACAGCGACGCCACCGACAACGTGATGCCGTGGATACGCGCGTATGCGGACAACTTCACCGAGACCAAGACCGATTTCTTCGAGATGCGCAATGCAAGCTACAAGAAGACCAACCTCGACAATGGCTTCGATGACCTGTGAGCCGCTGCGCATCCTGGTCGTGGTGGCCTCGCTCAGTGGCAACACCCGCGAACTGGGGCGGCGTATCGCAGCGCACTGTCGCGATGCCGGGCATCAGGTGCATTGGCAGGAAGCCGACGCGCTGGATGGCCCACCATCGATCACAGTGGACGATGCCGACCTGGTACTGCTGGGCAGCTGGACCGACAACGCCGGGCGCACGCCGGCGGAGATGAAGGCCTGGGTGGCGCGGCTGGCGGAAGACGGCCGGCATCCGCGCCGGGTGGCGGTGTTCGGCACCGGTGAGACGCAATGGGGACAGGAGTATTTCTGTGGCGCGGTGCACCGGTTGGCCCGCTATTTCCACAGTTGCCAGCCCGCACTGGAAATCGAGCAGATGCCCCACGGCAGTCACGATGCACGGGTCATCGCCGGGTGGACCCACGCCGTGCTGGCGATGGCGGTCAGCGCGCAGTGCGGCGATAACCGGTCAGTACCGGTCACGCGGGAGTTCAACGGAGAGTCCAGGGCATGAAGATCATCGACGCAGCAACGGCCGAGCAGGTGCAGGGCATCATTGCCTCGCAGCCGCGCGTGCTGGTGGATTTCCACAAGGACCAGTGCCCGGCGTGCCGGATGCTGGACGTGGCGCTGCAACGGGTGGCCGACAGCGGCGCGGGGCAGGGCATGACCCTGCTGCGGGTGCGGATGGAGGTGGTCGGCGAGGGCTTCTTCCGCGGCCTTGGACTCAGGCAGACGCCGACATTGGCGTTATTCCGTGATGGCCGCGAACTGCTGCGGATGCCCGGCTACCAGAGCCCGCCGCAGATAGAAGCCGCGATGGCAGCGCACCTGGCGTGATGCGCGGCTGCTCAGCGCTGGCGGCGGAACGCGGCCGGCGTGCGCGCACCGACAATGATCATGCGCACCATCGTGGAGATCTGCTCGATCAGTTCGGCATCCTTTTCCGGTGGCAGGTCCATTGCGCTGGCCCCCATGGCGAATACCAGCCGGGTGATGGCCTTGGCGGCCAGGTCCGGCGCATGCAGCCGGACGCCATCCATCGCCGCCAGCCGGACCAGGTCGAGCTGCAGTTCATCCTCGAAATAATGCAGTTCGCGCTCGACGGCGTGCTTGAAATCATCCGAGCCCACCGCGCCCTCGCGCAGCATGACGTGCAGCAGCTTGTCGTCCGCACGCAACTGTTCGATGAAGGTCTCCACCGACACCCGCACCACGCTGGTGGCCGATATCGTGGCCCGTCTCCGGGCCTGGCCGATGATGGTGCGCAGCGAGCGTCCGGCCAGGTCGATCAGCGCGATGGACAGTTCGTCCATGTCACGGAACTGGCGGTAGAAGCTGTTGGGCGCGATCCCGGCCTCGCGTGCCACTTCACGCAGGCTCAACGTGGACAGGCTGCGATGGGGACCGATCAGCGCCAGCGCCGCAGCGATCAGATCCTCGCGGGTCACCGAACGGCGGGCCGGCGTGGAATCCTCGGGCGGTGGCAGAACGGTCTGTGACATGGGGCAGCCGGTTGACGGATCCTGAATCATACCCCTTTCCGGTCCGTATACACCTGTATACACAGCTGTGAGCGCGCGCGTATAGTTCGGCCCATGAACGCTGCCGCTCATCGTGACCTGCCTGTCCGCCGTCCGCTGGTTTCGCCCCGGCGCTGGGTGTCGCCCGCGCTGTTCGATTTCTGGGCCGGCCAGTTCAACCGGTTGTGGACGCTGGAGCAGCCGCTGGCACGCCTGCTGCGCCGCGAAGCCGCCGGTGCCGGTGCCTGCACGCTGGTGCTGCGGACCAACCGTCATTGGCGCGGCATGCAGCCGGGCCAGCACGTCACGCTGGGTGTGGAGATTGATGGCCGCGTGCTGCAGCGCAGTTACAGCCCGACACAGCTGGGGCCGCGTGAACTGGCGATCACCGTCAAGGCGGTGGAGGGCGGTCGGGTCAGCCGGTACCTGCAGGAACACGCCGCTGTCGGTTCGGTGTTCACCATCGGCCAGGCGTTCGGCGATTTCGCGGTTCCCACCGCCGCGCCGCTGCTGTTGCTGGCCGCTGGCAGTGGCATCACGCCGATGCGCAGCCTGCTGCGGTCACTGGCTGCGCGCCCGCTGCCGGCGCCGGTGGATCTTTATTACTGGGAACGCGTGCCGGAAGCCTTCTGCTTCGGCGACGAACTGATGGCGCTGGCGGACGCCGATCCGCAGCTGAAGGTGCGCCTGCTGGCCACGCGCGACGCCCACGCACCTGCCGCGCGCGTGGATGCCTGCGATTTCGACAGTCTGGGCGATGTGCCGCTGGCCCAGCGCCATGTGCTTGCCTGTGGTCCAGACGGCTTCGTGGCCGCGGCCCGCCAGCGCCTGCTGCATCATGTCGCCGGTTTCCAGGGCGAGGCCTTCACTCCGCCGTCGATGTCCCTGGCGGCCGGGGGCGAGGTACGCCTGACCCTGGCGCGCAGTGGCCGCCAGCTCACCGTGCCGCGCGGTGCATCGCTGCTGGACAGTCTTGAAGCGCATGGGCTGAAGCCGAAGCATGGCTGCCGCATGGGCATCTGCAATACCTGCACCTGCAACCGCGTGCTGGGTTCGACCCGGCACCTGCGCACCGGCGAGCAGCAGGGCGAACCGGCCCAGCCGGTGCGCATCTGTGTCAGCGCGCCCACCACCGATCTGGTCCTGGACCTGTAAGGAACCCATTGCGATGAGCCGTAGCGACCGTGCATTGTCCCCCCGCGAGCTGGATGCCTTCGGCGCCGAACTCGATGCGATCCGTGATCGCGTGCTCGGCGAGCTGGGCGCGTCGGACACGCGTTACATCCGTCGCGTGGCTGCGGCGGTGCGCTGGTCCGGCGTGCTGGGCCGCACGCTGCTGTTCGCCGGCGCGCTGTTCGGCGCTTTCGTTCCATGGCTGCTGTGGACGGCGTGTATTGCCGGCACCCTGCTGCTGGCGCTGTCCAAGATCCTGGAAAACATGGAGCTGGGCCACAACGTGATGCATGGCCAGTACGACTGGACCGGCGATCCGAAGCTGGACGGCAACCGCTACGAGTGGGACATCGTTGCCACCAGCGACAACTGGCGCAAGACCCACAACTTCAGGCACCACACCTATACCAACGTGCGCGGCATGGACGATGACATCGGCTACGGTCTGCTGCGCATCTTCCCGGAGCAGCGCTGGCGGCCGTTCTACCTGCTGCAGCCGTTCATCGCACCGGTGTTCGCGCTGATGTTCCAGTGGGGCGTGGCCATCCAGGATCTGCGCATCGGCCGCTGGCTCAAGGGCCGCATGACCGCGCGCCAGCTCTGGAAGGAAACCCGCCCGGTCGGCGCCAAGATGGCGCGCCAGCTCGGCAAGGACTACGTATTGTTCCCGGCTCTGGCAGGCCCCTTCTTCCTGCCGGTGCTGCTGGGCAACCTGGTGGCCAACGGCCTGCGCAACATCTGGACCTACGTGATCATCTTCTGCGGGCACTTCACCGCCGATGCGGAAACCTTCTCCAAGGACTGCCTGCGCAATGAATCGCGCGGCCACTGGTACCTGCGCCAGCTGCGCGGCTCGTCCAACCTCACCGGCGGCTGGGTGATGAACGTGCTGTCGGGCAACCTCAGCCACCAGATCGAGCATCATTTCTATCCGGACCTGCCGGCCAGCCGCTACGCGCGGATCGCGGTGGAGGTGAAGGACATCTGCCGCCGCTACGGCCAGCACTACAACACCGGTTCGCTGCCCCGGCAGTTCGGGCAGGTGGCATGGCGGATCCTGCGCCATGCCTTCCCCAGCCGCCCGGTGCGGCTGCGGGCCGGCGAGCCGGCTGCCGGAACGGCCTGAACATGCCGCTGCCCGCGCTATGCAAAGCGCGGGTGATCACCGAGAATCGCCCGGATCGAGTAGTTCCTGCAAAGGCGTGCGAGTGAACGTTGCGGCATCCCCGGTCTTCCTGGAGACCTCTTCTTCCCTGTCCGGACAGGCTCTGCATGGCAGGCGTCCGAGGATCGTCGCCGATGTCGGCGGCACGTTCGCCCGCCTGGCATGGGCGCAAGGCGAGGCAGGGCATCCGCGGATTGACGGATTCCGTCGCTTCCGCTGCGCCGAGTTCACCAGCCTTGCAGCGATCCTCGCTGCCTTCGCCGCAGATACGCGGCCCGGGGAGGGCCCGATCGATGCCGTGGTTGCCATTGCCGGTGTGCTGCAGGGCGATGTGCTGGTCAATTCGAACCTCCCGTGGAAGGTACAGGGTGAGGCCACGCGCAGCGATGCCGGTCTGGCCTCGCTGCGCCTGATCAACGATTTCGAAGCGGTGGCGCTGGCCATTCCGCATGTGCGGGCCGATGCGCTGGTGCCGCTGCACGGCGATGCGGCCGCGGCAGCCGACTGGCCCGCGCTGGTGCTGGGCCCGGGTACGGGCCTGGGTGCCGCGCTGCGGTTCGCCGAAGGCAGCCGTCCGGTACTGGCCAGCGAAGTGGGGCATGCCGCGCTGTCGGCGGGTACGCCACTGGAGCTGGATGTGCTGCGGCTGCTACTGGAGCGCTGGCCGCACGTGGACAACGAGCGGGTACTGTCCGGCACCGGCATGCTCAACCTTTACCAGAGCCTGTGCCGGTTGCGTGGCGTGGCCGCGCACTGGACCGATACCGAAGGCCTGCTGGCCGCCGCGCAGCGTGGCGATGACGAGACCGCGTCGGACACGGTGACGGTATTCTGCGGCTGGCTGGGCAGTTTCGTCGGTGATCTCGCGGTGACCTTCGGCGCCCGTTCGGTCTATCTGGCGGGCGGCATTTCCAGCCATATCGCCCGCTTCCTGCCCGGCAGCCCGTTCGTCGAGCGCTTCCTCAACAAGGGCGTGCTGACCGATGTGCTGCGCGGTGTGCCGGTGTGGCGGGTCGAACACGGCGAACTGGGCGTGCTCGGCGCGGCGGCGTGGCGCGAGGACGCAGCGTCGCAGGTCGATCCGTCCCGTTAGCTCCCGGCGGTTGGCCGGTACATCATCACGACAGGTCCCGCCGTTGGCCGGGATGCCCTACAGGAGACCCTTCGCATGACCGATCGTAGACGCTTCCTGCAGGCCGGCGCGCTTGCGCTCGGGGCGGCGGGACTGCCACGTGCCGCGCGTGCGTCGGGCGCACACGGAGCCCGCGTGGTATCCACCTGGGATTTCGGCGTCGGTGCCAACCAGGCCGCCTGGACACTGCTGGCCGATGGCGGCAGTGCGCTGGATGCCGTTGAACGCGGCGCCCGCTGGGCCGAAAGCGAACTGTGCAATCCCACCGTCGGGCGCTGTGGCAATCCTGACCGCGACGGCGTGCTGAGCCTGGATGCCAGCATCATGGCCGGTGACGGGCGTTGCGGTTCGGTGGCCGCGCTGGTGGACATCGGCCACCCGGTGTCGGTGGCGCGACGGGTGATGGAGCAGACCCCGCACGTGATGCTGGTCGGCCAGGGTGCCCGGCAGTTCGCGCTGGAACAGGGCTTCGCCGAGGAGGCACTGCTTACCGACGAGGCGCGCAGAGCGTGGCAGGAATGGAAGCGGACCGCCGAGTACTCGCCGCAGATCAATGCCGAGCGCCGGGGCCGTCCTGGCGACAGCAGCAACCACGACACGCTCGGCATCCTCGCGCGGGATGCGCAGGGGCGCCTGGCAGGCGCCTGTACCACCAGCGGCATGGCGTGGAAGCTGGCTGGCCGGGTCGGCGACAGCCCGATCATCGGTGCCGGCCTGTACGTGGACAACGACGTCGGTGCGGCAACCGCCTCCGGCGTCGGTGAGGAGATGATCCGCAATGCGGCGTCCTTCCTGGTCGTGGAACTGATGCGGCAGGGGCGCACGCCGGACGAGGCCTGCCGCGAAGCCATTGCCCGCGTGGTGCGGAAACGTCCTGAAGCCAGCCGCACGCTGCAGGTCTGCTTCCTGGCGATGAATCGTGATGGTGATGTCGGCGCCTATGCGCTGCACCGTGGATTCGTCTACGCGGTCTGCGATGCCCGGCGGCAGGACGACCTGCGCGACGCGGCATCGGTGTACGCCAGCGAGCAGGCATGAGCGCGCGCCGGCTGCTGGAGATCGCCTGTGGATCGCTTGGCTCGGCGCTGGCCGCGCAGGCCGGCGGTGCGGACCGGGTGGAGCTGTTCGCCGATCTGGCCAGCGGCGGCACCACGCCGTCGCATGGCACGGTGGCGGTGGCGCGCGACCGCCTGCGCCTGCCGTTGTTCGTGCTGGTGCGGCCGCGTACAGGTGATTTCCTGTACGACGAACCCGAGGTGGACGCCATGCTGGCCGACATCCGCCATTGCCGCGCACTGGGATGCGATGGCGTGGTGCTGGGGGCGCTGACCGCCGAAGCGACGATCGACCTGCCGGTCTGCCGCGAACTGGTCGCCGCCGCGGGCGACATGCAGGTGACCTTCCATCGCGCTTTCGATGCCGTACGCGATCCTCATGCCGCATTGGAAGACATCGTCACGTTGGGCTGCGCACGCGTGCTCTCGTCCGGCGGGCAGGCATCGGCGCTGGAAGGCGCCGGTGAGCTGGCCAGGCGGGTCGCGCAGGCCAAGGGTCGCATGCGCATGATGGCCGGCGCCGGCATCACCTCGGCGAACATCGTCGACGTTGCCCGGCGCAGCGGCTGTGACGAGTTCCATGCATCGGCCAGCCGCGTTCGCGCTTCGCGCATGGCCTGGCGCAACGGTTCGCTGCGCGGGCTGGACAACGACCATCCGCAGTCCGACGTTGCCGAAATCGCCGCCTTGCGGGCGGCCCTGGACGAGGCGGACGCCGCTGCGAAAGATGCGCTCTTCACGCAGTCAACACCAAGCTGATCGCGTAATCTAGCGACGTGACAGACGCGGGGAGTCACGGAGCCAATGGTTCCGTGCCGTCGCCGCGCCGTCCCGAGCCCTTCCGGCTTCGTCGCACCGAGATACGGACGGCGGGCCCTCCCTGTGCAGGAATAATCCATGGCGGCTTTGCAGCAGCACACGCTTGAACTGATTCGCGGCAACGAAGAACAGATCCTTGCCCAATGGCAGCAGAACCTGGCCGGGCAGGCCCAGGACAACCGCATCAGCCGCCAGGAGCTGGACACCCAGACCCGTGAATTCTGGCGCCTGTTCCTGCAGGCGATGGCTGCTGCCGATGTCGGTTCGCTGCAGGGACCGGAGTGGCAGCCGATCCGCCGTTTCCTTGAGGACCTGTCCGCCGAGCGGGCGCGCAGGGGCTTCAATTCCTCGGAAACCGCCACCTTCATCTTTTCATTGAAGCGGCCGCTGAGCGAGCGCGTCCAGGCCGGCCTGACCGACGATGCGCGGCAGCTCGGTGACCAGTTGTGGGCGATCTCCGAACTGCTGGACGTGCTCGGCCTGCATACGGTGAAGGCGTTCCAGAAGAGCCGCGAGGATGTCATCCAGCGCCAGCAGGAAGAAATGCTGGAACTGTCCACCCCGGTGGTGAAGCTGTGGGAAGGCGTGCTGGCGCTGCCGATGATCGGTACGCTGGATTCCCAGCGCACCCAGGTGGTGATGGAATCGCTGCTGCAGCGGATCGTGGATACCGGCTCGGAAATCGCCATCATCGACATCACCGGCGTGCCCACCGTGGACACCCTGGTCGCCCAGCACCTGCTGAAGACGGTCACCGCCATCCGCCTGATGGGCGCGGACGCCATCATCAGCGGCGTGCGGCCGCAGATCGCACAGACCATCGTGCACCTCGGCCTGGACCTGCAGGGCATCGTCACCAAGGCCAACCTGGCCGATGCGCTGGCGCTGGCGCTGCAGCGTACTGGACAGGTGGTGACCCGGGTGGCGCGCTGAGATGGATCGCATCCCGATCCTGCAGATGGGCGATCTGCTGCTGGTGACGATACAGGTGGACATGCACGATCAGCTCGCGCTGACCCTGCAGGACGACCTGACCGACAGGATCCAGCGCACCTCCGCTCGGGGTGTGCTGATCGACATTTCCGCGCTGGACATCGTCGATTCCTTCATCGGCCGGATGATCTCCACCATCTCCGCGCTGGGGCGCATCATGGATGCCTCCACCGTGCTGGTCGGCATGCAGCCGGCCGTGGCGATCACCCTGGTCGAACTGGGCCTGGACCTGCGCGGCGTACGCACCGCGCTGAACGTCGAGCGCGGCATGAAGCTGCTGCAGCAACCTGAAGCGTCGCCATGACCGAATCCAGCGGTTCGATACCCGTCCGCGGCGAGCAGGACGTGGTGCTGGCGCGCCAGGCCGTGCGCCAGCTGGCGGTAGCGTCAGGATTGCGGCTGGTGGACCAGACCAAGCTGGTCACCGCCGCCAGCGAGCTGGCCCGCAACGCAGTGATCTACGGGGGCGGCGGCGAAATGCGCTGGTCCCTCGTGGAACGCGGCGTGCGCAGGGGCATCCAGTTGATATTCGCGGACCAGGGACCGGGCATTCCCGACCATGCGCGGGCGCTGACCGACGGCTGGTCGTCGGGCACCGGCATGGGCTTGGGCCTGTCCGGGTCGCGGCGGCTGGTGGACGAGTTCGAGCTGGACAGTGCGCCCGGCGAGGGCACGCGGGTGACGATCGTAAAATGGAGCTGAATTTTGCCGGGCATGTCACCCGCGTTGTCGTTGTGGAAGAAACCACCCAGGTAGGCCAGGCACGTCGTGAAGCGCTGCTGCTGGCCGCGCAGGCGGGCTTCAACGAGACCGATGCCGGCCGCGTGGCACTGGCGGCCACCGAAATGGCCACCAACCTGTGGCGCCATGGTGGCGGTGGACGCATGTACCTGTCGCTGGTCGCGGGCCACGACGGGCAGGGCGTGGAGCTGGTGAGCGTGGATCGCGGCCCGGGTTTCGTGCTGGCACAGGCGCTGCAGGATGGCTATTCGACCGGCGACAGCCAAGGCCTGGGCATGGGGGCGATCGCGCGCCAGGCGCGGGTGATGGATGCCTGGTGCGATGACCGCGGTGCGGTGCTGGTCGTGCGCGTATTCGCCGAGCGGGCGCCACGCGATGTTGATCCTGGTTATGGTGCGCTGCGACTCCCGTTCAAGCATGAGGTGGTCTGCGGCGATGCCTGGCATCTGCGTGCATGGGACGGCGGTCTTGCGCTCACGGTGATCGACGGCCTTGGCCATGGCCTGCCGGCTGCGGATGCAGCGCTGGCGGGCGTGCGCGCTGCGGCAGCATCAGCCGCGGGCGAGGGCGCGGTGGAGCGCATCGCGCGCATGCATGCGGAGATGTCCGGCACGCGTGGTGCGGCGGCGGCCGTGGCCTGTCTGGTGCCGGCTTCGGGCACTGTTGATTACGCCGGTGTCGGCAACATCGCCGGCAGTCTGTGTACCCAGGACGCATCGCGCGGCCTGGCCTCCATGCCGGGCATCGTCGGCGCGCAGTACCGTCGCGCGCAGGCATTCGTTCTTCACGCCGACGCTGGCACGCTGCTGGTCATGCACAGCGACGGCCTCCAGGCACGCTGGAGCCTGCGGGATTATCCCGGCCTCCAGCACCGGCACCCGGCCCTTGTGGTCGCCGTGCTGCAACGCGATTTCGACCGCGGGCGCGATGACGCATGCATCGTCGCGCTGCGCGTGGGAGCTTTCAGATGAACAGCATGCACGAACCTGGGCAGGAGCTGGAGCGCCTGCGCCAGGAGAATGAGGCGCTGCGCGCCGAACTGGATGAGACCAACCAGGGCGTGCTCGCGCTGTATGCCGAACTCGACCAGCAGGCCGAACAGCTGCGGCATGTGTCCGAGCTCAAGAGCCGGTTCCTGTCCTACATGAGTCATGAGCTGCGAACCCCGCTGGGCTCCATCCTGAGCATGACCCGGCTGCTGGACGATGGCCTGGATGGCGTGCTCAGCGCGGGCCAGCGCCAGCAGGTGGGCTTCATCAACGGTGCCGCCAGCGAGCTGCGGGAAATGGTCGACGACCTGCTGGACCTGGCCAAGATCGAAGCCGGCAGGATCACCATCTCGCCCGCGTGGTTCGACCTGATGGACCTGTTCTCGGCATTGCGTGGCATGTTCCGTCCCCTGGTGGACGGCAACCACATCGACCTGGAATTCGTGGATCCGCCGGCGTTGCCGATGTTGTATACGGACGACAAGAAGCTGGCGCAGATCCTGCGCAATTTCATCGCCAATGCGCTGAAATTCACCCCGCACGGCAAGGTGGTGGTATCGGCGCGCACGCAGGGTGACGACGCGATCTGCTTCAGCGTGCTCGATACCGGCATCGGCATTCCCACGGAACTGCAGGCGACCCTGTTCGAGGATTTCGTGCAGGTGGATTCGCCGCTGCAGAAGCGGCTGCGCGGTACCGGCCTGGGCCTGTCGCTGTGCAAGCGCTTCGCCGAACTGCTGGGCGGCCACGTGGGCGTGCACAGCACCCCGGGCGAGGGCTCGGAGTTCTTCGTGGTGCTGCCCCTGAAACTGGAGACGGAGGCGCCCGGTGACGCAGAGTGACCGCATCCTGGTCGTCGATGACAACATAGCCACCCGCTACTCGGTGCGCCGGGTGCTGGAGCATCATGGCTTCCACGTGGACGAAGCCGGCACCGGTCGCGAGGGCCTGGATGCAGCCGGCCGCCTGGACTACGCGGCGCTGGTGCTGGACGTCAACCTGCCGGACATGAGCGGCTTCGACGTGGTGCGCGAGCTGCGTGCACAGCCACGCACCAGCCTGCTGCCGGTGGTGCACGTGTCCGCCGCTTCGGTGAGCACGGGCGACCTGATCACAGGGCTGGATGCCGGTGCCGATGCGTACCTGATCCATCCGGTGGACCCTGACGTACTGCTGGCCACCCTGCGCAGCCTGCTGCGTGCGCGGCGTGCGGAGGATGCGCTGCGCGAGGCCGAGGCGCGCTTCGGCGAGATATTCCGCCATATCAACGTGCCGATCGCGGTGCTGGACGCGGAACTTCAGGTGCACGATGCCAACGATGCCTTCGCGCGGATGCTGCAGACCGGGCTGACCGAAGGCTCGCCGCTGGATCGCCTGGGCGACGCGGGCGAGTTCATCGAAGGCCTGCGCGATGCGCTGCGCAGCCGCGAGCGGTGGCAGGGATCGGTTGCGCTGCCTGGCGCCACCGGCCCGGCACGCATGACCCAGTGGCGCCTGACGCCTTACCGTCAGCCGGACCTCGGTCTGGTGGTGGTGGAAGACATCACGGTGCACCACGAACGCGACCGGGAGCAGCGCCGCGAGCTGGCCTACCAGATCGCCGAGCGCGAGCGCACCGAGGGCGAGCTGCTGCAGGCCCAGAAGATGGATTCGCTGGGCCAGCTGACCGGCGGCATCGCCCATGATTTCAACAACCTGCTGACCACCATCATTTCCGGCCTGGACATGATCGATCTGTCCGCCGACGGTGGGCGGCTGGACCGCGTGAAGTACTACGCCGACGCGGCGTCCGGTTCGGCCACGCGTGCGGCGTCGCTGACCCAGCGCATGCTGGCATTCGCCCGCAAGCAGCCACTGGATCCGCGGCCGTTCGACGTTACCGCGTGCCTGCTCTCGCTGGAGGACATGCTGCAGCGGACCATCGGCGAGAACATCGAACTGGAGTTCCAGCTCGACGACGAGCGCCTGGTGGCGCTGGCCGACCCCAACCAGTTCGAGAACGTGGTGCTCAACCTGGTCATCAATGCCCGCGACGCACTGGGTGGCCAGGGCCTGATCCGCATCCGCTGCGAACGCGCCCGGGTGGAAGGCGATTACACGCTGGCGGCCGGCCACTACGTCAGCGTCAAGGTCATCGACAACGGCAGCGGTATTGAATCGCACCTGCTGAAAAAGGTATTCGAGCCGTTCTTCACCACCAAGCCGCAGGGCGCGGGCACCGGGCTGGGGCTTTCGATGACCTATGGTTTCGCGCGCCAGAGTGGCGGCGTGGCGCGTATCACCAGCGAGCCTGGTACGGGCACGGAAGTGGAGCTGCTGTTGCCGATGGGCGATCCGGAGGGGATCGAGACGGTGCTTGACCAGGACGAGATGCCGGCGGGGCGCCACGAACGCATCCTGCTGGTCGACGACACCGATTCGGTAAGGCAGATGGTGCAGGAAATGCTGTTCGAGGCCGGATACGAAGTCGTGGCGGTCGCCGACGCGCGGCAGGCACTGCGCGAACTCCGCGACGACCATGGCATCGCGCTGCTGCTGTCCGATGTCGGCCTGCCCGGCATGAACGGCCGCGAGCTGGCCGATGCCGCACGCGAGCTGCGGCCACGCCTGCCGGTGCTGTTCATCACCGGCTACACCGAACGCGCGGCGGTGCGCAACGAATTCCTGGGTCCGGGGATGGGCCTGCTGCCCAAGCCGTTCAATCTTTCCGAACTGCTGCGCGCGGTCAGCCAGGCGCTCCAGTAGAGCGGGGCTCTGCCCCGCTGCATCGAAATGCCTCAGCCGGGCAGAGCCCGGCTCTACGTGATACACACCGGTAGGTGGTGGGGCTCTGCCCCGCTGCGCGGCAAGACAGCGTTGCATCACGCGGATGCGTATCATTGGCGTTTTCGTCCGGTCTGGAGCTGACGCTTGAAATCCCTCTCTCCCCTCAGTGCCTGGGGCCGCGCGTTCGCGTGGGCCGCGTTCTTCGAAGCGCTGACGTGGGCCGGCCTGCTCGCCGGCATGTGGCTCAAGTACGGTCCGGTCGGCAACGACGCGCTGGTCTGGCTGTTCGGACGCCTGCACGGCGTGGCCTTCGTCCTCTATGTCGTGGTCTCGGTGATCGCGGCGGTGCGGCTGCGCTGGCCGTGGTGGGCCGCATTGCTTGCAGTGCTGGCGGCAATTCCACCGCTGGTGACGCTGCCGCTGGAATGGTGGTTCAGGCGCCGTGGCCTGCTCGGCAACGCAGTGCCGGGGCTGCGGTGACGCCACCCGATCGTTGGCGCAGCGGGTTCATCCTCCCAGCCGGTCATCCCGTCACCACATGCCAGCGCGTAGGCTGCGGACATGGCGTGCACGGGGCGCGCCGACGGAGGGTGGATGGCGGCAGACGGCAATTTCCAGGCGACCGCGCGACACGCGGCGGGCCTGCTCCATGACGGGTTCGGGCGCCGCTTCCCCTACCTGCGCCTGTCGCTGACCGAAGCCTGCAATTTCCGCTGCGGTTACTGCCTCCCTGATGGATACCAGGCCGATGGCCGGCCGCGCTTCCTGGGCGTGGACGAGATCGCGCGGCTCGTGCGTGCGTTTGCTGCGCTGGGGATGCACAAGATCCGACTGACGGGTGGCGAGCCCAGCCTGCGCAAGGATCTTGAACAGATCATCGAGGCCGTTGCGCAGGTGCCCGGCATCCGCAAGGTGGCCATCACCACCAACGGAACGCTGCTGCCGCGCCGGCTGCCGGGTTGGCACGCCGCCGGGCTCACCGCGCTCAATGTCAGCGTGGACAGCCTGGACCGTAGTCGTTTCCACGCGATCACCGGACACGACCGGCTGCCGGAGATCCTGCGTGGCCTGGAGGTGGCGCAGGCGCTGGGCATCGAATCAATCAAGTTGAACGCGGTGCTGCTGCGTGGCCTCAATGAGGATGACCTGCCGCAATGGATGGCCTTCCTGCGCGATCGCCCGGTGAGTGTGCGCTTCATCGAACTGATGCGTACCGGTGAGAACGAAACGTACTTCCAGCAGCACCACCTGCGTGCCGGACAGGTGCAGGCACAACTGCTGGCAGCAGGCTGGAGCGAACGTCCGCGCGCGGCTGATGCGGGTCCGGCGCGTGAGTACGCGCACCCGGATCATCGTGGCACGCTCGGCGTCATCGCACCCTACGCACGTGATTTCTGCCAGGGCTGCAACCGTCTGCGGGTGACCGCCACGGGCGACCTGCGCCTGTGTCTGTTCGGCGAATTCGGCGTACCGCTGCGCCCCCTGCTGCAGTCCGATGCCGACCAGGACGAACTGCGGGAACGTATTTCCACCCAGCTCGGCCTGAAAGCGGCCGGGCACGGGCTGCACCAGGGCCGCACCGGTCTGGTGCCGCACCTGGCTTCGATCGGAGGATGAGCAACCCTATGGGGGAAGAAATGAGCGCGGCCTTCCACATGGCCGATGTGCGCGACAAGCGCGTGACCCGCCGGCGTGCGGTGGCGGTCGGTGAGCTCCTGGCCGGGCCGCAGGCCTACCCGTTGATCGTGGAGCGTCGCCTGCCCAAGGGCGATGCCCTGGTGATGGCCGAGATCGCCGGCCTGCAGGGGGCGAAGATGGCCTCGGCATTGATGCCACTGTGTCATCCGCTGCCATTGGAACTGGTGCGCGTGCACTGCGCGCCGGTACCGCAACGACACGCGATCCGGGTGTGGTGCGAATGCGCCAGCGAAGCGCGCACCGGTGTGGAGATGGAGGCGCTGGCCGGGGTCAACGCGGCGTTGCTCACCCTTTACGACCTCAGCAAGCCTGTCGAGCCCGCGCTGGAGATCACCGGTGTGCGCCTGCTGTTCAAGGAAGGCGGAAAGCGCGGGGTCTGGGTGCATCCACAGGGCATGGACGCGCAGGAGGCAGAGCGTTACAGGCCACGTGCACCCCAGCGCCTGGAGGGTGCACGCTGCGCGGTGCTGACGTTGAGCGATGGCGCCAGCGAAGGCACCCGCGAAGACCGTTCCGGTCCGCTGCTGGCCGAAGGCCTGCAGGCGCTGGGCGGCGAGGTGGTGGCGCAGGAGGTGTTGCCCGATGGTATCGAACCGCTGGTGACGCGCCTGCGCGCGCTCGCGGCCGACGGCATCCGCCTGTGCCTGTGCACCGGTGGCACAGGCCTGGGGCCGCGCGACCTGGCGCCTGAAGCCCTGCAGGTGCTCGGCGGCCGCCGGGCGGACGGACTGGCACAGATGCTGCGCGCGCTCAGCGCACAGCACACGCCCATGGCATGGCTGAGCCGTGCCGACGTCGTGCAGCTGGATCGCATGCTGGTCTTCGCGTTGCCGGGCAGCCCGCGTGCCGCATCGCAGTGCCTGGACATGCTTGCACCGTTGCTGGCGCACGCGATGGCGATGGTCGACGGTGGAGGGCACGCGTGATCGCGTATGCGCAGGCGCTGGAGACCGTTCTTGCGGAGGCGGCACCACTGCAGGCGGAAACCGTCGAGGTGGCCGATGCGGCCGGGCGGATTCTGGCGGTGGCGATGCGCAGCCCGCAGGACCTGCCGCCCTTCGACAACTCGGCGATGGATGGCTTCGCCCTGCGTTGCACTGGCCAGCGGATCGACGCCGGCTGCGAATTCGACGTGCGCGGCTGGCAGGCGGCCGGCGACGCGCACGTATCCGCCGGCGCGGGCGATGGTGCGTGGGAGATCATGACGGGCGCCCGTCTGCCCGGGGGACTGGACAGCGTGGTGCCGGTGGAACAGGTGCAGATCATCGGCGAAGCGTCCGCGCGTCCTTCGCGCATCCGCCTGCGCGAGGCGGTGGAGCCCGGCCAGTTCGTGCGCCTGCGTGGCCAGGACGTGGCGGATGGCGAACGGCTGTTGCCGGCTGGAACACGACTGGAAACCAATGCGATCGCGCTGCTCCATGCCCTTGGGGTCGCCCGTGTCAGCGTGGTCAGGCGGCCCGCGGCGGCGGTCATCAGCACCGGCAGCGAACTGGTCGGCGATGCGGCGCGTACGCTGGAGTCGGGGCAGATCCGCGACAGCAACCGGCCCTACCTTGTGGCGCGCCTGTGCAGCGCCGGCTGCGACATCGCGTGGCAGGGCGCGGTGGGCGACCAGGTCGAGGCCTTCGACCGTGCGCTGGATGAGGCCATCGCGGCCGGCGCACAGGTGATCCTCAGCACCGGAGCGGTGTCCGCGGGTCGCTACGATTTCATTCCGGCCGCGCTGCGCGGGCGGGGCGCACGGATCCTGTTCCACAAGGTCGCCATCCGTCCCGGCAAGCCTATTCTGTTCGCGCGGCTTCCCACAGGCGCCCTGTATTTCGGGTTGCCCGGAAACCCGGCATCGGCCGCGGTCGGGCAGCGTTTCTTCGTGGAGCCTGCGCTGCGCCGGATGCTGGGGTTGCCGCCGGAAGCTGCGCTGTCGCTTCCGTTGCAGAGCGACGTGCGCGTTCCGCAGGGCCTGCGCTTCCATACGCGGGCGCGGGTGGAGCTGGATGCTGAAGGCGCGTTGTCGGTACATGTGCTGGCCGGGCAGGAATCATTCCGCCTGGCTTCGTCGCTGGCCGCCAATGCCTGGGCCGTGCTGGACGCCGATACGGACACGATAAGCGGAGGCAGCCACGTGCAGGTCCATGGCCTCGGTCATGCCGAGCCGTTGCGGATAACTCCACAGGAGTGGGCATGAGACAGGTGACGGTACAGCTGTTTGGTGCGTTTTCGGACCTGGATCCGCGGCGCGAAGTGATCGTGGAGGTCGCCGGCACCCGTGTTGCCGATCTGCGGCTGGCGCTGCGCGAGCTGCTTGTGGCGCGCTGGCCGGGGTTCCGTGCGGAGCTGCTGGACTACTCGGCCTTCGCCGACACGCAGCAGGTGCTGCGCGATCATGAAGCCTTGCCGGCAGATGGCCGCGTTGCGGTCCTGCCACCGGTCAGTGGAGGATGAGCATGCAGCCACAGGACAGCTGGAAAGTGGTGGACCGTGCGGATGCCGGTCTCGATGCCGCAGAAGGCATCGCCTTCGTGTCCGATCCAGGCATTGGGGGCATCGATGTGTTCATCGGCAAGGTCCGCGATCTCAACCAGGGCCGGCGGGTACGCGGCATCACCTACGATCTCTTCGAACCGCTGGTGCTCGGCGAGTTCGAGCGCCTGGTGGCCGAGACCCGCGCGGCGTTCGGGCCGCGCATCAGGCTGTACGTTGCGCATGCCAAGGGCCGTCTCGCGGTCGGCGATGTGGCGGTGGTGGTGGCTGCCGGCGCACCGCACCGCGACGAGGCGTTCAGGGCGTGCCGCGCACTGATCGAGGCGGTCAAGCACCGCAGCCCGATCTGGAAACAGGAACACTACGAAGACGGCGACAGCGTCTGGAGCGAGGGCTGCTCGCTGTGCCACACCCAGGACCAGGAGAACCTGTGATGAAGACATGCCTGACGAGATGCCTGCTGCTGCTGATGTGGTTCGCCAGTGCGCCGCTGGTGGCGGCGGAGCTGACTGTATCGGCGGCGTCGAGCCTGACCGAGAGTTTCCGCGAGATCGCCCAGGCCTACGAGCGCGAATCAGGCACGACAGTGGACCTGAACTTCGCCGCCTCCGGCGTGCTGCTGCAGCAGATCCGGCGCGGTGCACCTGTGGATGTGTTCGCTTCGGCGGACGAAGCAACGATGGACCAGGCGGTGCAGGGTGGGCTGGTGGAGGCGGGCACACGCCAGGTATTCGCGAAGAACGCCTTGTGGGTCGTGGCCCCCCCGCAGGCAGGAACTCCGCCGTCGTCCCTGCAGGCGTTGGCCAGGCCGCCGGTGCGGCGGGTCGCCATTGGCAACCCGGACAGCGTACCGGTCGGGCGTTACGCCCAGGGTGTCCTGCAGTCCGCCGGGCTGTGGACGGCACTGCAGGCGAAGATGATCAGCACCCAGAACGTACGCCAGTCCCTGGATTACGTGGCGCGCGGTGAAGTCGATGCCGGCTTCGTCTACGCCACCGATGCGCAGGCGGCCGGCACGCGTGTGGTGCGTGCGTTCGAGGTACCGGTGCAGGGCGGCATCACCTATCCGCTGGCGGTGGTGAAGCAGGGCGCCAACACCGCCGATGCGCGGCGCTTTATCGCCTTCGTGCGCTCGCCGCAGGGCCAGGCGATCCTGCGGCGCCATGGCTTCAGCAGCCCCTGAGCGATGGACCTGGACTGGACCGCGCTGGGGCTGTCGCTGAAGGTCGCCGGCTGGGCCACAACGATCGACCTGGTCATCGGCGTGGCGCTGGGCTGGCTGCTGGCGCGGCGCCGGTTCCCGGGCAAGGAGCTGCTGGATACGGTGTTGACGTTGCCGATGGTGCTGCCGCCCACGGTGCTGGGCTACTACCTGCTGGTGCTGATCGGGCGCAATGGTCCCGTCGGCGCCTGGCTGCAGTCCAGTTTCGGCATCAACCTGGTGTTCACCTGGCAGGCAGCGGTGATTGCCGCATCCGTTGCCGCGCTGCCGCTGGTCTTCAAGCCGGCGCGGGCCGCCTTTGAAGGTGTGGACATGCAGCTGGAACAGGCCGCGCGCACGCTTGGCGCGAGCGAAACGGCCGTGTTCTTCCGGATCACCCTGCCACTGGCGTGGCGCGGGATACTGGCCGGACTGCTGCTGGCGTTCGCACGTGCGATGGGCGAGTTCGGCGCCACGTTGATGGTGGCCGGAAGCATTCCGGGGCGGACGCAGACTCTTTCCATCGCCATCTACGAAGCGGTGCAGGCCGGCCAGGACGGGCGCGCGAATGCCCTCGTGCTGCTGACGTCGGTCGTCTGCATCGTGGTGTTGCTGGTCGCCGCGCGGCTGGTCGGCGGCCAGCGCCAGGAGCGGCCGGATGTGGCTTGAACTTGACATCCGCCGCCATCTGCACGCGGCCGGGGAACACTTCCAGCTGCAGGTGCGGATGGGCTGCACGCAACGCCAGGTGGTCCTGTCCGGACCTTCCGGTGCCGGCAAGAGCCTCACGCTCAAGGCCATCGCCGGGCTGCTGCGTCCGGATGCTGGCCGTATCGTGCTGGACGGGCGGGTGCTGTTCGACGCTGATGCAGCGGTGTCGGTACCCACGCGCGAACGCGGACTGGGTTACGTGTTCCAGGACTACGCGTTGTTTCCGCACCTGACCGTGCGCCAGAACGTGGCCTTTGGCCTGCAGCGGGCCTGGTGGAATCCTTCGCGCCGTCAGCGCGACGAGCAGGTCGACTACTGGCTGCGGGCACTGCGCATCGACCGCCTGGGCGACCTGTATCCCGGCCAGGTGTCCGGAGGCCAGCGCCAGCGCACGGCCCTGGCACGCGCATTGGCCACCCGCCCGAAGGCCCTGCTGCTGGATGAGCCGTTCGCCGCGCTCGACCACGACCTGCGGGCGCACCTGCGGTGTGAGCTGGAAACGGTGCTGGACGACAGCGGCATCCCCATGCTGCTGATCAGCCATGATCCGCAGGACGTGGCCGTATTCGGACAGCAGGTGGTGCGCCTGGCCGAAGGGCGCCTGCAGCCCTGACATCGCCACCGCGAACTCACCGCGCCGCTACGGGCATTGGCCTACAACTCACGCCAACGATGACGCCCTGGAGGCGCAATGAGCGAGCTGTGGGAACTGGGCATGCCGTGGTACGAATTCCTGCTGCGGGCAACTGCCGTCTATGTCGTGGTGCTGCTGATGACACGACTCAGTGGCAAGCGCTCGGTCGGGCAGACCACCCCGTTCGACATCCTGGTGATCGTCCTGTTAGGCACCGCCGTGCAGAACTCGCTCATCGGTGAGGACACCTCGCTGCTGGGCGGGCTCATCCTGGCTGCGACCCTGCTGTCGCTGAACTGGCTGGTGGGATTCCTGAGCGCACGCTGGAAGCGCTTCGACCGGATGGTGGAAGGCACGCCGGTGGTGCTGGTACGCAAGGGCGAGGTCTACTGGCAGGAGCTCAAGCGCTGCAACGTATCGCCGGCAGATCTCGACGTGGCCATGCGCACCAATGACTGCCGCGACCATGCCGAGATCGATCTTGCGATGCTGGAGACATCCGGCTCCATCACCGTGCAGAAGCGTCGCGACTGACATGCCACCGGCTACACGCTGTGCCCACGTCCTGCAGACACCCGCCTGCGTAGCGTGGCGGTCACATCATCCACGGCAGGGCAGCATGATCGGAAGGCAGGAACAGGGCGCGTTGCGCGCGCAGGCTGACGCATGGCTGCGGGATGAACCGGAATTGCCGTTGCCGGGCCACGGCGACACCCTGCAGCGATGGCGCATGCTGGCCCGGATCGGTGCCCACGACCTGTGCCTGGCAAAGGTGCTGGAAGCCCATCACGATGCGGTGGCCATTCTCGCCGAACTCGGCGCGCCGCCGGCGGCGGACGGATGCCTGATGGCCGTATGGGCCGCGCATGCACCGGGCAGCGTCCTGACATTCGACCCCCGTGGCCGCTCCGCGAGCGGTGACAAGCCCTGGTGTTCAGGGGCGGATATCGTCGATGCCGCCCTGGTCACGGTGCGCGACGACGGCGGCGAGCGGCTGCTGCGGGTGGACATCGACGACAGCGTGACGATGGAGGCTTCCGGATGGGCGGCGCCCGGCATGGCCGCGGTACGCTCAGCGACCACGCATTTCAATGCAACACCGGCGGCTCTCATAGGGCCACCGGGCGCCTATCTGCACCGACCGGGCTTCTGGCACGGTGGCGGCGGGATCGCAGCGGTGTGGTTCGGTGCCGCCACCCAGCTGGCCGAAAGCGTGCGCAGCCGTGCGGCGGGCGAGCTGCGCGAACGCCTGCTTGGCCGTATCGGCATGGCGCTCGGCCCGGCGGCAGCCTGCCTGCGCGAGCTGGCCGGCGCCATCGATGCGGCACCCGCCCGCACCCACCAGCAGGCGGTGATCCTGGCCCGCAGCGTGGTGGAACGGGCCTGTGTGAACGTGCTGGATCTTGCCGGCCGCGCGCTGGGTCCCGGTCCGATGTGCCTGGAGGCAGACACTGCGCGGCGCTGGGCGGATCTCACTGTCTTCATCCGCCAGAGCCATGCTGATCGGGACTGGGTGGCACTCGGCGCGGCGATGGAACCCGGAGACGTGCCATGGACGCTGTAGGCATGCTGGATGGCACCGGCACCGATGAATCCATGTGGGCGGACTGCGCATGGTTGTGGCAGCGGCCGGCGACGCCGACCCCGGAGCTGCTGGGCGATGCCCGGCGGTTGGTGGTCGTGGCTCCGCACCCGGACGACGAAGTCCTGGCTTGTGCCGGCCTGATGCGCATGGCGGCCAACGCCGGCGTGGCGGTGCAGGTGGTCGCGGTGACCGATGGTGAAGCGTGTTATCCGTTGGATCCGTGGTGGACGCCGGACCGGCTGCGGACGCAGCGCAGGCAGGAACTGCGCGAGGCACTGGCTGTCCTCGGTCTGGCACGTCCCGGAGTGATGCATCTGGCCATCGACGATGGTGGTGTCACGGCTGCCGAGGATGCCCTGCGCAGCGCATTGCGCGCGGTGGTGCGCCATGACGATCTGGTGCTCGCGCCGTGGCGTCAGGACGGGCACCCGGACCACGAAGCCAGTTTCCGTGCAGCGCAGGATGCGGTACGGAACGCATCCGCCAGGCTGCTGGAATACCCGGTATGGGGATGGCACTGGCTGGATCCTGGCGTCGTACGGAGTGCATGGCCGAATCCACGACTGCTGGACGTGCGCGGCCATGCAGCGATGAAGCAGGCGGCCATCGCCTGCTTCCGTACCCAGACCGGCGCGGTCGAGCAGCTGTCCAGCGCGCCCATCCTGCCGGCGCACGTGCTGGCACGCTTCGGTCGCAGCCATGAGGTCTTCCTGGCATGAGCATGGGCGCCTACTTCGATGAGCTGCATGCCCGGCCGGATCCGTTCGGTTACCGCCATTCGTGGTACGAAGCGCGCAAGCGTGCGCTGCTGCTGGCGAGCCTGCCACGCGCCCACTACGGGCGCGGCTGGGAGGCCGGATGCTCGAATGGTGTGCTTACCCGTGAACTGGCCACGCGCTGCGAGCGCCTGCTGGCGACCGACCTGAGCGCGGCGGCCCTGGAGCAGGCGCGGCAGTCCACGCGCGACCTGCCGCAGGTGCGCCTGCAGCAGGCACGGCATCCCGGGCAGTGGCCGGAAGGGCATTTCGATCTCATCGTCTGCAGCGAAATGGGGTATTACCTGCCGGCCGAAGAACTGGCGGCGCTGCGCGAAGGGCTGCATGCCGCTCTCGCGGTGGATGGCCTGCTGGTGGCGTGTCACTGGCGGGTGTCATTCGACCAGGCGCGCAGCAGCGCCGACGCCGTGCACGCTGCTCTGGGTGCCGGACTGACGACGGTATTCGATTACCGCGATGATGATTTCCTGCTGCAGGGCTGGGCGCGGGTACCGTTGTCCATCGCGGCCGCGGAGGGGCGGCGATGATCGGCGTGCTGATCCCCGCGCATGATGAAGCAGCACACATCGGAGCGTGCCTGGCGTCCGTGCACCGGGCCGCCCGTCATCCTGCGCTGCTGGGTGAAGAGGTGCGCGTGGTGGTCGCGCTTGATGCATGCAGCGATGGCACCGCCTGGCAATGCCGGCTCGCCGGTGTGCAGACGCTGGACATGGAGGTGCGCTGCGTCGGCGCCGCACGCGCGGCCGCCGCCGACCATCTGCTCGCCCAGGGCGCGCGGTGGCTTGCCAGCACCGACGCTGACAGCCAGGTGCCACCGGACTGGCTGTCAGGACAGTTGGCCTGCCAGCATGATGTGTTCTGCGGCGTCGTGGACCTTCTGGCCGGCAGCCCGGATGAGCATCTGCTGCGCAGCTACCTGCGCAGCACCGAACGCTGGGGCGACGGCCATGGCCGTATCCACGGCGCCAATCTCGGCGTATGCGCTGCTGCGTATGCGGCCGCCGGTGGATTCGCGGCGATGACGTGCCACGAGGATGTCGCGCTGGTGCAGCGCCTGCATGCGCAGGGCGCGCGCATTCACTGGGGCGGAAGCCCCTGCGTGATGACCAGCGCCCGCCGCAGCGGACGCGCGCCGGAAGGTTTCGCCGCCCACCTGCACGCATTGGAGCGGAGGCTGGAGATGGATTCCGGCATGCTGGGCAGCGCTGCGTGAATCCAGTGGGGGCTTGAGCGGACGCGGACACGTCGCGCATCGTGGCGTGCATTGCTGGCGGTGATGACCCGCTGGATGAGCGGTTTCTGGAAGCTGTCAGTGCGTGATGATGGCTCAATATCCCTGCGCCTCGAAAGGGGCGCACACCCGAATGCAGTCGTTGGCAACGGGATATGGCTGTATGAAGCAATGAGGATGCGTTGCGGACGCGGGTTCGAGTCCCGCCAGCTCCACCACCTGGCTGTTGGGGGGCCAATACCCAGGTGAAGGGGCTGTACTGGTTTCGACGTGGCGAGCAATCTGCGTGGACAGCTCGAGAGGCGACCGACGTAATCGGCGCAACAACCATAATCGCCAATCAAGACGATTATCATCAGGTCCGCATGGCGGCCTGATCCACGCAAGCGCACGTGGTCATCGAACGCGCAGCCACCCTGCCGGAAACGGCGGGGTGGTTCTGTTCCAGGTATCGTCCACTGTAGCGGCGATGCTGCACCGGCAGTGGTGGCCGCCGGGCCAGATCGCTACACTGCGTCGCCATGCATTACCGCCTTTTCCTGCTGGACCTGGATGACACGCTGCTGGATTTCCGTGCATCGGAACGGCTGTCGTTCGAACGCACGCTGCACAGCCTTGGCAGTGGTCTTCAGGCGGACACGCTGTTCGCCGATTACCAGACGGCGAACCAGCAGCTGTGGCGGGACCTGGAAGGCGGTCTTATCGACAAGGATTTCCTGAAGGTGGAGCGCTTCCGCCGTCTGTTCGGCCAGCACCGCCTCGATATCGATCCGGCCGAAGCCAGCCATGCCTACCTGGAATGGCTCCCGCAGACCGTGGTGCTCGTGGAAGGTGCGCGCGCGCTCTGCGAGGCGCTGTCGGCGCATGGCCAGATCGGCATCATCACTAATGGCATCGACCAGGTGCAGCGGCAGCGCATCGCCTGTTCCGGCCTGCAGGACCTGATCGGCTTCGTCGCCACCTCCGAAGCCTGCGGGCATGCGAAGCCGGACGAGCGTTTCTTCGACTACACCACGCGGATGGCCACGTCATGCATCAAGCGGGAGACCGTCATCATCGGCGACCGCCTGGAAGCCGACGTGCTGGGTGGCAACCGGTTCGGCATCGACAGCTGCTGGTTCAACCCCCACGGGGTCGCCAATGAAAGCGCTGCGCAGCCGACCTACGAGGCGGCACGGCTGGATGGAATCCACGGACTGCTGGACGGCGGCGTGCCCAGCCAGGCCGGTGAGGTGGCGGCGCAGGTGATGCTCAGTCGTTCCTGCGGCTTCCGCTGAAATCCAGCGGCGCGTCCTTGCCGTCCTTGCCGGTATTCCATTCCAGCCGGTCGCAACGACTTTCGCGCCGGGCGACCTGGGGCGGAAGGTCCTTGACGTGGGCCGGTTCGGTACAGTGGCCGTACATCGCTGAATCATCGTAGGTGGCGCAGGCGGACACGCCGCAGAGCACCAGCACGGAAAGCGAGGCACCACGAAGGAGCTTGATCCATTCCATCACGAAATCCTTTAATCCGGCGGGAAAGCGCAGCGTACCCGATCTCTGCCCGGCGGGTGGGGCGCTCTGCTCCGCGCGCGTCACGTGCTTACCTGTCTGCCGTGGCACTTCCATGTTGCACGCAACGCACACACCGGGCACGCGCCGTCCTTACATCATTCCCCCTACGGTGGACCCTGCATATAGCAATCGCGCACAGGCGCGGAGGAGCAGACGATGACCCATACCATTCCCGAAGGCACCCTGGTCGTGGTCGCCGATGGCGCTTCGGCACGTGTGTTCACCAGTACAGGTACCGGCACGGGACTGAAGCTGAAACAGCATGATGAGCTGAAGCTGCGCGATGTCAGCGAGCAGGGCATTTCCGGCCAGGGTCCATCCGGTGCCATGCCCAACGACATGAGCATCGCCCAGCTCAATGAAGCAACCTTCGCCAAGCAGCTGGCCGGGCAACTCAATGACGATGCACTCAACAACCGCTATGCGCATCTGGTGCTGGTGGCCGATCCGCAGACGCTGGGACGGATCCGCCCGCAGCTGCACAAGGAAGCGCAGGCACGCCTGGTGAAGGATCTCGCCAAGGATTTCACCAACGCACCGCTGGAAGACATCGAGCGGGCGCTTTCATGACCGGCATGCAGGACGCGCCAGGTGAAGAGCCACTGCGAGCGGACGTCGACCAGTCGCGCGGATGGCTGTTGCTGCAGTTCGGCGCGACGTGGTGCGGGCACTGCCAGGCCGCGCAGCCGGTCGTGCAGGCGTTCTTGCAGCAGCACCCCGATCTGGCGCAGCGCTGGGTGGAAGATGGCAAGGGGCGGCCACTGGGTCGCTCCTTCACCGTGAAGCTGTGGCCCACCCTGGTGCTGCTGCGCGATGGCGTGGAGATGGCACGCGTGGTGCGGCCGCGCGGGTCTGCTGACCTGCAGCCACTCACCGTGGCGATGGGGGACGGGCGCGCCTGACAGACCTGCGCGCTGCAGCATGCGGGCTGCGATCGTCGGTGCTAGGATCGGCTTTATATCGATCCAAATTCGCCGGGGAGCCTGTCAATGTTGAAACGCTGGAGAGTTGCCGCCACTGTGGTCGGCATGGTGGCGGGCCTTGCCACCGCGCAGGCGGCCAGCGTGGGTGAACGCGCCTTCGCTGCCGTGGACCCGTTCATCGGCACGGCGGGCGAGGGACATACGTATCCCGGCGCGACGGTGCCGTTCGGCATGGTCCAGCTCAGCCCGGATACACGCATCCAGCCACGCGAAAAGGCCTATGGCTGGGCGGCCGGCTACCGGCACGACGATTCCAGCATCGTCGGCTTCTCGCACACCCATTTTTCCGGCAGTGGCCACTCCGATCTCGGTGATGTGCTGCTGATGCCCTATACCGGTGATCCCGGTCTGGAGCGCGGCGATCCGGACACGCCGCGCAGCGGTTACACGTCGCGGTTCCGCCACGACGACGAGCGCGCGGAGCCGGGCTATTACGCAGTCACCCTCGACGCCCATCATGTGCGTGCGGAGCTGACGGCCAGCAGCCGCGTCGGCGTGCATCGCTACACCTATCCTGCCGGCACGCCGGCCAAGGTACTGCTGGACCTGCGCACCAGCCTTTACGATTATCCCGGCAAGATCCTGTGGTCGCGCCTGCGCATGCGCGAGGATGGAACGCTGACCGGTTTCCGCGAAACCCGCGGCTGGGCACCGGGACGGCAGCTGTACTTCGCGATGCGGTTTTCGCGCGCGGTGAAGGCGCACGAACTGCACAATACCGAAACCGATATCGCCTACAAGGGATTCCCGCCGCCGGGCCATCAATCGCCGAAGCAGCGCGCCCAGATAGAGGGCCGCCAGCTGGTCGGCACGTTCGATTTCGGCGCGCTGGACGCGCCGCTGGTGGTCACCGTGGCACTGTCATCGGTGAGCGAGGCCGGCGCCATCGCCAACCTGGATGCGGAGGTGCCCGGGTTCGAGTTCGACAAGGTCCGCGCCGACGCGCGCAGGCAGTGGAGCGATGCGCTGGCGGTGCTGGATGTCGAAGCGCCGGAGCATGACCGCCGCAGTGCCTATACCGCCCTGTACCACACCCTGCTGGGCCCGACGCTGTTCATGGATGTCGATGGCCAGTACCGCGGCTCGGACAACGCCGTGCACCGCGCCGAAGGGTTCACGAACTACTCGACGTTCTCGCTGTGGGATACCTACCGCGCGCTGCATCCGCTGCTGACCCTGGTGCAGCCGGAAAAACGCAGCAGCGATTTCATCAACTCGCTGCTTGCCCACCAGCAGCACAGCGCCTACGGCATGCTGCCGGTGTGGGCGTTCCACGGTCAGGAAACCTGGTGCATGATCGGCTACCACGCGGTGCCGGTGATCGCCGATGCGTACCTGAAGGGCATCCGAGGTTTCGACGCCGACAAGGCGCTGGAGGCGATGGTCGCCACCGCCAATTACGGTCCCTACGACGGCATCGCGCAGTATCGCGAACTGGGCTGGGTGCCGATCGATGAAGAAGGCGAGGCCGCCAGCAAGACGCTGGAATATGCTTACGACGACTGGACCATCGCGCGCATGGCGCAGGCGATGGGCCGCAGCGACGTGCAGCAGCAGTTCGACAGGCGCGCCGGCAACTGGCGTCATGCATTCGACGCCGGGACCGGCTTCATGCGCGCGCGCAACCGCGACGGCAGCTTCCGCACGCCGTTCGATCCGGATGCCAGCGGCTACGGCACCGATTACACCGAAGGCAATGCTTGGCAGTACTCGTGGTACGTGCCGCAGGATGTCGCCGGACTGGCCTCGGCGCATGGTGGCAGCGACGCCCTGCTGGCGCGGCTGGACCAGGTGTTCGAGGCCAAGGTGGACCCATCGGTATTCGAGCACATGGAAGACATCACCGGGCTGATCGGCTGGTACGCGCATGGCAACGAGCCGAGCCATCATGTCGCATACCTGTATGCCCATGCCGGCCAGCCGTGGCGTACCCAGGCGCGCCTGAAGCAGATCATGGACACCCAGTACGCCGACCGTCCCGATGGGCTGGCCGGCAACGATGACCTGGGCCAGATGTCGGCGTGGTACCTGTTCACCGCGCTGGGCTTCTACCCGGTGGCGCCGGGCAGCGGCGAATACATCATCGGCCGTCCGTTCCTGCCCAGGGCCACGCTCGACCTGCCCAACGGCAAGCAGTTCCGCATCGTGGCCGAAGGGCTCGATGCCGGCCACGGGTACATCGGCTCGGTGCTGCTCAACGGCAAGCCGCTGCAGCGGGCCTTCCTGCGCCATGACGAAATCGTGGCTGGCGGCGAACTGCGTTTCGTGATGCAGGCAGAAGCCAATACCGCCTGGCCGGGGCAGGGCGCTGAACAACCGTATTCCATGTCGGCAGCGACGCCAGCGACACGCGGACGCTGAGCCGGGGCCATCTGCCGGTCAGCCGTCGACCAGTCCCGCGGCGCGGGCGCGAAGCAACGCCGCGGGCGTGTCGATGTCCTGCTCCATGCGGTCGCCGTGCAGCAGGAACAGCTCGCCGGGATGCAGCTGCCTCAGGCGTGCGCGGAAACCCGTGTCGTGGAGCTCGGCGGACAGTGCGGTGAACCAATGGCCCGGGACCACGGCGGGTACGCCGGACAGCCCATCGAGCGCTGTCGCGGCGCAGCCGGATGACACGGTGCGGGCCCCGCGCAGCAAGGTTTCAAGATGTTCGGCGGACAGCGCCGGCTGGTCGCAGACCAGCACCAGCACGTCCGCGAATGCCTGGACATGCGGCGCGGCAATGCGCAGGCTGCCAGTTAGTCCACTGGCGGGATCCGGGTTGATGGCGAGGTGGTGCGGGATATCCGCAAGCGCGTCAACCATCGGTCCTCTTTCGCTGTCGAGCACCACGACCATGTGTCCCGGCCGCGTGGCGTGACCGAGACGGGCGGCGCGGTGGAGCAGGGTTTCTCCCTGCTGCGTGAGCAGCTGCTTGGGCTGGCCCAGGCGCCTGCTGCGGCCGGCAGCGAGCAGGACGACCGCGTGCGGCGCCGACGGGTTCATGCGCGACGCTGTGATGGATCGTGATGCCACGCCTGCAGTTCGGCGGCGATGCTCAGCGCGATCGCTTCCGGTCCGCGGCCACCCAGCTCCAGGCCCACAGGCGAATGCAGGCGCGCTCTGAGTGATTCGCGCTGCGGTTCGGACAGCAGTGCAAACAGGTCGTCGCGGCGGCGTTTCGGGCCGAGCAGTCCGATGAAGGGCGTGGTGGTGGGGGCGAGATGGATCAGCGCATCCAGGTCCATCTCGAAATTGTGATGCATCACGAGCACGGCGTCGGGAACGGGCAGGCCTGACAGGGCGTCCTGCACCCGCGTCTCTTCGACATCGACCGGGCAGCGTGCGCGCCAGCGGGCACGCGACTCCAGCACCCGCACCTGCCAGCCCAGGCCATGCAGGTGGGCCCGCAACGACGCGGCTTCGGGGCCAGCGCCGAGCAGCAGCGCACGTGGTGGCGGCGGCCATTGCAGCGTCCAGCGGGGGTTCGGCTGCAGCCATTCGACCGCATCCACGGGCACGCTGCGCGCGCAGACCTGCGCAGCGCAGGAGAACTCGACCGCGCCCTCCACGTCGAGCACCAGCCGCAACGCACCGACGCCGGCCAGCCAGGCTTCGAACACGGCCGTGCAGCCGGGCACCGCTGTCAGCGGCAGCAGCACGACACGCTGGCGGCCCCGGCAGCCCACCGCATTGCCGGAAAACAGGGCCGCGTCGTCGCGGGTATCGATCTCCATCCAGCCGATGTGCGAGCTGGTGACGGCGTGGTGCGCGCGGCGCTCGATCTCCGGCTCCAGGCAGCCGCCGCTGAGCCAGCCGACATGACCTTCGGCGGTGAACAGGACGACGGTGCCCGGACGTGCGTAGGTGGAGCCATCGGTCTCCAGGACGATGGCGAGCGTGGCCGGCGGCGGTGTGGCGCCGGGCTCCAGGGCCATGATGTCCATGACCGCTTCCAGGACACGGGTCAGGCCGGCATCATGCACCTGCAGTGCATCGGCGGGTGCCGTCGCGGTCATGCGACGTCGGGCAGGCCGGCCAGGAGCTTGTCCAGCGTCAGGGGATAGTCGCGTACGCGGACGCCGGTCGCGTTGTAGACCGCGTTGGCGACCGCCGCGCTGACACCGCACAGGCCCAGTTCGCCCACGCCCTTGGCTTTCATCGGCGAAGACACCGCATCCGCTTCATCCAGGAACACCACCTCCTGGTGCGGTACATCGGCATGCACGGGCACTTCGTAGCCGGCCAGATCGTGGTTCACGAAAAAGCCGAGCCGCGTATCGACAGCCAGCTCTTCGGACAATGCCGCGCCGATCCCCATCGTCATCGCGCCGATCACCTGGCTGCGCGCGGTCTTAGGGTTGAGGATGCGTCCGGCCGCGCATACCGCGAGCATGCGGCGGATGCGGCTCTCGCCGGTGGCGATGTCCACGCCGACTTCGACGAAGTGCGCGGCGAAGGTGGACTGCTGGTATTTGTCCTGCAGTTCCGCGAATTCGATGCTGTCTTCGGCCACCAGTTCGCCATCGGCGGCGGCCTTGCCCAACCCTATCGATTGGCCGTCCGCGATGACCCGACCTTCGCTGAACTGTGCTGTTTCCGGGTCCAGGCCGAGCGTGCGCGCCACCGAAGCGCGAAGTGCAATGCAGGCCGCGTAGACGCCGGCAGTGGCGCTGTTGGCGCCCCACTGGCCGCCGGAGCCGGCTGACACCGGGAAGCGCGAATCGCCCAGTTTCACCGTCACCTGGTCCACGCCGACACCCAGCATCTCCGCTGCGGTCTGCGCGATGATGGTGTAGCTGCCGGTGCCGATGTCGGTCATGTCGGTCTCTACCGTCACATGCCCGTCGGTATCCAGCCGCACGCGGGCACCGGACTTCATCACCAGGTTGTTGCGGAAGCCGGCGGCCATGCCCATGCCGACCAGCCAACGGCCGTCGCGCTGCAGCGCTGGCGTGGCCGACCGCTTGTCCCAGCCGAACCGTTCGGCGCCCGAACGCAGGCATTCCACCAGCTGCCGCTGCGAGAACGGTCGCTCGGGGTTGCCGGGATCAACCTGGGTGTCATTGCGGATGCGGAACTCGATCGGGTCCAGCCCCAGTTTCTCGGCCATTTCGTCCATGGCGATTTCAAGCGCCATCAATCCGGGCGTCTCGCCCGGTGCGCGCATGGCATTACCTTCCGGCAGGTCCAGATGGGTCAGGCGCAGGCCGGCCAGCCGGTTCTCGCCGGCATACAGCAGCTTGGTCTGCTGTACCGCTTCTTCCGGCGAACCGCCGGGCAGGTTGCCCGACCAGGACTCATGACCGATGGCCGTCAGGGTGCCTTCGGCGGTGGCGCCGAGGCGGATGCGCTGCAGCGTGGCAGGGCGATGGGTGGTGTTGTTGGCGATCAGCGGGCGGGCCAACGCCACCTTGACCGGTCGCCCGGTTGCGCGTGCACCGAGTGCGGCGAGCAGCACGTCGGCGCGGATGAACAGCTTTCCGCCGAAGCCGCCGCCGATGTACGGCGACACCAGGCGCACCTTGTCCTCCGCGATGCCGAGCGTGGTCGCCAGGTCCTTCCGGCCCCACGCCACCATCTGGTTGGAGGTCCAGACGGTCAGCTGGTCGCCCTCCCACATCGCCAGCGATGCATGCGGTTCCATCATCGCGTGCGACTGGTCGGGCGTGTGGTACATGGCATCCAGGGTGACCGGTGCGTCGCCGAAGGCTTTTTCGAAGTTGCCGACCCGCGCATCCGGGTCGGTGTCCTGCAGTTTTCCTCCTGCGTCCCGGGTCGCTTTCAGGTCGAAAGCTCCCTTGCTGGGCGCATAGCGGATCTTTACCCGATCGGCGGCGGCGCGTGCCTGTTCGAAGGTCTCGGCCACCACCAGCGCCAGCGCCTGGTGATAGTGATGGATCTCCGGCCCGCCCAGCAGTGGCGCGGCGTTGCGTTCCGAGTTGTGCAGCGTGCCGGCGTTTTCGGCGGTGACGATCGCCAGCACGCCCGGGGAGCGTCGTGCGGCATCCAGGTCCATGGCGGCCACGCGGCCCTTGCCGATGCCTGCGCCCACCACCTGGCCGTACGCCGCGCCTGCCGCGACATCGTGGTGTTCGTAGGCATAGGGCGCGTGACCGGTGGTCTTCAGCGGGCCGTCGATGCGATCGTGCGGTTGGCCGACCACCTTCAACTGGTCGATGGCATTGCGGCCTGCGGGGGTGTCGAATTTCATGCTGTGTTCCTCGCCTGCAGCAGCACCGAGGCCAGCGTGCGTTCGGCAAGCTGGACCTTGAAGTTGTTTTCCGGTGTCGGCGACGCTCCTTCCAGCAGCTTCGCCATCACCGCGCGTGCGCCCTGCGGCAACAGCGCGTCGGCGGCATCGCTGCGCCAGGGCTTGTAGGCCACCCCACCGAGCGCGACACGGCCAGTGCCATCGGCGCGGATCACCGCGGCCACCGACACCAGCGCGAACGCATAGGACGCGCGGTCACGCACCTTGCGGTAGATGTGGGTGCCGCCGAGCGGTCGTGGCAGGACGACGGCGGAAATCAGCTCGCCGGCGTCGAGTACCGTTTCGATGTGGGGCGTGGAGCCGGGCGGGCGGTACAGCCTGCTGAGCGGGAGGGTGCGCGAGCTGCCATCCGGACGCAGGGTTTCCACCTGCGCATCGAGTGCCATCATCGCCACCGCCATGTCGCTGGGATGGGTGGCGATGCAGGCCGGGCTGGTGCCGATGACCGCCAGCTGGCGACTGACGCCACCGATGGCCGCGCAGCCGCTGCCGGGCAGGCGCTTGTTGCACGGTTGCGCGGTGTCGTAGAAGTAGGGGCAGCGCGTGCGCTGCAGCAGGTTGCCGGCGGTCGTGGCCTTGTTGCGCAGCTGGCCTGAAGCGCCGGCCACCAGGGCGCGCGTCAGCAGCGCATGATCGCGGCGCACGCGCGCATCGGCTGCCAGGTCCGTATTGCGCACCAGCGCGCCGATGCGCAGGCCACCATCGCTGGTGGATTCGATGGTATCCAGCTTGAGGCCGTTGACATCGACCAGGTGCAGCGGCGCTTCGATCTCCAGCTTCATCAGGTCCAGCAGGTTGGTACCACCGGCGATGAAACGCGCGCCACGGTGCCGCGCTGCGGCGCCTACGGCCTCGGCCGGCGTTCCGGCTTTTTCGTAGGTGAAGGCTCTCATGCGCGATGGCCCCCCACGTCCTCGATGGCTTCGATGATGTTCGAGTAGGCACCGCAGCGGCACAGGTTGCCGCTCATGCGTTCGCGGATCTCTTCGCCTGAAAGCGGCGTCGCGGCGGACAGGTCCGAGGTCACGTGGCTGGGAATGCCGTCCTTGATTTCCTGCAGCACGGCCACCGCCGAACAGATCTGGCCGGGCGTGCAGTAACCGCACTGGTAACCATCGTGGTGAACGAAGGCCGCCTGCATCGGGTGCAGCTTGTCCGGTGAGCCGAGCCCTTCGATGGTGGTGATCTCGGCGCCGTCATGCATCACCGCCAGGGTCAGGCAGGCATTGATGCGGCGACCGTCCAGCAGCACCGTGCAGGCGCCACACTGGCCATGGTCGCAGCCCTTCTTGGTGCCGGTCAGATGCAGGTGCTCGCGCAGTGCGTCGAGCAGCGATACACGGGTATCCAGGTGCAGCCGATGGCGCTTGCCGTTGACCTTCAAGGACACATCGGCCATGACCGGAGCGCGTGCGGGTTCCGGGGTGCCCGGCACATCAGCCATGGCGGTGGGCAGCGCCAGGACGGACGCCGAGCCCGCGCTCAGCTTCAGCAGGTCGCGCCGGCTGAGCGCGAAATCGGGGGTAGTGCTCATGCATGCAGTTCCTCTTTGGCTGTCATGGCTGAGGGGACTGGCGATCCAGGTATCGATGGCGGCGCGTGACGTCGTAGCGCACACACCGACATTCCAAGCATGAGCGCGCAGCGGTAGTGAGGAGGTGAATCGAGCAGTGGCCGGGACGGTGCGGTCGGCCAGACCGCGGATTCAGCGAGCCCACAGGCGTGCCAACGGCCCATGCAGCCCCTCCACCGGATCGGTTTCCGGGTGGTCCAGCGCACTGATATGAGCGAGCGTGGCCGGCGAGGCGGGCTGCGTGCAGATGTCACCCTCCTGCCCGGGCGGATACGCGCCGACCACCAGAAAATCCGCGGATGCGGCAAGCCGGCAGTGACCGGTGCCGGCAGGCAGCAACAGGACATCGCCGGGCGCCACATCGAGCGTTTCGCCCCCCGGTCCGCCGAGCATCACACGGGCATGGCCGCCTGCGATGCCCAGTACTTCGTGCCCGGCGGTGTGGTAATGGTGGTAGGTGTAGATGCCATCGCGCCATTGCGGTGGCCAGCCAGTGTCGTTGAACCGCGTCTCCATCGCCGCCGCCATGTTTTCGGCGGACGCGGCGTCGAATGCGGCGCGGTAGTGCAGTACCGGCAGCGCTGGATTGTTGGGTACCCAGTCATTGGCCTTCAGCCGCAGGGCCACTGGCTCCGTGGCCGGGGAAGGGCGTTCGTGATGCATGGCAGGTCTCCTGGCGATGTCAGCGTGCGGATCAGCGCACCGGTCTGGCGGGCGCGATGGATCTTTCGTTCTCCCATGCGTGCAGCAGTGGCAAGGGGTCGTAGGCACCGTCGGCACCATATATGCCCCAATGCAGGTGGGGCGGGGTGCCCTTGGCGTTGCCGGTATCGCCGACGTAGCCCAGCACGGTGCCTGCCTCCACCACGTCCCCGCGCGAAAGATCTTCGCGCCAGGAATCCAGGTGCGCGTGGTAGTAGCGTTCGCCTGCCGGTCCCTGGATCCACACCTGCCGCCCGCCGAGGCCGCCCTCGCGCAGGCTGGAAACGATGCCGGGCGTGGCGCTGCGCACGGGAGTGCCACGCTTTGCGAAGATGTCCACGCCGGCATGGGTGCGGCTGCTGCCACGCGCTGCACCGAAGGTATCGGCGACCTGGCGTGCGGATACGCCGTCAACCGGAACCGGCAACGCTGTCGGTGGCGGCATCTGCGACAGCGTCCACATCATGCGCGGAGCCGCTGCCCAAGGACTGTTCCACAGTGCGCCGATCATCACCGTCAGCACCAGCCATCCGAACAGTCCCAGCAGCCAGCGGCGCAGCCGCCATGCCGCCGACGTCCGACGAGCGCGGCGCTGTGACGCGGAATGGATGGGCGGAGAAGGGGCCGATGACGGCGAACGAGGGCGCACGCGAGCTTCCAGAAGGTACGGATCAACAGCATGCAACGCGCGGCATCAACACAGTGTCCCCATGGCAGGACACAGAAACCGCAAGGATTCACGACTGCGCCACGCCGCGTCACGCAGCCTGAGGACATCCGCTGTGCTTCCTGCTGGATCAGGCGCACTGAGCGTTGTCCCCACTTGAAAAGGCGCGTCCATGTCCCAGGTTGTTGAACCTTCCATCCGCTGCTTCGACGCCATCATCGTGGGCGGCAGCTATGCCGGCATGTCTGCCGCATTGCAGCTGGCACGCGCACGCCGCCAGGTTCTGGTCATCGACAGCGGCCGTCCACGCAACCTGAGCGCGCGTCATGCGCATGGCTTCATTGGTCATGATGGCCAGCCACCCGCCGACATTGCCGCCGCCGCACGCGAGCAGCTGTTGGAATACCCCAGCGTCAGCTGGCAGAGCGACGAGGCGATCGACGCAACGCGCCTGCCGCAGGGCGGATTCGCGGTCCGCTGCCGTTCGGGCAGTCGCTGGACGGGTCGGTACCTGGTACTCGCCCACGGGGTGGTGGACGAACTGCCGCAGATCGAAGGATTGCAGGAACGCTGGGGCCGCAGTGTCTTTCATTGCCCTTACTGCCATGGGTATGAACTGCAGCAGGGTCGGATCGGTGCATTGAGCTGCGCCGATGATGAGACCGGTGTCCAGGCCGTGATGTTGTCCGATTGGGGCGACGTCACGTTGTTCTGTGGCCGTCACGACGACGCCGAGGTGCGTGAGCGTCTGGCGGCGGCCAAAGTATCGGTGGAGTGGACGCCCATCCGCCGCATACTCGACGTTGCGACCGTAGAGCTGGAAGACGGGCGTCGCGTAGAGCTGGACGCGATCTTCGTGCCGCCAGCGGGACGCCTTGCCAGCCCACTGGCGGAGCAGCTGGGCTGCGAACTGGAGGATCCCGGGTGCATCACCACCGATTCGGCGAAACAGACGACCGTCGAGGGCGTATTTGCGTGTGGCGACAGCGCCCGGAAATCGGGGAACATCGCGCTGGCGGTCGGGGAGGGCGCGTTGGCGGGCATTGCCGTCCACCATGCACTGATGCAGACGCTGTAATCCCCCGATGAGGGGGGCGGGGTTCAGGCACTGCCGACACGCACCACGCGTACGATGTCGTCGATCAGCATCAGCTCCACACCGCCGTCACCGGAATCGAACCGCAGCAGGCCGTTCGTGCCTTCATTGCCTTCGCGGTCGACGAACTGCATCAGCGCCGGTCGCTCGACCACCGTGCCGCGCACGACGCGACCGTCGTCCATATGAAGTTCGACGATGAGCTCTGCATCCAGCTCTTTCTGGAGTGACTTCAGGCGGTCGATCGTTTCCTGGTCCCGGTGTACGCGTTCAATGATGTCGGTCATGGTGCGGTCAAACCATCTGTGCGGTGGGTTTGTGGGTGGCAAGCCAAGCCAGCTGCCACAGGCCTGACAGGCCAATCAGCGAGTAAAGGGCTCTTCCCATCGCCGTATCACTGCTTCCGCATACGTGAGCAATGAGGTCGAACTGGAACAGCCCCGCCAGTCCGAAGATGATCGCACCGGCAATGACCAGGGCCATGGTGGCGATATTGAAGACTCTCACGGGCTTTCCTTCAGCGCATTGGACAAGGGGGGCTGTCCACCATGTTGAGGCGTGAGGCGTGTGAGTGCGGTGAGGTTCATTTCACGCAACGGAGATGCTCCTCGCGTTCGTGCCGCATCAGCGAATCCACATCACGAGGCGGGACGATGACCCGCCCGCGGCATGCTGCGGCCTGGGCCACTGACGTGCCGATCTCTGCTGGAGTGGCCGGGGACGCGGTCCTCGCTGAGGCGCGCGTTGCTGATCGCCTGGCGGTTCTGGCAATGGCGGCAGGACAGGATGGTCCCACCGTCCAGTCGCTGCAGGTTGTCGGCATTCCAGGCGGTGAGTTTCCCGCACTTGTGGCACCGGATGGTCAGGGCGTTTACCCGCGAAATGGAATGGTCTTCGCGGTGGTCGGCATCGAAAGCGACAATATGGAACAGGCCGGTGTCTGACATGGGACGCAGGTATAGTCGGGCTTGGCGCAGTCTAGGCAGCAGCCATGTGAGGGCTGGGTGCGCAGTCGTGAAGGCGGCGCATGCAGTGCGGGAAAGAATTCGGGAATGACGCGCAGCGGGCCGGTCATGGTCGCTGCGCCCTGCGGTGTTGCGCTGCAGCGGAAAGAGGCCTCATTCAAGGCGATTCGTCCAGTTATGCTGCTTCTCCCGGGGACGGGTGCGGGCAGTGATTGACAGCGCTGTCAGACGGGACTTACAACCTCCTGCGTGCGGCGATACGCCGTATCGTGCTCAGCGGCGATAGTGGGGGAAACAGAAGCCGGATGGAAAAGTTCCGTTGGCAACATCCTGGTTTTCATGCCAGACGCGGCTGTGGTTTGCGTCTGAGGCGCCCGTTCTGATGGTGAAGACTTGGAGCCAGCCGACCATGGGTCGGCTCTACCGGGCCACTGCAGGAAGCCAGCCGACCATGGGTCGGCTCTACCGGGCGCCTACATCAGGCCAGCTTCTCCTCCTTCGCCCGTGCCAGGCCGTCATCGCCCGCCATTCCGTCCACCCTTTCAAGGAAGTCCGACGCCCATGAAATCCCGTCTCCCGCATCGTCATCCCGCTGCCGCCACGCGCCGCCTGGCGCCGCTGCTGCTGAGCGCCGCATTGGCGCTGGCCTGCGCCCCGCTGTCCGCCGCAGCGCCTGCTGCCGCAGACGCCGGGAGCGTGCAGGTAAATCCGGCGAACTGGCCGCAGCCGGCCTGGCCGCTGGCCACCGATCCGGCGCTGCAGCGCCGTGTGGACGAGCTTCTGGCCAGCATGACCTTGGAAGAAAAGGTCGGCCAGATCGTGCAGGCCGACATCGGCAGCATCACCCCGGACGACGTGCGCAAGTATCGTCTCGGCTCGATTCTGGCCGGCGGTGGCTCGGACCCGGGCGGCCGCTACAACGCCACGCCAGCCGAATGGCTGGCACTGGCCGATGCGTTCTGGGAAGCCTCGATGGATACCCGCGGCGGCGGCAAGGCGATTCCGATCATCTGGGGCATCGACGCCATGCACGGGCAGAGCAACGTGGTGGGCGCCACGCTGTTCCCGCACAACATCGGCCTGGGCGCGACCCGCAATCCGGAACTGCTGCGCGAGATCGCGCGCATCACCGCAGCGGAAACCCGCACCACCGGCATGGAGTGGACCTTCGCGCCCACCGTGGCGGTACCGCAGGATGACCGTTGGGGCCGCGCGTATGAAGGCTATTCGGAGGATCCGGCGCTGGTGGCCAGTTTCGCCGGCGTGTTCGTCGAAGGGCTGCAGGGCAAGGCCGGCGCCGCCGACTTCCTCGACGACCACCACGTGATGACCACGGTCAAGCACTTCCTCGGCGATGGCGGCACCACCAACGGCAAGGACCAGGGTGATACCACGGTCAGCGAGGCGCAGCTGCGCGACATCCACGCCGCCGGCTACGTGCCGGCGATCGCTGCCGGCGCGCAATCGGTGATGGCCTCGTTCAACAGCTTCCACGGCGAGAAGATGCACGGCCACAAGCCGCTGCTGACCGACGTGCTCAAGGAGCGCATGAACTTCGGCGGCTTCGTGGTCGGCGACTGGAACGGTCATGGCCAGGTCAAGGGCTGCACCAATACCGACTGCGCGCAGACCTTCATTGCCGGCATGGACATGGCGATGGCCCCGGACAGCTGGAAGGGCCTGTACGAAAGCACGGTGAAGCACGTAAAGGACGGCAGCCTGCCGATCGCACGCGTGGATGATGCCGTGCGCCGCATCCTGCTGGCGAAGTTCCGCATGGGGCTGTTCGAGAAGCCCAGGCCTTCGGCGCGTGCGCTGGGTGGCAGGTTCGAGCTTCTTGGTTCGCCGGAGCATCGTGCGGTGGCGCGCCAGGCGGTACGCGAATCGCTGGTGCTGCTGAAGAACCAGGGCGGGGTGCTGCCGCTGTCGCCGAAGCAGCGTGTACTGGTGGCCGGTGGCGGCGCCGACAACATGACCCGGCAGACCGGTGGCTGGACCTTGACCTGGCAGGGCGATGGCACCCGTCGCGAGGATTTCCCCAACGCCGACACCATCTGGGAAGGCCTGAAATCGCAGGTGGAGACGGCAGGCGGCAAGGCTGAGCTGTCCGTGGATGGCACCTACAAGGCGAAACCGGACGTGGCGGTGGTTGTGTTCGGCGAGGATCCCTACGCGGAATTCCAGGGTGACCTGCCGGACCTCATGTTCAAGGGCGGCCGGTCCGGCGATCTGGAGCTGATCCGGAAACTGAAGGCGCAGGGCATCCCGGTGGTGGTGGTGTTCATCAGCGGTCGTCCGCTGTGGATGAACCGTGAGATCAACGCCGCCGATGCGTTCGTGGCGGCGTGGCTGCCGGGTTCGGAAGGTGCCGGCATCGCCGACGTGCTGCTGCGCGGGGCTGATGGCAAGGTGCAGCATGATTTCAGCGGGAAGCTTAGCTTTTCCTGGCCGCGGCGTGCGGACCAGTACGCCAACAATGTCGGCCAGAAGGACTACGACCCGCAGTTCAGGTTCGGCTATGGCCTGACCTACAAGGACAAGGGCAACCTGGCGACGCTGTCCGAGGATCCGGGCATCGACCCGAACGCTTCGCGCACCAGTACCTGGTTCGATCGAGGCGCGGCCAGCACCGGCCTGACCCTGCGCCTCACCGGTGCCGATGGCGAGGCGATGGACATCGTGCATCCCAACGTCACGACGCAGGATGGCTCGATCGTCATGACCGCCGTCAACACCGACGTGCAGGAAGGCGCGCGTGAGTTTGCCTTCAAGGGGCCGGGGCGGGTGGAACTGCGGTCCAACATGCCGCTGGACCTGACCCGCGAAACCAATGGCGATGTGTTCGCGATCGCCGAACTGCGCGTGGACGCATTGCCCTCCAATGCGAAGGTGGGCTACCTCGCTGGATGTGGCGAGGGCTGTGACGGCGAGCTGGACATCGGTGCCGCGCTGGCGGCACTTCCCCGCGGCGAATGGAAGCGCCTGGCCGTACCGCTGAAGTGCCTGCGCGGTGCCGGCGTGGATACGTCGAAGCTCACCATGCCGTTCGCCCTGCGTGGTGCCGCGGGCCTGAAGCTGTCGCTGGCGAAGGTCAGCATCGGCACCGATTACGACCAGAAGGTGGAGTGCCCGGCGCCGTGATCGCAACGCCGCTGCTCGCGATGATGGTCCTGGCGGGCGGTGATGCCGATGCATCGCCGCCGCCGCGATGGCAACTTGTCTGGCAGGACGAGTTTGAAGGCGCCTCCATCGACGTATCGAAGTGGGATCTGGAGGACAACTGCTGGGGCGGCGGCAACCACGAACAGCAGTGCTATACGCCGCGGCGCGATGCGCAGCCGGGCGCGAACGCCTACGTCTCCGATGGCGTGCTGAATATCGTCGCCCGGCCCGAGCGCTGGACCGGTCCGGCCAGTCCCGACGGCGGCGGCGAGGCGATGGCCACGTTGCCGTATACCTCCGCGCGGCTGCGCACGCGGCACCGGCAGGAATGGACGTTCGGACGCTTCGAGATCCGGGCGAAGCTGCCGGCCGGGCAGGGCACGTGGCCGGCCATCTGGATGCTGCCGACCGATTCGCCGTACGGACGTTGGGCGTCTTCCGGCGAGATCGACATCATGGAAGCAGTCAACCTGGGGGCGCTGTCGGATGCGCCCAACGCCGCGCCGGGCCAACGGGAAACACGCGTACACGGCACGCTGCACTACGGCCGTCCGCCGCCGGGGAATGTGCATTCGGGCACCTGGTTCACGCTGCCCGGCGGAGCCAGCCCGGCCGACGATTTCCACGTCTACGCGCTGGAATGGGAAGAGGGCGAGATCCGCTGGTACGTCGATGGCGTGCACTACGCCACCCAGCGGGCCGAACACTGGTTTTCGCAGCGGCAGGACGCCGAAGGAAACTGGATCGACGCGCCGCCCGGGGCGCCTTTCGATGCTGCATCGAAGTACCACCTGCTGTTGAACCTGGCGGTGGGCGGCGACTGGGCGGGCAGGGTCAATGCCACCGGTATCGATGCCACGGTGTTTCCACAGACCATGCAGGTGGACTACGTGCGGGTGTACCGCTGTGGTGAAGGCAACACCGACGGCCGCGGCTGCGCCACCCGCGATCCGGCTGTCGTGCCCCTTCGTGGACGTGATGGTGTGCAGCCCGGGCCGGGCTGATAACCCGCTCGTGCCTCATGTGAAGCCGGGCTTCGCATGCCTTCACGGCAGGGAGCATGCCGGTTGCCGAACATGGCAGCGTAATGACACGCACGCGCTGGAGAACCATGGCTTCCCGCAATCCCCCTCCTTCCACGCAGCCGGGAATTCCCCGGATCCTCATCGTGGAAGATGAGATGAACCTGTCGGCCCTGCTTTACGCGATCCTGACCGATGAAGGTTACGAGGTGGAGCAGGCGTATTCGCTGTCTGACGCGTTTCATCTGATAGATGAGCACGCATTCGATGGCGCGGTGCTGGACGTGGAACTTGGCGACGGCGTGGTGTTTTCCATGGCCGATGTGCTCAAGGCGCGTGGCATTCCTCATTTCTTCCTCTCAGCCGTGTACCGCGGGGTCGTGCCGGCCGCGCACGGCGCAACCCGCTTCGTCAGCAAGCCGTATTCGCTGGATGAGATCAGGCGGGAAGTGGGGGACATGCTGGAACGCCCGCAGTGAAACACCCGACACAGGAGCAGACCGATGGCTGAAGCGCGTCACGAGGGGACAGAGCAGAAGAGTGCGATGGAAGGAGCCAGCGCGCGGTGGCCGCAGCGGATCTGGATCGTCCGGCATGGGCAGAGCTCAGGCAATGTCGCCCGCGATCATGCTGAGGCCGAAGGCATCACCCTGATCGAACTCGAACACCGCGATGCCGACGTACCCTTGTCGGAACTGGGCCAACGGCAATCCGAGGCGCTTGCAGGATGGTTCGGCGGACGACCCGCCGATGAACGTCCGCAGATGGTGCTCGTTTCGCCCTACGTACGTGCCCGTCAGACCGCCGAGGCCGTGGCCGATCACGTCCGCCATGACCGCACCGCGCTGGTGGTCGATGAGCGCCTGCGGGAAAAGGAGTTTGGCGTACTGGACCGGTATACGTCTTCGGGCATCCTGGCGACGTTCCCGGAGCTGGCCGAACAGCGAAAGCTCGTCGGGAAATTCTATTTCCGGCCGCCCGGCGGGGAGAGCTGGTGCGACGTCATTCTGCGCCTGCGCGGCGTGGTCTCGGACCTGCAGCGAAACCACCAGGGCGCGCGCATCCTGATCGTCGCGCACCAGGTCATCGTGAACTGCATGCGCTACCTGCTGGAGGGCATGGACGAACGGACCATACTGGAGATCGACCGGGAGGGCGACGTGCCGAACTGCGGGGTCACCGAATACAGGGCGTCGGCCGATGGCACCGCGCTGGAACTTGTACGAACGAATTTCGTTCCGCCGGAGCTGGCCCGGCAGCCGGGCACCCACCAGTCCGATGTCCCCGCCGGAGCGAGGTAGGGTGCGCGCCGACCCGGTACAGCTGCTGACCGCGGCCGTGCTGGCCGGACGGCCGCTTCCGCCGCCCGGGGGCGACAAGGAAGACCGCGGGCGCGTATGCGTGATCGGTGGCTCGGCGCAGGTGCCCGGCGCCGCGCTGCTGGCCGGTGAGGCGGCGCTGCGGGCGGGCGCCGGCAAGCTGCAGATCATCAGCGTCGCTCGTGTCGCCATGCCGCTGGCGATCGCCGTGCCTGAAGCGCTGGTACTTGGCCTGGGAGCGGATGCGGACGGCGAACTGGCGGATGCGGATCCGCAGCTGGACGCGGTGCTGCAGGACTGCGGCGCGGTACTGATCGGGCCCGGCATGCGCGCCACCGCTTTTCTGCAGGCACTGGTCGGCCGTGCCACCACCGCCAGAGCCACCGTCGTACTGGATGCCGGTGCGCTTTCAGAGGGTCTACCGGCAGCACGCGACGGCGCGTTCGTGCTCACCCCGCATGCAGGCGAGATGGCCGCCCTGTGCGGTGCCAGCAAGGAGGACATCCAGCGCTCGCCCATCCAGCACGCCGCCCGCATGGCGCAGCATACGAACAGTGTCGTCGTGCTGAAGGGCGCGATCACCCACATCGTCGACCCGCAGGGCCGGTCGTGGCGGCACGAGGGGGGTGTGGCCGGGCTTGGCACGTCGGGCTCCGGCGATGTCCTGGCGGGCATCATTGCCGGTCTTGGCGCGCGTGGCGCCAGCGCGCTGGATGCGGCGCTGTGGGGCGTATGGGTGCATGGCGAGGCCGGCCGGCAGCTGGCCGGCTCAGTGGGCAGCCTGGGTTTCCTGGCCCGTGAACTGGCCGCCGTCGTCCCCGGCATCCTGGATCGATTCGGCGCGCATCGCTGACCGGTTGACCACCACTGGGTGTCGCCCGGAGGGGCTTGCGAGGCACGCGATCACGCCCGGAATGCTAGTGCGACCCATTCTCATATGATAGGATTGTTAACAAATCCATAACTCTCGCCTCAGCCATCGCCCGGGCGTCCTGCAACAGGAATGTCCCCCGTGACCAGGTCCTTCGGTTCCTCCGCTCCGTTCCCTTCGCGTCTTGCCGTCTCCATCGCAGTGCTGCTGAGCGTGCCGCTGGCCGCACAGGCGCAGCAGGCCAGCCTGCCCGACGGCGCCACCCCCACCGACCTCGACGCGGTACGCGTCAACGCCTACCGCACCACCACGCATTCTTCCGGCGCAACCAAGACCGACGCCCCTGTCGCCGAGATGGCGAAGTCGGTGTCGGTGATCGCGCGCGAGGAACTGGATGCACGCGGCGTGCAGAACCTCAACGAGGCCATGCGCTATGTGGCCGGCGTGGCCCTGGAGAGCAGCGGTATCGACAACCGTGTGGATGACTTCCGCATCCGTGGCTTCGATGCCGGCAGCTGGAGCAACAATGTCACCATCGACGGCATGCGCGCACCGCAGGGCGGGCAGTGGAACCGCACCATGGTCGACAGCTGGAACCTGGACCGCGTGGAAGTGCTGAAGGGCCCTTCGGCGGTGATGTATGGCCAGGTGGCTCCCGGCGGCATGGTCAACCAGGTCAGCAAGACGCCCACCCCGGACCATGAGCAGATACTGCGCGTCGGCATCGATGGCAACGGGCAGTACAGCAGCGCCTTCGATGTGGGCGCGGCATCCAGCGACACGCGCCACCTCGGCCGCCTGGTGGGTCTGTACCGCGATGGCGATACACAGATCGACCACACCGAGCAGGAACACTGGTTCCTGGCGCCCAGCTACACCTTCCAGGTCGCCGAGCGCACGCGGCTGACGCTGCTGGGTCTTTACCAGCGCGATGACGGCGGATCCACGTACCAGTTCCTGCCACTGGACGGCACGCTGGTGGCAACGCCCTACGGACGCATGAAGAACACCACCTTCATCGGCGAGCCGGGCTGGAACACCTACGACCGCACCATCTGGACCGCCGGCTGGCTGGCCGAGCACGCCTTCAACGCGAACTGGACGCTGAGCCAGAGCGCGCGTCGCACGGACGTGGAATCGACCTTCCGTACCGTGGTCACCAACGGCGGCCTGAACCCGGACGGCCGCACCCAGAAAAGACGCGCCACCTGGGGCGAGGGTGATTCGCGCGGCGATACCGCCGACACCCGGCTGACCGGCAAGTTCAGCACCGGTGCCGCCGAGCACACGCTGCTGGTCGGCGTGGACTGGCAGAAGGCCGACTGGGATGCAGCCCGTGGCGCGATGCGCGACCCGGCCCCGATCGACATCTTCAACCCGGTCTACACGGACTACGTACCGGTCACCAACAGCATCAGCTATTCCGGCGGCATCAACCGCCAGACCGGCGCCTACCTGCAGGACCAGATCGCGCTGGACAAGTGGCGCTTCACGCTGGGCGGCCGCTACGACTGGACAAAGGATGACACCTGGACCCAGGCGTACAACGCGGTGACCGGCGTGTATGGCGCGCGTGCGCCCAGCAACATCCGCAACGAAGCATTCACCGGCAACGCCGGCATCCTGTTCGTGGCCGACAACGGCTTCACGCCGTACCTGAGCTATGCCGAATCCTTCCAGCCGGCCGGCAGCACCGCCACGCAGTCGTTCGACCGCACGCCGTTCGATCCCATCACCGGCAAGCAGTGGGAAGCGGGCGTGAAGTACCAGCCGGCCAGCTTCGATGGCCTGCTGACCCTGTCCGGCTACGACCTGCGGCAGCAGAACATCCTCACCAACGATCCCGATCCCACCCACATGACCTGCGGCACCACGGGCAGCAGCCAGTGCCAGGTGCAGGACGGCGAAGGCCGCGTGCGTGGCGTTGAACTGGAAGGGCGGGTCACGCCGCTGGACGGCTTCAGCGTCATCGGTGCGGCCTCGTGGATGGAATCGGAAGTCACGAAAAGCAACAACGGCTATACCGGCAAGGAACTGGCGATGGTGCCGGACTGGACCGCCGCCCTGTGGGGTGACTACACCTTCCAGGCCGGCGCGCTGGCCGGCCTGAGCCTGGCGGCCGGCGTGCGCTACAACGGCGAGAGCTACGGCGACAGCGCGAACCTGTACCGCATTCCGTCCTACACCCTGTGGGACGCCGCCATCCGTTACGACGTGGGCCGCATCGGTGCGGTGGGCACGCAGTTGTCCATCAATGCCAGCAACCTGGCGGACAAGCGTTTCGTGTCCACCTGTGGCGGCGTCTCGTCGTGCTACTACGGCACCGGGCGCACGGTCACCGCGACCGCGCGGTTCAGCTGGTAAGGCCGCCTTCGGCACGTCGGGGAGACCTGTGGCGATGGACATGATGCTGGCGGTACTGGCGGCTGGCTGCGGTGCGGCAGGGGCATGGATGCTCTATCTTGCCTCGCCGCAACAGCAGTGGCGGGCCGTCGGCGCAAGGGCGGGGCGCCTGGAATGGCTGCCCGGCGTCGTGCTGGGCACGCTGTCGCTGGCGCTGCTGCTGTCGCTGATGGGCAGCGGTGCGGCGTTCTTCACCTGGCTGACGATCGTGATGCTGGTGTGGTCGGCCGCGCCGTTCCTTGGCCTGTGGCGTGCCCGTCGCAGGGCAGGGGCGCCATGAGCGGCGTGGTGAAACTGCAGAGCCGGCACTGGTTCGGAAAGACCTGCGCCGGCGCGATCCTGGGCTTTGGCCTGGCGTTGGCACTGTCCGGTCTGTTCGCCTGGCTGGGGCCGGGCGGCATCGATGCCGGCGGCGGCAAGATCCAGTTCACCATGTGGCTGATCGCACCGCTGTGGGCGCTGGTCCTTTCACTGGTCTTTTTCTTTCGTGACAGCCTGCGTGCCTGGGCGTGGCTGGGCGCGGCCAACGTGGTGGCCTTCGCTGCGCTGTGGCTGGTGCGCACGGTGCTGGCCTGAGGCGGGAATGCAATGAAGATCCGCAGCGACATCATCAAGGTCTACAAGGACGTGCATATCTGGGTCGGCATCCTCGCTGGCCTGATGCTGTTCATCGCCTTCTATGCCGGCGCCATCACCATGTTCGAGAAACCGCTCGAACGCTGGGCGACACCGCCGTCGACGCTGTCCGCGCCACCGTCGCTGCAGCGCACGCCCGAGCTGCTGGCGGCGGTTCTGCAGGCCCATCCGGAGGCAGCGAAGAACTACAGCGTGACCGTTGCGATCACCGCGGATGCGCCCGCGCGGGTGATCTGGCGGGTGCGCGGCGACCGTCCGCGCCAGTTCACCGAGTTCGGTGCCAGCTTCGCCGCCGATGGCAGCCTGCAGGTGGAACAACTGCGCAGGGCGCCGGTGGCGCAGCTGGTGGATACGCTGCATCAGTTCGTCGGCCTGCCATTCCCGGATGCCATATCGCGGCCGATCATGGGCATCGTCGCGCTGCTGTACGCGGTGGCACTGGTCTCCGGGGTGATCGTGCTGCTGCCCACCCTGGTCAAGGATTTCTTCGCCGTACGCGTGGGCCGCAACATCAAGCGCATGTGGCTGGACGTGCACAACGCGCTGGGCATCGTCAGCCTGCCGTTCCACCTGGTCATGGCGCTGACCTGCGTGATCTTCGCCTTCCACGACCAGATCTACGATGTGCAGGACGCGGTGGTGTATCCGCAGGGCATCCAGTGGGGCGAGGAACACGGCCGGGTACATGCCGCGGATGCGCAGCCGTTGCCCGCCCCGGAACTGCTGGCGCGCGCTCAGGCGCAGCTGCCCGGCTTCGACATCCACAGCCTCGGCTTCCAGCACACGGGCGATGACGTGGAGGGACGTGTCACCGGCCTCGACATCCGTTACGGCACGCGTGCGCGGACCTATGCCAGCACGCATCTGGACCCCTATACCGGCGAGGTGGACGCGCATGACCTGCCGGGCCACATGGACGGCTGGGATACGGCGGTGAACAGTTTCTTCATGCTGCATTTCGGCAGCTTCGGCGGCAATCCGGTGCGCTGGATGTACCTGCTGCTGGGGCTGGGCGGTGCGGTGGTGTTCCACACCGGCAACCTGCTGTGGATCGAATCGCGCCGGAAGAAGCAGCGCGATGCCGCGTTGCCGGCACAGAAGCGCTCCACGCAGGTGCTGGCGTGCCTGACCATCGGCGTGTCACTGGGCAGCATTGCCGGCATTTCCGCGACCCTGGCCGCCACCAAGTGGTTGCCCGCGCTGACCCCGCACCTGGCGGCATGGCACGAGGGCATCTACTACACCGTGTTCGTGCTGTCGCTGGCATGGGCGTTCGCGCGCGGTGCGGCGCGGGCCGCGCATGAACTGCTGCGCGCCTGTGCGCTGGCGACCGCGCTGGTGCCGCTGGGCAGCCTGGCCGGGCTGTCCGGCATCGCCGGGACCTGGAATCATCCGGGTGCGGGAGTGGCCGTGGACGCCACCGCACTGGTGGCGGCGGTGGTGTTCTGGCGGTTGGCCCGCCATTCGCAGCGGCGTGCGCTGCAGGGTCACCGCGACAGCGTGTGGTCGCAGGCGACGGCCGAGGTGCGCTGATCCGTCGGCGACGGTCGCGGCACGCGCCTGCCGCCATCCCGCAGCAGGAGCCGCGCCTGCGACTGCCAGCCGCCGATGAACAGGTCCGCGCGGCCATCGCCGTCCAGATCACCGCAGGCCATGCTCCAGCTGCGTCCCACCGTCCGCGCCGGAATCACCGCAGCGGTCACGTCGGTGAACCGGCCCGTGCCGTCGTTCTGCCATGCACGCACCTGCAACGGGACGAAGCCGGGCACCGCTATGGCACTGACCACCAGGTCCGGGAATCCATCCTCATTGAAATCCACGACCGTGCCGCCCCAGCTGGAAAAACGATGCGACGGCAGCCGCGCCGCGGTGTCGTCGTGGAAATGCCCGCTGCCATCGTTGATCAGCAGCCGCGCCTGGGGATCCTTGTCCCACTGGCGGTTGTTGCTGGTGAGGTTGAAGAACACCAGGTCCGGGGCGCCGTCGCCGTTGGCATCGAAGGCATGGACTTCGCGGGTCTCCGTCGGCACCTGCCCGCCAAGGCGGTCGGTGGCGTCGACGAAGTGCCCGTCGCCCGTGTTGAGAAACAGCCGGTTGCTTGGATCCTGGGTGGCCACCACGATATCCAGATCGCCATCTGCGTCCAGGTCGGCCAGTGCGATGCCCTGCGCCTGCACATCGACAGCAGGCATGTGGGTCCTCGTGGCGTCGATGAAGTGGCCGGGACGCCGTGCATCGTTGAGCCACAGGAACGTCCGCGCGACGCCTGCCTTGCCCTCGGTGGTGTTGCCGACCACGATGTCCGGCAGGCCGTCGCCATCCAGGTCGCCCACGGCCACGGCATTGGCCTGGCTCATGGCGGGCAGGCGCTCACTCGCGCGCGTGAAGCCGCCCTTGCCATCGCCGAGGAACAGGTTGTGCTGCTCATCGTCTTCAGCGACGAACAGTACGTCCATATGCCCGTCGCGGTCGAAATCGGCCACCCGTACGTGCTCGTTGTCGCCCGATGTCGTGCCGAACGCATTCGGCGCGTGGCGGAGCCGTCCCGTGCCATCGTTGAGATACAGCCGGTTGGCACCGTTCTCCACCGCCACCGCGACATCCAGGTCGCCATCACCGTCGGCGTCGAACATCGCCGCGTCCAGCGCATGCAGATCCGGATCCTGCGGTACGTGGGTGGCCGTCACGTCCGTGTACAGCGTCGCCGATGCCGGATCAGGCAACAGCGGCGTCCGCACGTGGCGCGCGTCGCTCGCGCATCCAGCCAGCGTGAGGCATGCGAACGTGCTCCATGCAGGGTTTGATCGTGTCGAGGCTGTCATCTGATCCACGCTCCCGGGTTTCTGCAGCGTCCAGAAAGGTTCGCTGCGATTGTGTAACGCGCAGCTCCACCGCTACTGTAGGCGAATGATCCGCTTCATGCGCCGTCGCCCCTCGCTGCTGCTCCGCCTGCTGATGCTGCTGGCGGTGGCCCTGGGTTCGGCCGGCGGTGCGCTGGCCTCGGCGCTCGGCGATCTTCATGAGCTCTCGCATGGCGACCATGTGGCGGTCTCCCATCCCGTGCAGGAGCCCGCGCAGGGCCACGGCGATGAGGACCTCGGTGCGCGCGTGCTGCACGCGCTGGTGCACTGTGGTCACTGCCATGGCCAGGGCGGCGTGCTGCCGTTCGCCGCGCCGGTGTGGGACATTGAACGGGTATCGCCGGCCATGGTCGCCGTCGTCCGCCACGTGCCCTGGCACCCGGTGGCACTGGAGAGCCTGCTGCGTCCTCCGATCCAGGCCTGATCCGCAGTCCGCGCTGGCGGACGGTCCGATCCTGTCCTGAATTCCCCGGAGACTTCCCATGTGGAAACGCCTGGCCGCGCTTGCGGCCCTGGCGATTGCGCCGTGCGTTGCCGCACAGGTGCCATCGCCCCCTGCGCCATTGACGCTGGATGATGCGATCAGTCGCGTCGCCCGCATCCATCCCGACCTGCGCCTGCCGGCGTTGCAGCGCGCCGCCGCCCAGGCACGCCTGGAAGAAGCGGCGTTCAAGCCACCGCTGGTGTTCGGCGTGGAAATCGAAAACGCCCTGGGTACCGGCGACAACCGTGGCTTCGATGCCGCGGAAACCACGGTATCGCTGGCCGGCGTGCTGGAACGTGGCGGCAAGCTGGATGCGCGCCGTGTGTTGGCGCAGGCCAACATCGATGCGCTGGCACCGCAGCGTGAAGTCGTTCGACTGGACCTGATGGCGGAGGTGGCCCGGCGCTATCTGGCGATCACCGCCACCACGGCGCAGCGGCGCATCGCGGTGGATGACATCGGGCAGCGCACCAGGGCCGTGAATGCGGCACGACAGCGCCTGCAGGCCGGGGCGTCACCGGCGGCGACGCTGATGACCGCCCAGGCGGCGCTGGCGCAGGCCGAACTGGACCGCGACCGCGCCGATCAGGCGCTGCGGGCTGCGCGGCTGTCTCTGGCCGCATTGTGGAACGCACGCAGCGCGGATTTCGATACCGTCAGTGGCGATCCGCTGCAGCTGCCGGTGCTGCAGGATTTCGACCAGCTGGCCGGGCTGCTGGAACGCACGCCGGAACTGGCGGTGATCGCCGGCGAACAACGCGTACGCGAAGCGCAGCTGCAGCTGGCAGGCAGCCGCCAGCGCAGCGATGTGTCGTGGCAGGTCGGCGTTCGGAACATGCGCGACAACGGCGACACCGCGCTGGTGGCTGGCTTCAGCATGCCGCTGGGCAGCACGCGGCGCGCCGGACCTGACATCCGCGCCGCGCAGGCCGAACTGGCGATGAGCGCGGCGGAGCGGGAAGGCCGTGCGCTGCGGCTGCATGCAACGCTGGCCGAAGCGCACGGCCGCTATGAAACAGCGCGGATGGAAGTGCAGCGCATGGGCACGGACGTGCTGCCGCAGCTGCTGCGCGCGGAAAACGCGGCGGGATCCGCGTGGCGGGCAGGTGCGATCAGCTACATGGAATGGGCCCAGCTGCAGGCGATGCGCATCGATGCGCTAAGACGCCAGCTCGACGCGGCTCTGTCCGCGCAGAGCGCGCTGATTGAAATCCAGCGCCTGACCGGCCAACCGCTGGTTGCCAGCGCGAACCAGGAAACCTCGCCATGAACACATCCTCCAATCCTCTGTGGCGCAACGCCGGCGCACTGCTGCTTGCCATCTCTCTTGCATCCTGCGGCGCGGGCCAGGACCGCGTGCCGGATGCCGCTGAAGAAACGCACGCGCACGACGAAGACGACGCGCATGCCGATGACGAAGGACCAGCCCGGACGCATATTCCAGACGCGCAGGCGCGCATGGCGGGCATCGTCAGTGCGCCCGTCGGCCCCGGCACCGTGGCCGACGAGCATGAAGTCCAGGGCCTGCTGGCGCCCGTGGATGGCCGCAGCGCGCAGGTCACCGCGCGCTTCCCGGGCCCGGTACGTGCCCTGCGCGCGAACGTCGGAGATCGCGTGCGCGCCGGCCAGCCGCTGGCGAGCATCGAAAGCAATCTCAGCCTGACCACCTATGACATTCCCGCTCCGATCTCCGGCGTGGTGCTGTCGCGCCAGGTACAGCTCGGTGCCGTCGCCGGCGAGGGCCAGGTGCTGTTCGATATCGGTGACCTGTCGCAGCTCTGGGTGGACCTGCATATCTTCGGTGCCGACACCCAGCACATCACGGCAGGCGTGCCGGTCACCATCACCCGGATGACCGACGGCGTCAGCCAGGCCACGACGCTGGAGCGCGTGCTGCCGGGAACGGCGACCGCCAGCCAGAGTACGGTCGCGCGCGCCAGCATCGACAACCGCGACGGATTGTGGCGGCCGGGTGCCGCCGTGCGTGCGCGGATCGTGGTGGCCAGCACGCCGGCCGACATCGTGGTGCCGTTGTCGGCGTTGCAGAACCTGGAGGGCAGGGAGGTGGTGTTCGTCCGCGAGGGCGATGTCTACACGGCACGCGAGGTGAAGCTGGGCGCACGTGACGCGCGCCAGGTCGCCGTCAAGGAGGGCCTGCGCGAGGGCGAGCAGGTGGTCGTCGAACAGAGCTATACGGTGAAGGCGGACATCGGCAAGGCAGGGGCGGCGCATGAACACTGAAACCACGCGCTCCCCTGAGGCGGCCACGCTGCTGGAACGCATCATCCGGGGGGCCGTCGCACAGCGTTGGCTGATGATGGCACTGACGCTGGTGCTGATCCTGGTCGGTGCATGGAGTTTCCACAGGCTTCCGATCGATGCCACGCCGGACATCACCAACGTGCAGGTGCAGGTCAACACCGGTGCACCGGGCTACTCACCACTGGAAAGCGAACAGCGCATCACCTATGCAGTGGAAACGGCGATGGCCGGGTTGCCACACCTGGAACAGGTGCGCTCGCTGTCGCGTTATGGCCTCTCGCAGGTCACCGTGGTGTTCGAAGATGGCACCGACCTGTACTTCGCGCGCCAGCAGGTGGCCGAACGGCTGCAGCAGGTGAGGTCACAGCTGCCGGAGGGACTGGATCCGCAGCTGGGCCCGATCGCTACCGGACTTGGCGAGATCTTCATGTACACCCTGGACGCCGACCCGGCAGCACGCAAGGACGATGGCAGCGCATACACCGCCACCGACCTGCGCACGCTGCAGGACTGGGTGATCCGCCCGCAGCTGCGCACCGTGCCCGGCGTTACCGAGGTGAACACCACCGGCGGCTTCCAGCGCCAGATCCACATCACACCGGACCCGGCCCGCCTGCGCGCACTGGGCTTCACCCTGGACGACGTGGTCGCCGCGGTGCAGGCCAACAACCAGAACGTCGGTGCGGGCTATATCGAACGCAACGGGCAGCAGTTCCTGGTGCGCATCCCCGGCCAGGTGGCCGACCTGGAGCAGATCGGCACCATCGTGCTGGACCGGCGGGAGGGCGTGCCCATCCACGTGCATGACGTGGCCGATGTGGCCGAAGGACCCGAGCTGCGCAGCGGCGCGGCGACGCGGGACGGGCATGAAGTGGTGATGGGCACCGTGGTGATGCTGGTGGGCGCCAACAGCCGCGACGTCGCGCAGGCCGCAGCGGCAAAGCTGGAACAGGCGCAGCGCAGCCTGCCCGCAGGCATCACGGTCAGCGCCAGCTATGACCGTACCGCCCTGGTGGACCGCACCATCCAGACCGTGGCGAAGAACCTGCTGGAAGGTGCGCTGCTGGTGGTGGTGGTGCTGTTCCTGCTGCTCGGCAACGTGCGTGCGGCGCTGATCACCGCTGCGGTGATCCCGCTGTCGATGCTGTTCACCCTCACCGGCATGGCGCGTGGCGGCGTCTCCGCCAACCTGATGAGCCTGGGAGCACTGGACTTCGGCCTGATCGTCGATGGCGCGGTGATCATCATCGAAAACTGCCTGCGCCGCTTCGGCGAGCGCCAGCATGCGCTGGGCCGTGACATGACCGCAGCGGAGCGCTTCGACGAAACCGCGCGTGCGGCCGCCGAAGTGATCCGTCCCAGCCTGTTCGGGCTGGGCATCATCACCGCCGTGTACCTGCCGATCTTCGCGTTGACGGGCGTGGAAGGAAAGATGTTCCATCCCATGGCGATCACCGTGGTTCTGGCACTGAGCGGTGCCATGCTGCTGTGCCTGACCTTCGTGCCGGCGGCGATCGCATTGCTGATGGGCGGGCGGATGCAGGAGAAGGACAACCGGCTGATGGCCTGGCTGCGGCAGCGTTATCGCCCGCTGCTGGATGTCGTGCTGCGGCACGGACGGTGGGCGGTCGCCGCGGCACTCGTGCTGGTGATCGGCTGTGGCCTGCTGGCGACCCGCCTGGGCAGTGAGTTCGTGCCCAGCCTGGATGAGGGTGACGTTGCCATGCACGCCATGCGCATTCCCGGCACCAGCCTCACCCAATCGGTGGGGATGCAGGTGCAGATCGAACGGCGACTTCTGCAGTTCCCGGAGGTCGCCCGGGTGTTTTCGCGGATCGGCACGCCGGAAGTGGCCTCCGATCCGATGCCGCCCTCGGTTGCCGACACCTTCGTGATGATGAAGGACCGGCAGGACTGGCCTGATCCACGCAAATCACGGACCGCATTGCTGGCGGAGCTGGAAGCGGCCGTGGAGCAGCTGCCCGGCAACAACTATGAGTTCACCCAGCCCATCCAGATGCGCATGAACGAACTGATTTCGGGCGTGCGTGCCGATGTCGCGTTGATGCTGTACGGCGACGACCTGGACGTTCTGCAGCAGGTGGGCCGACAGATCCAGGAGGTGGCCGCTGCGGTCCCCGGCGCCGCCGACGTACGCCTGGAAGAGACCAGCGGGCTGCCGCTGCTGACGGTGCTGCCGGACCGTCAGGCGCTGGCGGGCTACGGACTCAACCCCGGGCAGGTGCAGGCCACCGTGGCCACGGCGGTCGGTGGGCAGGTGGCCGGCCAGCTGTTCGAAGGTGACCGCCGTTTCGACATCGTGGTGCGGCTGCCGGAAGCGCTGCGCCAGGACCCTGCCGCGCTGGCCGACCTGCCGGTTTCCCTGGAAACCGCGCTGTCCAGCGGGAATGCCGATGAGCTGAGTATCGGCCTCACCGGGGCAGGCCGCAGCCCGCGTACGGTACCGCTGCGCGAACTGGCACGGATCGAGACCAGCGAAGGGCCCAGCCAGATCAACCGCGAAAACGGCAAGCGACGCATCGTGGTCACTGCTAACGTGCGTGATCGCGATCTGGGCAGCTTCGTTGCCGATCTGCAGGCTGCGGTCGGCCGGCAGGTGCAGGTTCCCACAGGCTACTGGGTGGACTACGGCGGCAGCTTCGAACAGCTGGTTTCCGCCAGCCGGCGACTGGCCATCGTGGTGCCGGCAACCCTGGCGCTCATCCTTGCGATGCTGTTCTGGGCGTTCGGCTCCGGGCGCGATGCGCTGGTGGTGTTCAGTGGCGTGCCGCTCGCCCTGACCGGCGGTGTGCTGGCACTGGCGCTGCGCGGCATGCCGCTGTCGATCTCGGCCGGCGTGGGTTTCATCGCGTTGTCCGGCGTGGCGGTACTCAACGGGCTGGTGATGATCAGTTTCGTGCGCCAGCTGCGCAGCCAGGGCATGCCGGTGCTGGAGGCCGTACGTGCAGGCGCGCTGGGCCGCCTGCGGCCGGTGTTGATGACCGCGCTGGTGGCGTCGCTGGGCTTCGTGCCCATGGCCTTCAACGTGGGTGCCGGCTCGGAAGTGCAGCGGCCACTGGCCACGGTGGTGATCGGCGGCATCGTGTCGTCCACGCTGCTGACCCTGTTGCTGCTGCCGGTGCTGTACCGCTGGCTGCACCGGTCACCCGCGCCCGGTAGAGCCGATCCATGATCGGCTGAACAGGACAGGTAGAGCCGATCCATGATCGGCTCATCCACCGTTGACCATCCTGTTTCTTACTCCGCCTGCGACGCCTCACCAGCATCCGGATGCGACGACCTGCGCCGGAAGCGACGCGAGCCCCACTCGCCGATATCGTCGATCAGCGTGAACGCCGCCGGGATGACGATCAGGCTCAGCAGCGTGGAGGTCACCAGTCCGCCGATGACCGCGATCGCCATCGGCGCACGGAAACTGGAATCGCCCGCGAAGCCCAGCGCGATCGGCATCATGCCGGCACCCATCGCCAGGGTGGTCATGATGATCGGCTGCGCACGCTTGCGGCAGGCATCGATGAGCGCGTCATGCTGGCTCAGCCCATGTTCGTCCTCGGCCATCACCGCGTAGTCCACCAGCAGGATGGAATTCTTGGTGGCGATGCCGATCAGCATCAGCAGGCCGATCAGCGCGGGCAGGGACAGCATGTTCTGGGTGATGAGCAGCGCACCGAACGCACCGCCGGCACACAGCGGCACGGCGATCAGGATGGTCAACGGCATCAGCGCGTGGTTGAACAGCAGCAACAGCACCATGTAGATGCACAGGATGCCCGCGCCCATCGCCAGCAGGAAGCCGACGAACAGCTCCACGAATACTTCCGCGTCGCCGGTGTTGAGGAAGCTCACGCCTGGCGGCAGTTTCTGCACGCTTGGCAGCTTCTGTACGGTGTCCATCACCTCGCCCAGCGGGCGGCCGTTGAGTTCGGCCGTGAGGGTCACGTTGCGCTGGCGCTGGTAGCGGGAAATCTGCGAGGGCCCGCTGCCCATCTGGATGTCGGCCACTGCCGCCAGCGGCACCGGTCCGTAGCGTCCCGGTACACGCAGCTGGCCGATCAGCGCGGGATTGGCCAGCGTGGCTTCCGAAAAACCAACGCGGATGGGCACCTGCCGGTCCGGCAGGTTGAGCTTGGCCAGCCGCTGTTCGTAATCGCCGGAGGTGGCGATGCGCGCGGCCTCGGCGATGTCGGCGGTCGACACACCCATGTCCGCGGCGCGTGCCGGGTCCGGCAGGATCTGTATTTCCGGCCGCAGCAGCGACGCCGTGGATGTCACGCTGCCCAGCCCCGGAATGGAGCGCAGATCGCGTTCGAGTGCCGATGATGCGTCCTGCAGGCGAACCGCATCATCGCCGGAAAGCACCAGCTGCAGCAGGTTGCCGGGTTCGGAGCTGACATAGCTGACGCGCACGCCCGGCAGATCGGCCAGACGCGCGCGTGCCTCGCGTTCCAGCACGCGCTGGTCGCGGTCGCGGTCGTCGGCCACGCCCCAGTCCAGCACCAGGGTGGCCTTGCGCGGGTCGGCCACACCGGTGGTCGAAGGATCGCCTAGGTCCAGCACGCTGCCGACGGCGGTGTAGACCTGCTTCAGTTCGGGCAGGTCGCTGAGCAGGGCGCGGGCGCGCTCGGTCATCGCCACGGTTTCTTCCAGCCGCGTACCCGGCGCCAGTTCCAGGCTCAGGTTGCTGCGTCCCAGGTCGGACTGCGGGATGAAGGTGGCCGGGATCAGCGGCACCAGCGCCAGGGAAGCCACGAACAGTCCCGTCGCCACCCACAGCGTGCGCCCACGATGGCGCAGCGCGGCGTCCACCCAGCCCAGGTACCACGTCATCAGGCGCGATTCGGGCTTCTCCTCGCCATGCGGCTTGAGCAGGTAGGCGGCCATCATCGGCGTCAGGAGGCGCGCCACCAGCAGCGAGAACAGGACGGCGGTCGCCGCGGTCCAGCCGAATTCGCGGAAGAATTTGCCGGCGATGCCGGGCATGAAGGCGACCGGCACGAACACCGCGGCAAGCGTCAGCGAGGTGGCGATGACCGCATTGCCGATCTCGCCGGCGGCTTCGCGCGCCGCTTCCAGGGGGGGCTTGCCCATGCGCAGGTGGCGCACGATGTTTTCGATCTCCACGATCGCATCGTCCACCAGGATGCCGACCACCACCGACAGCGCCAGCAGGGTGATGATGTTGAGCGTGAACCCGAACCAGTACATCACCGCGAACGTGGGAATGATCGACAGCGGCAGGGCCAGCGCCGACACCCAGGTGGCCCGGCCGTCGCGCAGGAATGCCCAGACCACCAGCAGGGCCAGCAGCGCGCCTTCCCACAGCATGGTCATCGACGAATCGTAGGAGCGGTGCGTTTCGTCGATGGCAGTGGTGACCAGGCTGAAATCCACGCCCGGATGCGATGCCTTGAGCGTTTCCAGCGCCGCATGCACGCCCGCTTCCACCTCCACCTCGCTGGAGCCTCGGGTACGCGACATCGAGAATGCCACGACCGGCTTGCCGTCCAGCAGGGCCGCCTGGGTGGGATCGGCGGATGCGTCGGTAACCTTTGCCAGCGCCGACAGCTTCACCGCCCGGCCATCCGGCAGGCTGATGGAGTAATCGCGCAGGGCCTGCGCATTGGCCACGGTGCCCAGCGTGCGGATGGTCTGCAGCGCGCCGTCCAGCTCGGCCTTGCCGCCGGCGCGCTCCACCTGGATGCTGGCCAGCTGCCGCGACACATCGCCGGCGGTCACGCCCAGCGCGAGCAGGGCGTTGGGATCCAGATCCACGCGCACCTGCCGGTCCACGCCGCCGATGCGGGTCACCTGGGCCACGCCGTGCACGCCGTACATGGCGCGGGAGATCTCCCGGTCCACCAGCCAGCTGGCTTCATCGGCGGTCATCCGCGGCGCCACCAGCGCATAGGTCATCAGCGAACCGCCGATGTCCACCTTGGAGATCACCGGCTCCTGGATGTCCTGCGGCAGATCGGTGCGGATGCGCGTCACCGCATCGCGCGTGTCGTCCAGCGCGGTGGCCAGGTCGGCCTCCAGCTCGAATTCGATGTTGGTGGTGCTGACGCCCTCGCTGACGGTGGACATCACCCGTTTGACATTCGTGACGGTGGCGACCGAATCCTCCACCCGGCGCGTCACTTCGGTTTCCAGCTGGCTGGGCGATGCACCGGGCTGGGTGACCGTCACCACGGTCATCGGAAACGCGATGTCCGGGAAGCGGGCGACCGGCAGCTTGTGGAAGCCCCACAGCCCGGCGATGCACAGCACCACGAACAGCATGATGGCGGGAAGCGGGCGGCGGATGGCCCATGCGGAGAAATTCATTTCGTCACATCCTTGCTGCCGGCAGCGACCACGCGCACCCGGTCACCATCGCCAAGGAAGCCTGCGCCTTCGGCCACCACCTTCTCATCGGCCTTCAGCCCTTCGATGATCTCCACGCGCCCCTGCGTGGACTGTCCGGTGCGGACACGGCGACGTTCGACCGTCTGCGCGTCCTTCAGGGTGAAGACATAGCTGTGCCCATCGCGCTGCACCACCGAGGCGCTGGGCACCATCAGCGCACTGCCGTCGCCGGTGAGGATGCGTCCTTCCACGAAGGTGCCCTGGCGCAGCGGACCCGGTGCCGGCAGATCGACATAGACCGTACCGGTCCGGGTCTGCGAATCGACGCCGGGGGTCACCGCGCGCACGTGCCCGGTGATCTCCTGTCCGCGGTAGGTGAGCACCACCGGGTTGTCCACGGCGATATCGGCCAGCTGGTTCTCCGGCAGTTCGGCGCGCCATTCCAGGCGCCCATCGCGGATCAGGCGCAGCAGCTCACTGCCTGCCGAAACCACCTGGCCCGGCTGCACCAGCCGTTTGGACACGATGCCGTCGGCGGGCGCGCGCAGCTCGGCGAAATCCCGCTGCAGCCGGGCCGCGTCACGCGAGGCGCGTGCGGTGGCGACCTGCGCCTGTGCCTGGGTGGCGGAGGCGCGCAGCTCGTCCAGATCGCTGGCGCTGATCAACTGGCCGGAGGCCAGTTTCTCGCCGCGTGACTGCTGCGCCCGGGCCAGTTCCAGGGTCGCGGTCGCCTGTTTCAGCGATGCATCTGCCTGGGCCAGCGAACTGTCCAGGGTACGATGATCCAGCTCCAGCAGCACGTCGCCGCGCTTCACCGACTGCCCGACATCAACATTCAGGCGCGTCACGCGTTGCCCGCTGAGCTCCACGCCCAGCTGCATTTCCTCGTAGGCGGAAACAGGCCCGGACACGATCACGCTGCGTGCCAGCGGGTGGGAACGGACCGGGGCGAGGGTGACCGCCAGGTTCGAGGCGCCCTCGTCGGGCGCCTCTTCGTCCTTGCCACAGGCGGCAAGCAGGCAGGCGGAAGCGATCAGGAACGACCAACGCAGGTAAGACGCGCGCATAAGGTGACCAGGGAGTGGAGTTGAAGGTATTCGCTACGGCAGTACCCGCGAAGGGCGGCTGCTTGGCTGCGGGAAACAACAGTGCTCAGGCAGGCGAGGGGGCGTCCTCGCGGATCCTCTGTTCCAGGCCGGCGATCAGCAGATCGATGCCGCTTCGGAAACGCTCGTCCAGATCGGTACGTTCAAGGGTGTCCAGGGCGGCCCAGCAGTGCGGATAACGCTGCCGGATGCGTTCGTAGAACGAGGCCGGGAAGTCCGTCAGGTCGCCGCCCTGCTGCTGCAGCGACTGTTCTTCGATGACGAAGCCCAGCACGTAGTAGATGAGGTCCATGGCGGTGGTGGCCGCACGCTCCACCGATGCACCGCCGCCCACCATCGCCTCGATGGTGACATCGGCCACCCGCATGACATTGTCGGTTGCCAGGAACGTGCCGGCATAGACCCGCGCACCATCGCGATGGGCCTTGAAGGCGGCGCGGAACTCGCCGGCCAGCTGGTGCAGGGTCGCCCGCCAGGACTGCCCCTCGGGCACGTGCACGGCGACATCGCTGATCAGCGCGTCGGCCAGCGCATCGATCAATGCCTGCTTGTTCTTGAAGTGCCAGTAAAGCGATGGCGCACGGATGCCGAGGTTGCACGCCACCTTGCGCAGGCTCAGCCCATCCAGTCCCACTTCATCGAGAAGCTGGAAGGCGGACTGGACGATATGTTCGGGTTTGACGGGCGTGCGCATAGGTGGACTAACATCGTTAGAGAGCGAACTCTAACGGCGTTAGTCCAGCGTGGCAAGCCGCCTGTCAGCGGGGCCGGGCAGCGCCGCGCCTCAGCCCGGCAGGTCGCATTTCATCCTGCCGTCCACGTAATACGGCTTGGGGACGTCCGGGTTCTCGCTGGTCTTTTCAAACACCACTTCGAACGATGCGGTGTCCGCTGTGCCGTTGCGTCCGCTGCAGGCGTCCTGCAGCTTCTGCTTCACGGCGGCAAGCCCGGCAGCGCGGTTGGCGCCCTCGGCACTGTTGGTCAGGTTCACTGTCTCGGCGGACGCGTGCGGGGCGGCGGCGAGCAGTACAGCGGCCATCACGAGGGCGTGGCAGGTGTTCATCGGTTCTCCTTTCCTTGGGGTGTGCACTGTGGGTGCCGACAGCTTAGCCGGGGCGGGTTAACGCCATGCACACGCGGCGGCGCTGTCAGGGCCCGCTGTGCCGTGCCGGCCCGGAATCGGCCAGTGCGGCGCGCACACGCGGTGCCAGTTCGGCCAGCGTGAATGGCTTGCCGATCAGGTGCACATCGGCGTCCAGCACACCGTCATCCACCAGCGCGTTGCGGCTGTTGCCGGTGGTGAACAGCACCTTCAGCCCGGGGCGACGCCGGCAGGCTTCCTCGGCCAGTTGGCGCCCGTTGGTTTCCGGCATCAGCACATCGGTGAACAGCAGGGCGATGTCCTCATGTGCGTCGAGAAGCGGCAGCGCCGCAGCGGCGCCGTCGGCGGTCAGCACCTGGTAGCCCAGCTCGCCCAGCGCATCCAGCGAGAACTGCCGCACCGACGGCTCGTCGTCCACCACCAGGATCTTTTCCCGCCCTCCGGCAGGCCGGGCCACATCGGTCGGTGCAGGTGCACCTGGCGGCTCCACGTCCGCCGGCAGGCGTGGCAGATAGATGCCCACGGTGGTGCCGTGCCCGACCTGCGACCACAGCGTCACATGACCGGCCGACTGCTCCACGAAACCGTAGACCTGCGACAGGCCCAGGCCGGTGCCGTGGCCGACCTTCTTGGTGGTGTAGAACGGCTCGAAGGCACGCGCGATCACTTCCGGCGGCATGCCGCAGCCGGTATCGCTGGCGGTGATCAGCACGTACTGGCCGGGCGGCACCCCCGGGTGCTCGGCGGCATTGCCGGCATCCACTTCGCAGTTGCGGGTCTGCACCGCAAGCCTGCCGCCGCCGGGCATCGCGTCGCGCGCGTTGACCGCCAGGTTGAGGATCACGTTCTCGAGCTGGTTGACGTCGGCATGGGTCCACCACACCCCGGCGGCTAGCACGGTTTCCAGGCGCACGTTGCTGCCCAGTGAATGCATCAGCAGGTCGGACATCCCGGCCACCAGTCTGTTCGCATCCACCGGCACTGGCTGCAGCGGCTGCTGGCGCGAGAAGGCGAGCAGCCGCTGGGTGAGCTGGGCGGCACGGGTGGCGCCCTCGAGGGCCATCTCGATGTAGCGGCTGGCGCGCGGGTCGCTGCCGCCCAGCCGCGCGGCCAGCAGGTCCAGCGGGCCGATCACCGTGGCCAGCATGTTGTTGAAGTCATGCGCGATGCCCCCGGTGAGCTGGCCCACGGCTTCCATCTTGCGGCTCTGCCGCAGGGCATCTTCCACCCGCGAGCGTTTGGCCACCTCCTCGCGGACGCGGCTTTCCAGGCGCTCGTTGAGTTCCTGCAGGCGCACATCCACCGCCTTGCGCGCGGTGACGTCGATGACCACGCCCAGCACGCGCACACAGCGGTCACCCTCGAATACGCCGCGGCCCTTGGCGGCCAGCCAGCGCACCACGCCGTCGTCCCGGCCGATGGTGCGGTACTCGACATCGTAGGTGAGGCGGCGTGCGGGATCGGCCGCTGCCTCGAAGGCGGCAAGGGTTGCGTCGCGGTCGTCCGGATGCAGGCCATCGATGAAGTCCTGGCGGGTCAGCGGCGCATCGGCCGATATCCCGAACATCGCGCGGGTGCGGGCCGGCCAGGTGACCCGGCCGTGCACCACATCCACGTCCCAGAAGCCCAGGTCGCCGGCCTCGGTGGCCAGCCGCAGCCGTTCCTCGCTTTGCCGCAGTGCCGCCTCGGCCGCCTTGTGGGCGGACAGGTCCTGCATTGCGCCGATCATGCGCAGCGGTGTGCCCGCGGCGTCGCGCAGCACGGTGCCGCGGTCCAGCACCGGTGCGTAGCTGCCATCCGCGCGCCGGAAACGGTATTCGTCAGACCACCCGGTGGCCTCGCCATGGATGACCGCATGGATGCCGCTGTCGATGCGCGCACGGTCGTCCGGGTGGATCTGCTGCAGCCACCAGTGCGCCGTGCTGGATTCGATTGCGTGCCCGAACAGGCCACCGAGCGCCTCGTTCCAGATCACCTCGCCATCGGATATCCGCCAGTCCCAGATCGCATCGTTGGTCGCACGCACGGCAAGCCGGTAACGCTCGCCGATCTCGCGGCGATCGGCATCCACCGCCTTGCGGTCGGTGATTTCCAGCGAGGCGCCAACCATGCCGACCACGCTCCCGTCGCTGTCGTGCAGCGGCGACTTGGTGGACAGCCAGTACGCGTGCCGGCCGTCGGGAAAGCTCACTTCTTCTTCCAGTTGTTCGGTCTGTCCGCTGTCCATCACGCGCGCATCGGCGGCCATCACCGCGGCGGCCTGGGCGGGGTCGGCAAGCAGTTCGGCATCGGTGCGGCCGAGGTACTGCTCCGGTGCCAGACCAATCAGATCGGTGGTGCCGCGGTTGCCGATCAGCAGCCGGCCCTGCCGGTCCTTCGCGTACACCGCACCCGGCACCGCCTCCACAAACGAACGCAGCAGCGTCTGCGCCTGGTCGCGCTCGGCTTCCACCCGGCGACGCTCGTGGATGTCGATCAGCACGCCGGGAAACGCGATGACCTGTCCGTCGCTGTCCTGGTCGACACGGCCGATGGCCTCGACCCAGCGATAGCCGCCATCGCCGCCACGGGCACGGTACTGATGCGCGTACCGTCCGCCACGCCGCAGCGCCTGGTCGATGGCCTCGGCCAGTCCCGGACGGTCGTCGGGGTGGACGGCGGCAAGCAGGTGTTCAAGGGGCGGCTGCAGGCGCACCACCGCCGGATCCAGCCCGAACGCACGTGCCAGTGGCTCATCCAGGGTGACGCGGTCATGCCGCACGTCCCAGAACCAGGTGCCGATGATGGCCCCTGCGGCGAGTGCCATCTTCACCCGTTCGGTGTCGCGGCCGGCGACGGGCGTCTCGGTAAGCGGATGAGTCAAGCGAAGCTCACAGGGCGGGCAGGGGGGAAGCGCGGTGCGTGTTGACCGAACGGACGCGGATCATGGCAGTGGCCAGATTACCGCGTGCGCCGTGCACTGCGTGCATTCCCGCCGTACGTCAGCGCGGCAGGCGGCTTACCCGGGCCCGCCAGGCCGCCACATTGTCGCCGCGGATGCGTCGTTCCTGCGTGCCGCGTACCGTGTCGATCTTCCTGTCCTCGCCGGTCACGGGCCCCGCCTTGACGGTCGTGTCGTGCTCGAACGCATGCGATTTGTCGGTATTGCGGTAATACCGGTACAGCGCCCAGTACAGTGCGCTGGCGCCGGCCGGGCCGGCCAGCAATATCCATAGTCCGCTTTCGTCGCTCATGAGGTGGCCACCACGATCCAGAGGGCAAGGGCTTCGAGGACGGTGCCGGTGGCCAGCGCGGCCAGCAGCAGCTTCCACTGCTGCACCGGCACGCTGCCCATGGTTTCACCGGTGCGGCCGTTCACCGCGATGTAGTGCAGCATGCCGCCGTTGCGGCCGGGCTGGTGATACGAATACAGCCACACCGGCAGGTACATCGATACCCAACGGGTGCCGTGCACCTCAAGGCCCTCCTGCTCCCAGCGCACGCCGCGGTCATAGCGACGCACGGAGCCGGCCACCTGCGCACGGGCGATCGACAGCAGCTGGTCTTCCAGCCGTGGCCGCATGCGTTCGACATCCAGGTCGCGCTTTTCGGAGGTGAATCCGGCCAGGTAGGAGGCGTTCCATTTCAGCGCATTCTTGGTATCGAACGGCAGGATGGCGTTGATGATGTTGTTGGTGTTGGCCTGCACGTCCAGGTTGCCGCGTTGTGCGGAGGACTCCAGCGGCAGGTCGTCCACGGTGAAATCCACGTGCCGTTCCACCTGGTACACATCGGCATCGTAGTAGGTCCGCTTGTTCTTGTCGGTACCACGCGTGTACTGCCGCGTCTGGATCTCGCCCTTGCCGGCAACACTGGCGCTGACGTTGCCATCCACGATCATGTAGGGCAGGTAGACACCCACCACGTTTTCCGGCGTGAACTGGTCCTTGAAGGCCTTCAGCGCGAACAGGCGGCGCTTGTCCACGAACTGGCGGATGCGGGCCACCGCATCGTCCTTGCGGATGTGGAAGGGCAGCACCGCGTCGGGCACCGCGCCGTTGGCGATCTGCTCGTTGATGCCGAACACGTGGCGGCACCAGTGGCAGCGCGCCGTCATCGTGCTTTCGGTATTTACCGTGACTTCGGCGCCGCAGCCGGTGCACTTGAAGCTCATCAGGCTGGCGGTGTCTGCCTGGATGTCGCGCGCACCGGAAGCAATCACCGTACCGCGCAGTTGATCCAGGCCTTCGCCGAGCCCGAAGGCTTCTTCCACGCGCGTGCCGTGCCATTCATTGCGGCAGTACTGGCACACCAGCAGATCGCTGCCGAGCTTGAGGCGGATGTCGGTGGAGCCGCATTTCGGGCAGCGGTTGAGTCCGTCCCTGAGCTCGCTTGCCGCGGTGTCCAGCGCGACCGGATCGGGCGCCTGCAGTTCATCGCGGATCGGCTCCGGCAGCGTGGCCGGATCGACCGGGAAGCTTCCGGGCAGGGGCGGAACCTCCTGCGGGGAGCCGGGACCGGTCACGGGTGGGGGCGCCGTTGGCAACGGCGGTGGGTTTCCAGGCGTGGTCATGGGTCGTGGTGGATTCCGGCCTTACAGGCCCAGCGCCTTGGTTTTCAGCGCGTCATAGTCGCCTTGGGTGATCAGGCCCAGATCAAGCATTTCCTTGGCCTGCTTCAGGCGCGCGACCGGATCGTCGGCCGCGGGCGCGGCCGGTGCCACCGGCTGCTGCAGGCTGCCGACGCCGCCCACCATGCCCGATGCCATGCCGACACCCACCAGGCCTGCCGCACCACCGGTTTCGCCTGCGGACTGGATGCCCTGGGCGACGCTGGCCTGGAGGTTGGAATTGCCGCGTGCACCGGCCAGCGCATCGGCGCGCTGTACGGTCTTGAGCAGCTCGCGGGTGTTGGCGTCATATTCGATCGAGACGATGGCGGTCTTGACGATGGCCAGTCCGCGATCGGAATTCCACTGGTAGGCCTGCTCCACGGCGTCGGACAGGCTTCTGGCAAAACCCAGCGAATCCTGCTGCAGGCGGGTGATGCGGTTGCCCTTGCCCGGATCGTTCGTGTACAGGCTGAAGGCCGGTGCCAGCGATGACACCACTTCGTTGAACAACTGGTTTGCGGCAGCGTTGTCCAGATCAGTGAAATCGAAGACCTGTCCCGGCTGCAGGTAGCGTGCCGGCACGAAATTCTTCACGAACAGGATGGGATCGACGATCTTCAGCGTGTAGGAACCGCGCGTCACCGCACCCACCTGGGTGCCGAGGAAGCCATCGTCCCAATAGATTTCGGACTGGGTTCCGAAGCGGTTTTCCGGCAGTTCCTTCAGTGAGACAAAGAACGCCGCCTGCTGCGAACCCGGCTGGCCGCCGAATTTGAAACGCTCCCAGCTCTGGCGGATGAGCGGCGTGACCAGCCCGTCACCGGCAAACAGTGACTGCGAATTCACGTCGTCCGACTGCCATTCGTAGCCACCCGGTTCGGCGACGAATGCGGTGATCGCACCGTCCTGCATCAACAGCAGTCCATACCCTTCGGGAACGACGATCTTCGAGCCGTTGCTGATTATGTTCGACGAGGCGCTGGTGTTGGAACCGCGCCCTGCATTGGTGCCACGCGGCACCGCAGCGAACAGGGCAGCCGTGGCCGGCAGGCCGGGGGGCACGGTCAGGAAGTCCTTCCACTGGTCGGCCAACACGCCACCGACCGCACCCGCTACCGCTTGCCTGAGTCCCATGACAACTCCCTGTGATCCGTGGCCGGGCACGGTGCCCGACCTGTTCATCGGACTATATCAGTCGCATTGCGCAGGCAGGCACCGGGGGGACCGCGTGATTCAGCCGCGACCGCCGCCGGTGGGGTCCGGATCCGGGCGCTCGTAATCGGCGGGCGTCGCCTTGGGGCCGTCACCGTCATCGGGCATGTCGTGATCCTTCCAGCGTGCCTGGTCGTTGCGCTGTTTATCGGGCGTGTGCGCCTTGGCCTGGTCATCCACGTCGGCGGTGGGATTGAAGGGCAGTTTCTCGTTCATTGCACGTCACCGTGTGTGGGCTGGAACTGCAGACTGCGCCAGGCCAGGTTAACGCGACAGCGTCATGGAATGAACACCATGCACACCTCCGGGTCACCCTGGTCTCATTGCGTGACGTGTATCCCTGTCATTCCACCTTACCCGGAGCACCACGATGCAGGCACTGACCTACCACGGCCGCAAGGACGTCCGCGTCGAATCCGTTCCAGACCCGGTGCTGGCAGCCGATGATGACCTGATCCTCAGGGTGACTGCCACGGCCATCTGCGGCTCCGATCTCCATCTGTACCGGGGCAAGATTCCCGATCTGCACAACGGCGACGTCCTGGGCCACGAGTTCATGGGCGTGGTCGAAGAAGTGGGCAGCGCGGTCACGGAAGTGCGCCCGGGCGACCGTGTGGTGATTCCGTTCGTGATCGCCTGTGGTGAATGCTTTCACTGCGCGCTGGCCGAATACGCGGCGTGTGAGACCACCAATCCCGGCAAGGGGGCAGCGCTCAACCAGAAGGGCATCATGCCGCCCGCCGCCTTGTTCGGTTACAGCCATCTCTACGGCGGCGTGGCCGGTGGACAGGCCGAATTCGTGCGCGTACCCAAGGCCAATGTCGGGCCGTTGCGCATCCCCGATGGCGTTGCCGATGAGCAGGTGCTGTTCCTCTCCGACATTCTGCCCACGGGCTACCAGGCAGCACTCAATGCAGGGGTGAAGCAGGGATCGACCGTGGCCATCTTCGGCGCCGGTCCGGTCGGCCTGATGAGCGCGGCCTGCTGCCGCCTGCTCGGTGCGGAAACCATCTTCATGGTGGATCACCTGCCGTACCGGCTGGAGTTCGCGCAGCGCACCTACGGCATCACGCCCATCGATTTCAGCAAGGTGGACGATCCTGCGGATTACATCGTCAGCCAGACCAGTGGCCGGGGTGTGGACGCCTGCATCGAAGCGGTCGGTTTCGAAGCCGAAGGCAGTGCGCTGGAGAGCGCCCTGACGGCGGTGAAGCTGGAGGGCAGCAGCGGCGTAGCCATCCGGCAGTGCATCGCCGCAGCGCGGCGCGGCGGCGTGGTCAGCATTCCCGGCGTGTACGCGGGCTTCATCCATGGCTTCCTGCTGGGCGATGCCTTCGACAAGGGCCTGACCTTCAAGATGGGCCAGACCCACGTTCAGGGGCTGATGCCGGAGCTGCTCACCGCGATCCTGGAAGGACGGCTTGATCCGGGCACCATCATCTCGCACCGCATGCGGTTGGCCGACGCTGCCGAGGGCTACGCGATGTTCGATGCGAAGGATGACGACTGCCGGAAGATCGTGCTGACGCCATGATCCGTGCTTCGCGCAACGTCAGGCCACCGGCACGGCGTACGGGCCCCGGCTGATGGATGGGGTGATGGCCGGTGTGTATGTGCTGTGGCTGGCGACCGGGACGCTCGATTTCCATTTCCATCGCCTCACCGACCTGCCGCACACCTCCGGACGGCGGGAAAGTCTGCTGCATGGCGTGCAGCTGCTGGTGGTTGGGAACGGCGTCGTGGCCTGGCTTTCCGTCACGCCCACCGCGGCCCTGGTGGCAGTGCTTGTGCTCGCCGCGATGGCACACGCGATCGCGGGCTACATGGACACCGTCAGCGCGGATGGGCGTCGCCGCATCAGCCCGGCGGAGCAGCATGTGCACAGCATCCTGGACGTGGCGCCCTGGCTGTTCGTGGCTTGGGTGGCGTGGCGCGCATCGCCGGAGTGGAGCGTGCCCTGGGATCCCGCACCTGCCGCGGCATGGGGCTGGGTGCTGGTTCCGGCGCTGCTGCTGGTGGTCGCGCCGTGGGCTGAGGAGATGCGGCGCTGTCTGCACGTCGGCCCGCGCCGGCGAGAGTGAGGTGTCGCGCTGCCCATTGAGCTGGCTTCAGGCGTCCTCACCTGACGCTACGCTGATCTGTGGGACGGTGGTGCGGCAGGTGACTCTCCTGCGCCAGAAGGAACCGCCATGCCCCTCCGCGCCATCGCCTACGCAAGTGAGGCGATCCCGGGGCTTTCCATGGACCATGTGGACGACCTTTCCAGCGCCGCTGCCCGCTTCAATCTGGAAGCGGGCGTAACCGGCGTCCTGCTCCACGACGGAGCGCGGTTCCTTCAGTACATCGAGGGCCCGGAAGACAGCATGAACATCGTGTACAGCCGGATTCTCGCTGCAGGCAGCCATCGGGAGATCGTCGAACTCGGCCGCGGACGGGTCTCCAGCCGCTTCTTTCCCTACTGGTCGATGCGCCTGCTACCGGCCGACGAGACCGAACTGCGTGGGGTAGCGCATGGCGACTGGAGTGGACTGTCACGGACAGGGGCCATCGGCCGGCTGAATACGGTGGTCGCACCGTACGTGAGCACCTGGCAGCCACAGGCCCGCTGAAGCAGCATCGACCCCCGCCACCCGGGCCCGCGGGGAAGGCGTCATTAAA
>JAEZCF010000051.1 GCA_023430045.1 Pseudomonadota bacterium | reverse complement strand
CTCCCGGCCTCCGGCACGAAGGCCCGGTAGACGCGCACGCCGGCCCGGCCGCCACGCTGCTGGTTGTCGAGGAGCACCGCGGGGGCGTCGGCGAATTCGCCCGCGCCGGCGCTCCAGTCGTAGCCGCGGCCGCGGACCGGGTCGAACGCCAGCGCCAGCGGCCGCGGCGAGCGGTCGGCCACCGTGGCCGCCACCTCGTCGAGCATCAGCTGCTTCTCCTGCTGGCGGCCGAGTTGCCAGTGGCCCAGCGACGAGAACGCCGCGATCGCCAGCAGTGCCGCGATCCAGCCGACGACCAGGGTGGCGCCGCGGCTCATCACGCCTTGCACGCCGGATGCGATACTGCGCGCCTCGCAACGGCCCTGGAGGCCACGGGCATGAGTGACTCGCTCAAGACGCTGCTGATCATCGCGTTCATGGTTCTGATCCTCTGGAACCTCGGTGCCGGCCTGTATTACATGCTGGTCGACAAGGGCACCACCAAGCGCACCGTGAATGCGCTGACCAAGCGCATCGCACTGTCGGTCGCGCTGATCCTGATCGTGGTCTTCGCGATCTGGATGGGCTGGATCACGCCCCACGGCATCCAGGGCTGACCTGCCGCCCCCGCCCCCGGGCGACACCGCAGACACGAAGGCCGGCAATCGCCGGCCTTCGTCATTCCATGACGGGCGCCCGCGCGGGGCGCCTGCGTCAGACCACGTAGACGAACAGGAACAGCGCCAGCCACACCACGTCGACGAAGTGCCAGTACCAGGCCACCGCTTCGAAGGCGAAGTGGTTCTCGCGGGTGAAGTGGCCCTTGAAGCAGCGCAGCCAGATGATGGCCAGCATGATCGTGCCCAGCGTCACGTGGGCGCCGTGGAAGCCGGTCAGCATGAAGAAGGTGGAGCCGTAGATGCCCGAACCCAGGGTCAGGTTGAGCTCGCGGTAGGCGTGGATGTATTCCTCGACCTGGAAGAAGAGGAACAGGCAGCCCAGCAGCACCGTGATGCCCAGGAACACCAGCAGCTGGCGGCGGTTGTCGGCCTTCAGCGCATGGTGGGCGATGGTGAGCGTCACGCCCGAGGCCAGCAGGATCAGCGTGTTGACCAGCGGCAGGCCCCAGGCGGGGATGGTCTGGAAGGCGCCGCCGATGTTGCCCGGGCCGGCCGACGGCCAGGCCGCGCTGTAGCCGTCCCAGAGCAGCGAGTTGGTCGCGACGCCGTCGCCGGCGCCGCCCAGCCACGGCAGCGAGAGCTGGCGGGCATAGAACAGCGCGCCGAAGAAGGCGGCGAAGAACATCACTTCCGAGAAGATGAACCACACCATGCCCATGCGGAACGAGGTGTCCACCTGGCTGTTGTGGAAGCCCGAGACCGACTCGAGGATCACGTCGGCGAACCACTTGAACATGATCAGGGCGAGGCCCGCGCAGCCGACGAAGAACCCCGTCTGGCCCCAGGAGACCTCGTTGAACCAGCTCGCCAGTCCGAAGAAGAGGACGAACAGCGCCACCGACGCGAACAGCGGCCACCGGCTGACGTGCGGGACGTAGTAGACGTTGGGGTCGTGGTCGGCTTGCGTGTGTGCCATGTCAGGTTCCGTTGTGACCGGGTCAGGGTGCCGCGCGCGGCACGTTGGACGGCGCACCGGCCGAGGCGGACTGCTGTTCGCGCTCGGTCAGGACGTCGTTCTTGAAGAAAGTGTAGGACAGGGTGATCGTCTTGACGTCGGCGGGCAGCGACGGGTCGATGATGAAGCGCACCGGCATGTCGCGGGTTTCCCCGGCCGCCAGCGTCTGCGCGGTGAAGCAGAAGCATTCGGTCTTGGCGAAGTAGCCCGACGCACGCGCCGGCGCCACCGACGGCGTCGCGGTGCCGACGATCGCGCGGTCGCCATCGTTGTGCGCGTAGTAGGTGGTCTCGTACTGCTGGCCGACCTGCACCTGCATGCGCGCCTGGTTGGGACGGAAGGACCACGGCAGCGCGGAGTTCACGCCGCCGTCGAACTCGACCGTGACCATGCGCGCCTCGGCCACCGCGCCGGTGCCGGCGTCGGCGCTGGCCGCGGTGTTGTCCAGGCGGATGCCGAAGACCTTCTCGCAGGCGATGCGGTACAGCGGCACCAGCGAGAAGGTGAAGACGAACGCGCCCAGCGAGACCGCCACCAGCTTGAGGATGCCCTTGTGGGCCGCCGCGCCGCTCATCGCCCGATCACTCCGGAGAGGATGAAGGCCACGTAGATCGCCAGCGCGATGCCGCCGACCACCAGCGCCGTGCGCACGGCGCGGCGGCGCCGCTGCGCGAGCTCGTCGGTGGGACGGTCGGGGCCGGACATCGCCTGCATCCTCAGTGGCTGACGTCGCCGTGGGCCAGGTCGCCGTCGCGGATCACCGGCGGCGTGGCGAAGGTGTGGTGCGGCGCCGGCGACGGCACGGTCCACTCCAGGCCACGGGCCGATTCCCACGGACGCGCCGGCGCCAGGGCGCCCTTCTTCAGCGAGTGGAACAGGATGCCGAACATCAGGAACGGGGTGACGAACATGCCGAACGCGCCGATCGAGCTGACCAGGTTCCAGTCGGCGAACACCACGTTGTAGTCCGGGATGCGGCGCGGCATGCCGGCCAGCCCCAGGAAGTGCTGCGGGAAGAACAGCAGGTTGACGAACACCATGGTCCACCAGAAGTGGAACTTGGCCAGCGTCTCGTTGTACATGCGCCCGGTCCACTTCGGCCACCAGTAGTACACCGCGGCGATCAGCGCGAACACCGCGCCGGTGACCAGCACGTAATGGAAATGCGCCACCACGAAGTAGGTGTCGTGGTACTGGAAATCCGCCGCCACGATGGCCAGCATCAGCCCGGAAAAACCACCGATGGTGAACAGGATGACGAACGCGACCGACCACAGCATCGGCGCTTCGAAGGTGAGCGAACCGCGCCACATCGTGCTGATCCAGTTGAACACCTTCACCCCGGTGGGGATGGAGATCAGCATGGTGGCGAACATGAAGTAGATCTCACCGCCCAGCGGCATGCCCACGGTGAACATGTGGTGGGCCCAGACGATGAACGACAGGAACGCGATGGCCGCGGTGGCGTAGACCATCGCCTGGTAACCGAACAGGGGCTTGCGGCTGAAGGTGGGGATGATCTCGCTGACCACGCCGAAGGCGGGCAGGATCATGATGTACACCTCCGGGTGGCCGAAGAACCAGAAGATGTGCTGGTACATCACCGGGTCGCCACCACCAGCGGCGTTGAAGAAGCTTGTGCCGAAGAACTTGTCGGTCAGCAGCATGGTCACCGCACCGGCCAGCACCGGCATCACCGCGATCAGCAGGAACGCGGTGATCAGCCAGGCCCAGCAGAAGATCGGCATCTTCAACAGGTCGATGCCCGGTGCGCGCATGTTGAGCACGGTGGCGATGATGTTGATCGCGCCCATGATGGAACTGATGCCCGCCACGTGGATGGCGAACACGCTGAAGGCCACGTTGTAGCCACCCTGCAGCGACAGCGGCGGATACAGCGTCCAGCCGCCGGCTGGTGCGCCGCCGGGCAGGAACAGGGTGCCCAGCAGCAGGGTGAAGGCCACCGGCAGCAGCCAGAACGACCAGTTGTTCATGCGCGGAAGTGCCATGTCCGGCGCGCCGATCTGCAGCGGAATCATCCAGTTGGCCAGGCCGACGAAGGCCGGCATCACGCCACCGAAGATCATCACCAGCGCATGCACGGTGGTCATCTGGTTGAAGAATTCGGGCTTGACGAACTGCAGGCCCGGTTGCGCCAGTTCGGCGCGGATGATCACGCTCATCGCCGCGCCGATGATGAACATGATGAAGCTGAAACCCAAGTACAGCGTGCCGATGTCCTTGTGGTTGGTCGAGAAGAACCAACGGGCGAAGAACCCCTGGTGATGTCCGTGGTGATCGTCGTGCCCAACTGCCGAGTGCGCCATTGCCACTACACCTCTTCAGATCGCTTCAGGTCCACGGCTGCAAGCAGGCCGCGGGCGGATTGCATCAGGCGTTTCCGTCCTGGGTGGGTTCTGCCGCCGCCGGTGACGTCACCGGTGGGGCCGGCTGCCGCGGTTCGGTGCCCGGGCCCGGTTCCGGAGCCGCTTCCGGGCCTCCGGGCGCCGGTGCCTGCGGACCTCCCGCCGGCGCCGGCTTCTTCTGCGCGAGCCAGCGCCTGAAGTCCTCCTTCGACACCGCCTCCACCACGATCGGCATGAAGCCATGGTCCTTGCCGCACAGCTCGGCGCACTGACCGCGGTACACCCCGGGCGTTTCGATGCTGGTCCACGCTTCGTTGATGAAGCCGGGAATGGCGTCCTGCTTCCAGCCCAGCGCGGGTACCCACCAGGCATGGATCACGTCATCGGAGGTGATGACGAAACGCACCTTGGTGTCCACCGGCAGCACCAGGCGGTTGTCCACGTCCAGCAGGTAATGCGGGTGGCTCTCGCGGTCAGGTACCTGGCCGCTCTGGCGCACACGGTCGGACTCGCGGTCCAGGCGGCTGGTGAACTCCACGCCCTCGCCGAGATATTCGTAGCGCCACATCCACTGGTAGCCGGTGACCTTGACGGTCATCTCGGCATCGCGGGTGTCGTACATCTTTATCAGGTTGGCAGTGGCCGGCCAGGCCATCACCACCAGGATGATCACCGGGATCACCGTCCAGATGATCTCCGCCCGGGTGTTGTGGCTGAAGGTGGCGGCGACCGCGCCCTTGGACCGGCGGAACTTGAAGCATGCGTAGAACAGCGCGCCGAAAACAATCACGCCGATGACCGTCACCACGATCAGCGACAGCATGTTGGATTCCCATGCCAACCGCGAGGTCTGGGTCACCCCTTTGCCCATGTTGAGCTGCCACGGTTTGGGATCGGCCGACTGCGCCCATCCCGACAGCGGCGCCAGCAGGCCCACGCTCCCCGCGCCGGCCCCAGCGAACCACTTACCACCCCACCCTCTGCGTTGCTTCATTGCCTAGACCCTTGACGTCGTCGGTGACCGCCATCGCTGGCGGCGAGCAAGCTTTCAAGCGCTTCAACAAGCGTCTGACGTTCGGCTGGTGCGAGGAAACCGCCTACCTCCACCTGCCGGCCGCTGGACGCCAGCCGGACCCTCTGGCCATCGGTGAGCAGGCGCACCCAGTGGGGGTGGGCCTGGAACACCGGCGACCCGCCGGGCGCGGGGATCACCTCCACGCACGCCGGCACGACCCGGATCTCCTCCTGCCGTTCGCCACTGCGCCATAAGGCACGCAGCGCGGCTGCCAGCAGGAGGCTGTACAGCAGCGCGAACACAGGTGCGAATACATTGCCGGCCAACCAGCCCAGGCCGGCCACCAGCCACATCGCACCCGCCAACACAGCGAACAACAGGACGAACTGCCGGGCATCGAGCGCCCGTGGGGGACGCAGCCGCAGCTGCGTACCTGACCCATCCGGAGCTGAAAGCACCTCGATCATGTCGCAACCGCATTCCTGCCGCGGGAAACGTCTTGATGGTAGCCCTGCTTTCTTGCCAGTAGCAAGGTCCATTCACGCGGAATGTCGATGCTGCGGCACAGCATGATGCCGTCGGACGATTTGCCGAATTCAGCACAAACGTTCGTGAGCCTGGTGGAATAGCTGAATCCTTTACAGGGCGGTGCTATGAGGAAACATGGAGGTACGCGGAAAAGGGCTTTTACGCTGACGAAAAATGATTAGAATCGCCAAGTTTTCCACTGGCCGGACCGGCATGAACGCACCCTCCCTTTCGCCCGCTGCCTCCGGCTCCGCGCCGCAGCCAGCCGTGCTGCTGTCGCCGGAAATTCCGGCCTCCCCCTCCCCGTTGCGCCAGGCGATCACCGATGCCTGGCTGAAGGACGAGGCATCCCACGTCACCGAACTGCTCGCACAGGCACGCCTGCCTGCCGACGAGCAGGCGCAGGTGCAGGCGCTGGCCGCCGACCTGGTGGCCCGGGTACGCGTCCGCGCCAGGGACCAGGGTGCCATCGAGGCCTTCATGCGCCAGTACGACCTGGGCAGCGAGGAAGGCGTGCTGCTGATGTGCGTGGCCGAAGCACTGCTGCGCATTCCCGACCAGGACACCGCGGACAAGCTGATCCGCGACAAGCTGGCCGATGCGGACTGGAAGAAGCACCTGGGCGGCAGCGACTCGGTGCTGGTCAATGCCTCCACCTGGGGCCTGATGCTGACCGGCAGGCTGGTGCGGATCAACGACGCCACCCGTGCCGACGCACGTGGTGCGTTCCAGCGCCTGGTCGGCCGCGTGGGGGAACCGGTGATCCGCCTGGCCGTACGCCAGGCGATGAAGATCATGGGCCATCAGTTCGTCATGGGCCGTACCATCAGCGAAGCACTGGCGCGCTCGCACAAGGGCGACAACGCCAGCTACCGCTACTCGTTCGACATGCTGGGCGAAGGCGCGCTGACCATGAAGGACGCGCTGCGCTACCTGGAAGATTATCGCCGCGCCATCCATGCGATCGGCGGCGACCACACCGCGCGTGGCGGCCGTCCGGACGGTGACATCAACAACGCGCCCGGCATCTCCATCAAGCTGTCGGCGCTGTATCCGCGCTACGAACACGCCAAGCGCGAACGCGTGCTGCACGACCTGGTGCCGGGCGTGCTGGAACTGGCGCAGCTGGCGAAAAGCTACGGCATCGGCTGCACGGTCGACGCCGAGGAAGCCGACCGCCTGGAGCTGTCGCTGGACATCATCGAAGCCGTGTTCTCCGATGCCTCGCTGGCCGGCTGGGATGGTTTCGGCGTGGTCGTGCAGGCGTACCAGAAGCGCACTCCCTACACCATCGATTTCCTGGCCGACATGGCCCGCCGCAACGGCCGCCGCCTGCAGGTGCGACTGGTCAAGGGCGCGTACTGGGACGCGGAAATCAAGCGCGCGCAGATCGAAGGCTATCCGGGCTATCCGGTATTCACCCGCAAACAGAATACCGACGTGTCCTACCTGGCGTGCGCCAGGCGGCTGTTCGGCCATGCCGATGCGATCTACCCGATGTTCGCCACCCACAACGCGCACACCATCGCGGCCATCCGCACCATTGCCAGGGGCGGTGTATACGAACACCAGAAGCTGCACGGCATGGGTGATGACCTGTATGCCGAAGTGGTGCCGGCCGACCGCCTGGACCTGCCCTGCCGCGTGTACGCGCCGGTGGGTTCGCACGAAGACCTGCTGCCGTACCTGGTGCGCCGCCTGCTGGAAAACGGTGCCAACTCCAGCTTCGTCAACCGCATCACGGACGAGCGCGTGGCCATCGCCGACCTGGTCCGCGATCCGGTGGACATGGTGGCGTCGTTCGATTCGATCCCGCATCCCAAGATCCCGCTGCCGGTGAACCTGCTGCGCAGCCAGAACCACGACAGGAACAATTCCATGGGCATCAACCTGGCCAACGACAATGAACTGCGCGCCCTCGCCGGGCAGCTCAACGGTGCCATAAAGCCGTGGCAGGCGATGCCGCTGGTGCCGGGCGCCACGATCAGCGGCGCCTCCATGCCGGTGACCAATCCGGCCGACAACCGTGAGGTGGTGGGCCACTGGCAGGCGGCCGATACGGCCACCGTGCAGCAGGCGCTGGCCAATGCCGTGTCGGCGCAGCCCGCCTGGAACCGCACGCCGGCCGCCAGCCGCGCGGCAATCCTGGAAAACGCCGCCGACCAGCTGGAAGCACGTATCGCCGAGTTCATGGCGCTGTGCGTGAAGGAAGCCGGCAAGAGCCTGCCCGATGGCGTGGCCGAAGTGCGCGAGGCGGTGGACTTCCTGCGCTACTACGCCAAGCAGGCGCGCGAGCAGTTCGGGCATGCCGAAACGCTGCCGAGCCCGACCGGTGAATCCAACGAACTGCAGCTGCACGGCCGTGGCGTGTTCGTCTGCATCAGCCCGTGGAACTTCCCGCTGGCGATCTTCCTTGGCCAGGTGGCCGCCGCGCTGGCTGCCGGCAACAGCGTGATCGCCAAGCCTGCCGAACAGACCAACCTGATCGGTTACCAAGCGGTCAAGCTGCTGCACGACGCGGGCGTGCCGGCCGATGTGGTGCAGTTCCTGCCGGGTGATGGCGCCACCGTCGGCGCGACGCTTACCGCCGATCCGCGCGTGGCTGGCGTGGCCTTCACCGGCTCCACGGACACCGCGCGTGCGATCAACCGTGCGATGGCCGCACGCGACGCCGCGATTGGTGTGCTGATCGCCGAGACCGGTGGCCAGAACGCCTTCATCGCCGATTCCTCGGCCCTGCCCGAACAGCTGGTCAAGGATGCCATCGGTTCGGCCTTCACCTCCGCCGGCCAGCGCTGTTCGGCGGCGCGCGTGCTGTTCGTGCAGGACGACATCGCCGACAAGGTGATGACGATGCTGGCCGGCGCGATGAAGGAACTGAAGGTCGGCGATCCGGGCCTGCTGTCGACCGATGTCGGTCCGGTGATCGATGCCAATGCGCTGGCGATCCTGCAGGACCATGCGGTGCGCATGGATCGCGAGGCACGCCTGATCGCCGCGGCGGAGCTGTCCACCGAGGCCGCGAACGGCACCTTCTTCGCACCCCGCGCCTATGAGCTCAAGGACCTTGGCCAGCTGCACCGCGAGATCTTCGGGCCCGTGCTGCATGTGATCCGCTGGAAGGGCGACCAGTTGGATGCGGTGATCGAGCAGATCAACGCAACCGGCTATGGGCTCACCCTGGGCGTGCATTCACGCATCGACGAGACCGTGGACCGCATCACCAACGGCGTCCATGTCGGCAACGTGTACGTCAACCGCAACCAGATCGGTGCCGTGGTGGGCGTGCAGCCGTTCGGCGGCCAGGGCCTGTCCGGCACCGGCCCGAAGGCCGGTGGTCCGCACTATCTGCTGCGTTTCGCCACCGAAAAGACGGTGACGGTGAACACCACCGCCGCCGGCGGCAACGCCTCGCTGCTGACGCTGGGCGACTGACGCCCCTCGGGAACCGGTAGAGCGGGTCCATGACCCGCTGCCGTTGACACGAGGTTGGAAACACACGAGGTTGGAAACAGGAACAGCGGGTCGTGGACCCGCTCCACCACTGTCAGCGCATCAGCCGCCGCCAGTGGCGCAGTGCCACCACTGCGTTGATCCAGAAGCCGACATACAACACGGCGGTCACGTACAGGCCGCCGCTGTAATACAGCGGTATGGCGATGCTGTTCACCAGCAGCCAGACCCACCAGCACTCCAGCTTGCGTCGCATCATCATCAGCTGACCGATCATGCTCAGCACCAGCATCGCCGCATCCGCGTACGGCGCCTGGCCATCGGTGTAGTGCGACAGCAACCAGCCCTGGCCCAGCGTGGCCACCAGCGCCAGCAGACCCAGCCAGGGCCATGCGCGTGCGGCTGTCCGGCTGATACGCAGCGGTGCTCCGCCGTCGCCCCGCAGCCATTGCCACCAGCCCAGCGCGCTGACCACGATGAAGAATCCCTGCAGGGCCACCTGCCCGTACAGCCGTGCCTGCAGGAAGACCAGCGCGAACAACCCGCCGGCGATGATGCTCAGCCACCAGCCATGCACGCTGTTGCGGCCCGCCAGCAGGATGGCCGCGGCGGCGGCCACATTGGCGGCGATCTCAAGCTGGAACGTGGGGTCGGAAAGATCCATCGCCCATTGTCGCCATCGAACTGCGCGACGTCACGACAAAAAAAGAAGCCCCGCTTGCGCGGGGCTTCCGGATACTGCGGTCACGCGTTGCCGCGTGGATCAGAACTTGTACTGCATCGACACCGCCAGCACGTCGCCACGGACCTTGTACTTGCCCGCCAGCGAATTGCCCTGGTTGTTGGTGGTCGGGCCGATGGCCACGTTCGGATCGCTGGTGAACAGGTGGGTATAGCCCAGGTTGTACTCCACGTTCTCCGACGGGTTCCAGCCCACACCCAGCGACAGCCACTTGCGGCTGGTGTCCGGCACGCGCACGTCGCGGTGTGCGTCGGTGGTCGGGGTCTGGTCCAGCGCGATGCCGCCACGCAGGGTCACGGTGTCGCTCAGCTTGTAATCGGTACCCAGCGACACGAAGGTGGTGTCACGGTAGCCGAAGGACAGCACCGAATCGGGCTGGCTGGACGCGTAGTCGATGGTCACCTGGTCGAACGCGGTGGACCACGCGGTACGGGTCACGTCGCCCATCACCGTCCAACGATCATTGACGTTGTGGGTCACGCTCAGCGTGGCCGATGCCGGCAGGGTCACGGTGGCCTTGCCGCGGGTGGTCACGTACATGCCCGGCTGCGCGACGCCCAGTACGGAAGCGGCATTGGGCGGCACGTCGAAGGTGGCGTCGCCGCCAGTGATCTTGTGCTCCACCTTGGAACGGTAGCTCAGGCCGATGTGGGTGTTCTCATCGACACTGAACAGGCCACCGACGGTCCAGCCCACCGCGTTGTTGTCGCCTTCGACGGTCAGCTTGCCGTCGGCGCTGCCCGGCGCGAAGCCCGGCACACGTGCCTGTGCCAGCGCGGTACCGAAGTCGATGTTGTTGCTCAGTTCGATGGTCAGGTGCTCGACGAACACGGACGCGCCGAAGGACACGTACGGGTTGACGTCATAGGACAGCGCGAAACCAAGGTCGATCGCCTTCAGGTCGGTCTTCAGGCCGCTGTAACGGCCGACCCAGCCATTGTCATAGTCGGTCTTGAAGCCGAACGGCGCGGTCAGCGAGACACCGAAGTGGGCCTTGTCCCCGATCGGGGTGTGGAAGTAGCCGGCCGGTACCGGAGCGATCATGCCGGCGTCGCCGCCGTCGCCGCCGGTCTGCGGGGTACCGACCGGAGTACGGCCGGCGCCTTCGAACTCGGCCTTGAAGCTGATCGCGCTGAGGTCGCCCTGGAACAGGCGACCATCCAGCTGGCGCATGCCTGCCGGATTGACGGCGATGATCGAGGCATCACCCTCGGCACTGCCGGAGCCAGCGAAAGCGCGGCCGAGACCCTTGGCGCTGTTTTCCTTCAGCTGGAAGGCAGCGGCGTTGGCATCCGTCGCGGCCAGGGCGCCGGCGATGCCGACGGCCAGCACGGTGATGCGGGCAAAAGTAGAAGCGGTTTGCATCGTAATGTCTCTCCGGAAAGCGGTTGTTTTGCTCAGCTGCGCCTGCGTACCGGCCAGGCGCGAAGCCCTCCGTTACGCGCCGGATTCCCCTCCCGACATACGACGCCGTATGCGAGTATCACCCAGAGCTGTTAATGAAACAATAACACCTGTGTCGGATTTGCCCTCTAAATAATGAATGCGGCAGTCCATCCCGCCGACGCTCGGGCTACGCTAGCCACCATGTTCGTTTCGCTGCCTTCCCGCCGAAAAGCGGCTTTCCGCTGGGCCACTCCGCTGTTGTTCCTGGCGGTGTGGCTGGCTTTCCTGTGGTCGATATCGCGGCCTGACGAAGCCCGGCGCAGCCTGTGGATGGACTGGGGCGCACTGGCGACCGGCCTGACCCATCCCCAGGACTGGTGGCTCACCCTGAAGGACGGCAGCGTGCTGCGGCTGTTCACCGCGCTGTTCCTGCACGCCGACTGGTCGCACCTGCTGGGCAACCTGGTCTTCCTGCTGATCTTCGGGCTGCCGGCCGAGCGCGTGCTCGGACCCTGGCGCCTGATCCTGTTGTTCCTGTTTGGCGGCGCGATATCCAACCTGGCGGCCGTGTACACCATGGGCAACCCGGACCAGATCATCATCGGCGCCAGCGGAGCGGTGTCAGCGCTGATCGGCGCGTATCTGGCGCTGTTCCCGGGGGCCCGGCTGGGTGTGGTCATCCCTTTGGGCCTGTTTCTGGAATTCGTGCGGGCGCCGGCCTATCTGTTGATCGGCGTGTGGGCGGTGCTGCAGGTGGTGTTCGCCTACATAGGTCCGACATTCGGCATGGTGGCGTGGTGGGCGCATATCGCCGGGTTCGGCTTCGGCGTGCTGTATGCCGTGTACGTGCGCGCGGCGATCGCGCGGCGGCTGCGCAAACGCCAAGGATTCTGAGCCCAGCTGCCGGGCAGCGCCCGGCACTACGGTTTTGCGGTCTCCGGGGCTTTTTCCTTCGCGGTCTCTTCCTTCGCGGTCTCTTTCTTCGCTGCCTCAGCCTTCGCGGCTTCCGCCTTCAGGCGCGCGGCAACTGAGCCCGGCTGCTTGAGTTCGGCCAGGGCATCGTCGATCGGACCGTCACCTGGCAACACATCGCCGGCCAGATAGCCTTCGTCGCCCTCTTCATCGCCCTGCAGGTGGCCTGGCAGAGTGGCTTCGCTGAATTCGCTGAGGCTGGCGGGCAGTTCGTCGTCGCCTTCGCGCGGCGCCCGCTTGAGTTCCACTTCCGGCACGATGCCGGTGGCCTGGATCGACTTGCCACTGGGGGTGAAATAACGCGCAGTGGTCAGTTTCACCGAATCGCCGTTGTCCAGCGGCAGCACGGTCTGCACCGACCCCTTGCCGAAGGTGCGGCTGCCGATGACGCGCGCACGCTGGTTGTCACGCAGCGCGCCGGCCAGCACCTCGGACGCACTGGCCGAGCCGGCGTCCACCAGCACCACCACCGGCGCGCCCTTCAACAGGTCACCCGGCGTGGCGTCGAAGCGTGCATCGCTGATGCTGATGCGGCCACGGGTACTGACGATGTTGCCCTTTTCCAGCAGATCGTCGGCCACCTGCACCGCTGCGGTGAGCAGGCCACCAGGGTTGCTGCGCAGATCCAGCACCAGTCCCTTCAGCTGGCCACCGGCCTGCCGGCTCAGGTCACGCGCGTGTTTCTGGAAATCGGCACCGGTATCGGCCTGGAAGGTACTCAGGCGGATGTAACCGTAGCCAGGCTCCAGCATGCGGCTGCGCACGCTGGTCACGCGGATGGTTTCACGCGCCAGGGTGACGTCGAACGGCTTGGGCCGGCCTTCGCGTACCAGCGTCAGCACCACCTTGCTGCCGGCCGGGCCACGCAGCGGTTCGCTGGCCTGGATGGCACTGATGGGTTTGCCGTCGATGGCGATGATCAGGTCACCGGCCAGGATGCCCGCACGCGCGGCAGGCGTGTCGTCGATGGGGGCGATGATCTTCAGGCTGCTGTTGTCCGGCTGCTGCTGCAGCTCCACGCCGATGCCTTCATAGACACCGGTGGCCTGTTCGTCGAAGGCCTCCGCATCCTCCTTGTCGAAGTAGGTGCTGTGCGGATCAAGATCCAGCAGCAGGCCGCGCACCGCGTCCTGCATCAGCTTCCTGTCGTCCACCGGATCCACGTAGGCCGCGCGTACTGCGTTGTACACACCGACGAAGCGGCGGATTTCTTCCAGCGGCACCTTGGATGTGGCCGCCTCTTCGTTGCTGGCCGCGCCGGGTTCGTTGTCCGTAGCCGGGGCCGCGTGCTGGGCCAGCGCGAGCGAAGGCAGCAGGGCCAGCAGCAGGGTGGCGGTTCGGACTCGACGCATGAAGCACTCCTGGAGGACGGTTGCGGCTGCTCCCGCGCAGCCTGGCGCGAGAGATGCATATGAAGCCGATTATGCGTCAGCTGCCGGTAAATTCCCGTTGAACGGACGACGACCGCAGCACGCCAAGGTTCAGCGGCGCTGCAGCCAGCTGTCCGGATTCACCGGCTGGCCGCCACGACGCAGTTCGAAGTACAGCGCGGTCACGCCCTGGCCTCCGGAATTGCCGACCTTGGCCAGCGCATCGCCACGCTTGACGGTGGCACCGGCGTCCTTGAGCAGCGCATCGTTGTGGGCGTAGAGGCTCATGTAGCCGTTGCCGTGGTCCACGATGAGGATCATGCCGTAGCCGGTCATCCAGTCGGAGAACACCACGGTGCCATCGGCTACTGCTGTCACCGTGCTGCCCGCCGGCGCGCCGATCAGCACGCCGTTGCTGGTGCGCCCGTCCGGCAGTTTGCCGCCGTAGCGCGCCAACAGGTTGCCCGACAACGGCCAGCCAAGTCCGCCCACCTTCGGCGCCGGGGCCGAAGCCACGGCAGGTGGCACCTTGGTCGCGCGCGGCGGCGTACGCCCCTTCGCCGTCGCCTTTTCGGCCGCCGCCTTGTCCGCAGCGGCCTGCCGCGCGGCCGCACGACGCTCTGCTTCGGCACGTGCCGCAGCGGCGCGCAGGTTGGCCAGCAGCGTTTCCAGCGCCTTGGCATCCTGGCCCAGCGCCTTCTCGCGTTCGCTGCGGTCCTTGAACTGTTTTTCCAGCGTGGCCACGGCCTGTTCGCGCTGGCGCCGGTCGCCCGCCAGCGCGGTGACCTGCTGCTTCTGCTGCTGGCGGGTGGCCTGCAGCTGCTCGCGGCGCTCGCCGATCTCGACCTGTACGCGGTCCAGCTCCTGCAGGTCGGCGGTCAACGCATGGATGCGCTGGCTGCGCTCGCGCTGCAGGTAACGGTGATAGGCCAGCGAGCGGTTGCCGTCGGCCACGGTATCCTGCGAAAGCAGCAGCTTGAGCGGAGCATGGTTGCCCAGCCGATAGGCTCCACGCAGCAGGCCAGCCAACTCGCTCCGCTGCTGTTCCAGGTTGTCGGCAAGCGCGGCGCGGCGCTTTTCCAGCCCCGCAAGCGCAGTGTCCTGCTCCTTGAGGGCGGCCTCGGTCTGCGCAAGCGTGCGGCCGCTGCGTGCCACTTTCTCGTCCAGTTCGCGCAGCTGCACGGTGGCCTGCCCACGCTTGCTGTCCAGCTGCCGCCGCTCCTGGGCGACGCCTTTCAGCTCGCTTCGCAGCTTCTGCAGCTTGCGCTCGGCTTCACGGGATGACTGCGCCCATGCCGACGATGGGGTAACCAGTGCCGGCAGCAGCAATACCATCAGGCCGCAGGCCAGTACCGGCCAGCGGACGTGAGCGAGGCGTGAGGGAAAAGCGTTGTAGCGCAAGGGCTTTCCAGTGACTTCAGGCAGATGCGGTTTGCAATGATGCATGGTGACATCTTTACCGGGCGGCCTGCCAGCCGCCAGCAGCTTACAAGGAACCCCATGAACACCCATTCCCTCACGTTGATGCTGGCCCTGCTTGCCGCAGGCAGTCCCGCGCTCGCGCAGGAGGACATCAGCAAGGTCAACGGCAGCATCAGCGCCGGACCCGGGCAGCGCTATGGCGACCTGGACACCGTGAACGGTGGCATCCGCGTCGGCGACGGCGTGGAAACCGGCAACATCGAGACCGTCAACGGCAGCATCCGGGTCGGCGACCGCGCCCGCACCGGCAGCATTTCCACCGTGAACGGCGGTGTGCGCCTGGCGTCGGATGTCATTGCCCGCGGCAGCGTGGAAACCGTCAACGGCAGCATCTTCAGTGACCGTCGCAGCCAGATCCAGGGCCGCGTGGAGACCGTGAACGGCGGCATCGGCCTGGTCGAGACGCGCCTGTCCGGTGATATCGAGACCGTCAACGGAGACATCACCGTCGGCGTCGGCTCGGTCGTATCCGGTGGCATCCATATCCGTAAACCCAGCTTCAGCCTGACGCTCACGCCGGGTCGCAAGCCGCGCGTCATCGTCGGCCCGAATGCGGTTGTCGAGGGTGCGCTGGAATTCGAACGGGACGTGGTGCTGTACGTGCACCGCAGCGCCAGGATCGGCGCGGTCAGTGGCGCCGTGCCGGTGAGCTTCGACAGCGACAGCGCCCCCGAGAACTGATTCCCATGCCCGGCCCTCGCACGCACGCCGGCCTCACCCGACAGGACCCCATGATGCCCCGCAAACTACTGCTCTGCCTTGCCGCCACCGCAGCCCTTGCCGCATGCAAGGGCGAACAGGCCCCCGCGCCCGCGTCCGACGCTGCCGGGCCGGCGCAGGCGCCTGCCGCCAGTACCCATGCCTTCTCGCCGGAAATCAACGAAGCCGATTTCGCCGAACTGGTGAAGACCCTGGCGTCGGATGCGTTCGAAGGGCGTGCACCGGGCAGCAACGGCGAGGAGCTGACCGTCAACTACATCCGTGACCAGATGCAGCGCATCGGCCTGCAGCCCGGCAACGGCGACAGCTGGTTCCAGGATGTGGCGATGACCGAGACCACCGCCGATGAAAACACCACGCTGAAGATCGAACAGGATGGCAAGGCCAGCGAGCTCGCCTTCGGTACCGACATGGTGGTCGGCACCCGCACCGGACGCAATGAGGTCAAGGTCCAGGACAGCGAGATTGTCTTCGTCGGTTACGGGGTGGATGCGCCGGAACAGCAGTGGAACGATTACGCCGACCAGGACTGGAAGGGCAAGACCGTAGTGATGTTCGTCAATGACCCGGGTTTCCATGTCGACGATGCCACGCTGTTCGATGGCAAGCGCATGACCTATTACGGTCGCTGGACATACAAGTTCGAGGAAGCTGCGCGCAAGGGCGCCGCCGCGGCGCTGATCGTGCACGACACCGCCGGCGCTTCCTATGGTTGGGACGTGGTCCGGAACTCCTGGGCCGGCCCGCAGTACGACCTTCCGGCCAAGGACGATCCGGAGCCCCGCCTGCCGGTACAGGGCTGGCTGAGCGCGGAGGCGGCCACCACGTTGTTCGCTGGTGCCGGCCTGGACCTGGCACAGGCCTACAAGGATGCGAACAAGCGTGGCTTCAAGCCGGTGCCGCTGAAGGCCAGGTTGTCGGTGGACCTGAAGAGCACCACCGCCGGGAAGACCTCGCGCAACGTGGTAGGCGTGCTGCCGGGCACCTCGCGGGCGGACGAAGCGGTGCTGTACATGGCGCACTGGGACCATCTGGGCAGGCATGAAGGCGAAACCGGCGACAACATCTACAACGGTGCGGTGGACAACGCCACCGGCGTGGCCGGC
>JAEZCF010000163.1 GCA_023430045.1 Pseudomonadota bacterium | reverse complement strand
GCGTTACGCGCGGCCGTGTTCGTCGTCGCCGATGGTTTCCACGGCACGGCCATGCAGCCTGCGCCATATCCACAGCAACGCATGTGCCGGGGTGCCGGGAATCCGCTCCAGCCAGGCCATCGCCTGGCCCTGCCCGATATGCCCATGCCTGCACAGCAGGCTGGCGGTGGCGGCGGCACGTGCCAGCCGCAGGCTGAGCGCCAGGCCGCTGGACGCCTGCGGCGCATGCAGCGTTTCGTGCACGCGCTGCGGCAGTTCCCATGCCATGGCGATGCGCTGCGCCACCGGCAGGGTCCATTGCCGCAGCACCGCCTCGGTGGTCGGATAATCCAGCACTGCCTGCAGGGCAGCGGCCTGCTGCTGCAGCTGCTTCATCACCAGTGCCGCGCCCAGTCCCTGGGTAAGTCCCAGCCACTGGGCGGCGAAAGGATCATCGCCGGTCACCGTGCGCGCATGGTCCGCCGCCGCCCGGGAGGCCAGCAGCGCATGCTCCCAGATCACGCCACTGAACCGCGGGAAGACATCGCAGTCCACCTGCATCACCGGTTGCACCAGCACCGCGCTGATGATCTGCCGGATGCCATCGGTGCCCACCAGTGTCACCGCGCGCTGCAGGCTGTCCACCGCCCGCTCCTGGACCCGGAAGGCGGGGCTGTTGGCTATGCGCAGCAGGTTGCCCGCCAGTACCGGATCCTGGCCGATGATCGAGGCGATCATGCGCGCCGATGCGTCCGGCTCGTTCACGCTGTGGATCAGCTGTGGCAGCAGCTGCGGACGTCGTGGCAGCTGGCGCGCGCTCCAGTCGCGTTCCTGCAGCGCGCGCGACGTGGCGTCCTGCAGCGCCGTGTCAACGGCTCCACTGCCCTGCGACATCGGATACAGGGCAAGCGCATACAGGCTGGAATGCAGCCTCGCCTCCGTATCGTCGATGTCATCCACGGACGACGGCACAGGCGCTGCGCGACCCGCTTCGGCAGGCCCGGACGTGCCCGGCCGCAGGACGGCCCGGTGGACAGGCCGGCCACGCAGCCAGTCGCGGCAGCGCTGCCACAGACCCGCAGGGATCGCGCTCACCGCACCCTCCGCGACATCACCCTTCCACCCGCCTCCAGCACGTCGCCCTTCCTGTCTTTGCGTGCGGGGAATTCCGCCATGCGTGCAGCATCGGCACGCGCTTCAGGTTCTTTAATCACTCACGCCACGCCCGCCTGGACCTGCCTGCACATCCGCCATGCGGTAATGCACTAGAATGGCCCCGCGCGACCCGTCCCCAGCGCGGACGATGTCGCTTTTTTTGTTTTCAGCCACTCACAATGCTGGCATGTTCGTAGTGGTTCGCCGCTGTTCATGCCAACGGAGCTGCCATGATCTTCGAAACCCTCGCAACCACCGGCCACGAACAGGTGGTGTTCTGCCACAACCCCGATGCCGGCCTGCGGGCGATCATCGCCGTGCACGACACCACCCTCGGCCCGGCCCTGGGGGGCGTGCGCATGCGGCCTTATGCCAGCACCGAGGAAGCGCTCGCGGACGTGCTGCGGCTCAGCCGCACGATGACCTACAAGAACGCTCTGGCGGGCCTGAATGTCGGCGGCGGCAAGGCCGTCATCATCGGTGACCCGCGCGTGGACAAGACCGAAGTGCTGTTCCGCGCCTTCGGCCGCCATGTCGATGCGCTGGGCGGGCGTTACATCACCGCCGAGGACATGGGTACCGATGTCAACGACATGGAAAACATCTACCTGGAAAGCCAGTACGTCACCGGCGTACACCAGGTGCACGGTGGTTCCGGCGATCCTGCGCCGTTCACCGCCTACGGCGCGCTGCAGGCGTTGATGGCGTCGCTGCAGGCGAAACTGGGACATGAGGAAGTCGGCAAGACCAGCATCGCCGTGCAGGGCCTGGGCCACATCGGCATGGAACTGGTGAAGCTGCTGCGCGACCGCGGTGCCAAGCTGTTCGTCACCGACCTGAATCCCGCACTGGTCGAGCGCGCGGTATCCGAATACGGCGCCGAAGCGGTGAAGCCGGATGAAATCCATGAAGTCGCCGCCGACGTGTTCGCACCGTGCGCGCTGGAAGGCGGCATCAGCATGGACGTGCTGCCACGGCTGAAGGCACGCATCATCTGCGGCACCGCCAACAACCAGCTGTCCAGCCCGGAAGTCGGCGATGAACTGCATGCGCGCGGCATCCTGTATGCGCCGGACTACGCGGTGAACGCCGGTGGCGTGATGAATGTTTCGCTGGAGATCGACGGTTACAACCGCGAACGGGCGATGCGCCTGATCCGCAGCATCTACCACAACCTCGGACGGATCTTCGCGCTGTCGCAGCAGGAAAACATCGCCCCGCAGCGCGCTGCGGACCGGATCGCCGAAGCGCGCATCCAGGCGATCGGCAGGCTGAAACTGCCGATGGGCCGCAGCACTCCGCGGCTGGGCGATCTGCGCGCAGGCTGAGCGCCGCACGCCCCCCGTGGCCGGGCCCTGCCCGGCAACCCGCGTTCCCGGCAACGTCTGCCGGCAACGCCCGCCTCAGAATCCCGCGCTGTACCGCAACGCCGCCTGCGACACATCCAGGCCGCCCCCCAGACGCTGGTCGTAGCCGAGCGACAACCGGCCATGACGGCCAAGCCACGATTCCAGCGCCACGCCGACAAGGCCGGACGAACGTGGCAACGCGCCACCGATCATCGGCGCCCACGCATCGATCCCGGTGAAGCTGGCCGCCGTGGAGAATCCATCGCGTGACAGCTCCCGCTGCCATTCGGCATAGCCGCGCAGGGTCCAGTTGCGCCACTGGCGCTCGCCGCGCAGGCCGGCCATCGCCAGGCTGCGCCGTGCGTCGGCATCCTGCGTGCGCAGCCCGAAACCCAGCCCGCCCTGCTCGGCGAAGCCATCCGAGCGCACCTGCACATGGCTGGCACCCAGGTACGGCGTCAACGATGCGCGCATGCCGCCCAGGCGCACGCCGGATTCAATGCTCGCGCTGCCGAAACGGCCGCCGTAGCGCGCACCCGCGCCGAAGGCGCTGTCGCCCAGCAACAGCTGGCGATCCACCTCACGCTGAAAGTGTCCCGCGCCCAGCTGCGCCAGCGCGTAGCCGCGCCCGCTGCTCCAGCCGGCATACAGCTGCCCCTGCGCCTGACGGTCGCGCGTACGGCCGTCGAGGCTGCCACCGCCCGCCATGCTGCTCACCTCGCCGACGGCGATACCCAGCACACCGTTGCCCGCCAGCGCATGTTCCTGCCCGACCATCCAACCCCCGGTCTGCGCCGCATTGCCGGCAAATCCGCCCTGGCCTGCGGCGCCGAGCGTGCTTTCCCAGGCGCCACGCAGCGAAGGGGCCGCCTGCAGCTGGCCGAACCGGGTGGCGATCGCGCGCCGGCTCATGTCGATGCTGTCGAACGTCGCCTGGGTGGCCTGCGCATGTGCCTTTCCGGACAGGCTGTCCAGGCTGGCGCCAAGCCCGGCGATGCCACCACTGGCCTGCTGCAGCTGCGCCGCGGCGCTCGCGAACGCCGTCGACTGAAGGCCGGCATCCGCATCAAGCATCTCGAAGGCCTGCTCCACCCGCTGTGCCGAGCTGCGCGCCTGCGCGTCGAACGAGGCCGCGCTGGCCACGGCGGTGACGCTGAGACGGGTCAATTCCAGCCATGCGTTGTTGCTGTCGTACCCGTAGCTCGATTCCAGCAGGCTGACGCCGTTCTGGCCGACAGCTGGCGTGGTGAACCCGCCACTGAGCCCTTCCTGCGCATGGATCAGCGCCTGCCGGCTGCCATTGGCCGGCACGTAACCGGCGATGGCGCCATTGACCCGCACGCCACCGCCCTGCAGCGTGGCCGTGCCGGTCACCTGCAGCGCATTCACGCCCAGCGCGATCATCATCTGCGCGCCGTCGCGCTGCAGGTAATCGCCTTCGATGGTGGCATTGGCGTTCGCACTGGTCAGCACCACGCTGGCGCCGTTGTCGACATCGCCGACCACGCGGCTGGTACCGTTCATGAACTGCAGGCCGGCACGGCTGGCCCCGGCGGCCTGCGGAACGATGACGACATCAGAAGTGATCGATGCACCGCCGCGCAGCGCCAACGTGCCCAGTTCGATGCGCGTCGTGCCGGTATAGGTGTTGCGACCGGCCAGGTTCAGGGCACCGGAGCCGCGCTTGACCAGCCCACCGGCACCACTGATGTCGTTGCGCCAGACCGAATCCAACCCGAGCTGGTTGATGTTCACGGTGACATCGCCCCAATCGAAGCGCGCCGGGCCGTTGACAGCCTTGCCCACGTTCAACAGGCCGTTGCCGAACACCGCGTCCACGCCGGGTGCACCGATATCGGTCGCCGTGCCCAGCAGCGTCTGCCGCACCAGATCGTTGCTGAAGTACGGGAAACGCTCCCAGACCAGCGCCGCGGCACCGGACACCAGGGGCGCGGCATATGAGGTTCCCCAGCCGTAATAGAACGATGCGGAGGCGGTGGTTGCCTGCGGATCCGGATACACCGCCGTGCCGGGCGCGGCCAGGCAGTACGTGGCCGCTTCACCGCAGGCGTTGGCGTAGCCGGCCAGTACGGTGGGATGGACCGTGTCCACCGCCGTCACCGCCAGCCAGCCCCGTGCCAGATCAGCAGCCGGGAGCGTGCCGCCAGAACCGGGACGGCTGGGCAGCGCGGCCATGTTGGATGGCGTACTCCTGCCGTCGTTACCCGTGGCGAAGACCACGAGACCATCGTTGGCGAGGATGAACGGCCGATATTCGGCGGCGATCTGCGCGGTGGTGGCCGGGTTCGTCCAGTACAGCCCGCCCCACGAATTGTTCATGATCCGCACCCCTGCATCGACCAGGTCGCGATGCACGGAGGCCAGCCCCAGCGGACCATCCACCTGGTTTCCGTTGCCCGAACCGTCATCGCTGGGCCGGGTATCGGCGATGATCCGCGCCGATACCAGCTGCGCACCGGGCGCCACGCCCACCTGGTTGCCGGCATAGCTGCCGCCGGCGGCCAGCATGGCGACGGTGGTGCCATGGCCGACCACGTCATCGCGGGTCAGGTCGTTCTCGCGTGGATCAACGTAGCTGTAGCTGCCGGCCACCCTGCCGGCCAGTGCCGGCTGGCTGCGGTTGATGCCCGAATCCACGATGCCGATGCGCACGCCCTGCCCGGTCAGGCCGGTGGTCAGCGCGTTTATCGCCGTGAGGTGCCCCTGCAGGGTCGGCTGCTCCGGCCTGGCCGGTTCCGGTGGCGTGGGCGGCGCAGGTGGTGTGGTCGGTGGCGGCGAGGTGGGCGGCGGATCAGGCGGGGGCACGCGCACGTTGCCACCGCCCCCGCCTCCGCCGCAGGCCGTCAGGGACAGCGCAAGCGCCGTTGCGAGTGCCGACTTCAGTGCCGTTGCCTGTTTCATCCTGGATCCCCGTCTGTCCAATCCCGCTGTCACGCCCGATCACGCCGCCGCCGCCGTGCCACCCAGCGTGACCCCGGCGCTCATCGACGACCCCCTATACTGGGCGTCCCCCACGCAGTCTGCCGGGATTCGCGGCACCTTCCAGCGCCTTGCGTCTCCTTTCCCGAATTTGCTCACGCAACAACGAGATTGCCATGTCCAACATCGTCATCGCCGCCGCCAAACGCACTGCCATCGGCTCCTTCCTCGGCCAGTTCAACGGCGTGCCCACCCCGACCCTGGGCGCGGCCGCCATCGCCGCTGCGCTGCAACAGTCCGGCGTGCCGGCCAGCGACGTATCCGAAGTCATCATGGGCTGCGTGCTGCCGGCGAACCTGGGCCAGGCCCCTGCCCGCCAGGCCGCCATCGCCGCCGGCCTGCCGCTGTCCACCGGCGCCACCACCCTCAACAAGGTCTGCGGCTCGGGCATGAAGGCCATCATGCTCGGCCACGACCTGATCAAGGCAGGCTCGGCCAGCATCGTCGTGGCCGGCGGCATGGAATCGATGTCCAACGCGCCGCACATGCTGCCCAATTCGCGTACCGGCAACCGTTTCGGTAATTTCCAGGCCGTGGACCACATGGCTCACGATGGCCTGGTGAATGCATACGACGGCAAGGCTATGGGCGAGTTCGCCGAATGCGCGGTGGACAAATACCAGTTCAGTCGCGAAGAACAGGATGCGTATGCCATCGAGTCCGTGACGCGCGCACAGGCCGCCCAGGCAAACGGCGCATTTGCCGATGAAATCGTCGCGGTCAAGGTGGCTACCCGCAAGGGCGAGATCGAGGTGTCCACCGACGAGCAGCCCTCCCGCGCCGACATCGGCAAGATCCCGACTCTACGCCCGGCCTTCAGGAAGGATGGCAGCGTGACGGCCGCCAGTTCATCCAGCATTTCCGACGGCGCCGCCGCCGTGGTGCTGCTGTCCGAGGACGACGCCACGTCCCGTGGCCTGCAGCCGCTGGCGCGCATCGTGGGCCACGCCACGCATTCACAGGAGCCGGAATGGTTCACCACCGCTCCGATCGGCGCGATCAATGCGCTGCTGGAGAAAACCGGCTGGAATCTGGATACGATCGACCTGTTCGAGGTCAATGAAGCCTTTGCGGTGGTGGCTATGGCGCCGATGCGCGAACTGGGCATCCCGCATGACCGCCTGAACGTCAATGGCGGTGCCTGTGCGCTGGGTCATCCCATCGGCGCGTCGGGCGCCCGGCTGGTGGTGACGCTGGTGCACGCCTTGCGCAGCCGCGGCGGCACGCGCGGCATCGCAACGTTGTGCATCGGCGGCGGTGAGGCGACAGCCATTGCCATCGAATTGATTTGATTGGATTTAACTCCCTTTTCGCAAAACTGAATGCGGGACCGCTTGACAGCCTATCGTGGCTTGTCATCATGTTGGCGGCGCGCAACTGCGCGTTGCCTAATCTAACGACGAGGATTCACCTAATGAGCATCAACAAGCTGCTGGTTGCTATGTCCCTGGCCCTGGCCCTGGCTGCCTGCTCGAAGCAGGAAGCCGCCCAGGACGCCGCCGCTTCGGCCAACGAAGCCGCCACCGAAGCCCAGGCTGCCGCTGACCAGGCTGCTGCTGCCGGTTCGCAGACCGCCGACGCTGCCCAGCAGGCCGCCGACACCGCTGCTACCGCTGCCGACGCTTCGGCTGATGCCGCTGCCCAGGCTGCCGGCGCTGCGACCGACGCTGCTGCCGACGCCGCTGCTGACTCGGCCAAGGCTGCCGAAGGCACCGCCGAGCAGGCCAAGGACGCTGCTGAAGAAGCCAAGAAGTAATAACTTCTTTCTTCACGCTGTTCCGGAAAAGCCGCTGGTTCGCCAGCGGCTTTTTCTTTGCGCGCCGGCCATGGTGGACCAGGTCCACGCCCCACCATTGCCGCTGCGTCTCGAAGACCGCGCGCGGGGCTTTCACCACGTTTCCACCGCTCCATGAATAGGCTGGCAGCCCATCGACCCCTGAATCTGGAGCGCGCCATGAAGATCCGCCCCCTGACCGCTACGCTGTTGGCCGCCGCCTTGGTGCTGCCACTCGCTGCCTGCAAGGGCCCGGAAGCCGAACAGGCACGCCGCGATGCCGCCCAGGCTGCCGACAGCACCGGTGCCGCCGCGCGCGAGGCCGTTGATCGCGCTGCCGTGGCCACCCGCAATGCCGCCGATGAAGCAGCGGAAGCATCGCATCACGCCGCAGCCGAATCCCGCGAAGCGCTCGACCGCGCCGCCGATGCGACGGCCTCGGCCGCCGACAAGGCCCGCGATGCCGCCCGCGATGCCTCGGCCAACGCCAGCGACGCGACCGCCAACGCTGCGGAAAACGTCGCCGAAAAGGCCCGTGATGTTGCAGACGACGCACGCGAGAATGCCAACGAGGCCAAGCGCTGAGTCTGCCTTTCCGGAGCATTCGCTGCGTCTGCGGTTTACAGGGCGTCGACCCGACGGTCGGCGCCCCTTTCATTCCCGTCCCGTCCTCCTGCATCGCTCAGGGCAGTGCGCGCGCCAGCATCGCCGCCGCATCCACGTCCGCCGGCAACGTACCGAAGGCCATGCCATGGTCGCCCTGCAGCCGGCTGCGTACGAACACCGGCGCTACCGGGCTGTCCGCACGGATCAGGATGGATGCCTGCAGCAGCAGCGCCAGGCGCTCGCAGTACAGCCGGGCCAGCGCGGGCGGTGGCAAGGCAGTAGGACGCCAGCGCGCCAGCGCCGCGTCATAGTCGGACTCGGTTCCGACCGCCGATTCCAGCTCTTCGTGCAGGACCTGAAGGGCCTGCGGTTCGCGCTGCAACGCACGCAAAAGGTCCAGGCACTGGATGTTGCCGCTGCCTTCCCAGATCGAATTCAAGGGGGCCTGCCGGTACAGACGCGGCAGCATCGATTCCTCCACGTATCCCGCACCACCCAGGCATTCCTGCGCTTCGTTGACGAATGCCGCCGCGCGCTTGCATACCCAGTACTTGCCCAGCGCGGTGCCCACCCGCGCGAGCATCGCCAGGCGCGGGTCGCGCGCGGCACCATCCACGGCCGCAGCCACGTGCATGGCCAGCACGGTGGCCGCCTCCGATTCCACGGCAAGGTCGGCCAGTACATTGGCCATCAACGGGTGGTCGCACAGCCGTTGCCCGAAGGTCTGCCGGTGACGTGCGTAATGCAGCGCCTGCGCCAGGGCCATGCGCATTTCCGCCGCCGAGCCCAGCATGCAGTCCAGCCGGGTCATCATCACCATGTTGATGATGGTGGCGATGCCGCGTCCTTCCTCGCCCACCCGCCACGCCTGGGCGCCGGTGAACTCCACCTCGCCTGAGGCGTTGGACCAGTCACCCAGCTTGTCCTTCAGGCGCATCAGCTGGAAGCCATTGCGGTTGCCATCCGGCAACCGGCGCGGCATCAGCAGGCAGGTCGCGCCTTCCGGTGCCTGCGCCAGCACCAGGAAACCATCGGACATCGGCGCGGAAAAGAACCATTTGTGTCCCACCAGCCGGTAGCTGCCATCACCGCAGGGCTCGGCGCGGGTCGTATTGGAACGCACATCCGAACCGCCCTGCTTTTCGGTCATGCCCATGCCCAGCGTCACCCCCGCCTTGTCGGCGATGGGCACGTCACGCGGGTCGTACACGGGCGCGGCGGCCTTGCGCGCCCATTCGTGCAGTACCGGATGGTCGGCCAGCACCGCCACCGCCGCGTGGGTCATGGTCAGCGGACAACTGGTGCCCGCCTCCGCCTGGTGGTGCAGGTAGCTCAGGGCCGCGCGGGCGACATGCGCACCCGGGCCCGGTTCGTGCCAGGAAAGACCGGCCACGCCATGTTCCTTGGCCAGCTGCAACAACTGGTGATACGCCGGATGGAATTCCACGATGTCCACGCGGTGCCCCTGCGCATCGTGCGTGCGCAGTCGCGGACGGTCGCGGTTGGCATCGAAGCCGAGGCGGTACAGGCTGTCGCCGGCCAGCATCCCGTAGGCGGCCAGGCGCGGCATGAAAGCCGATGCGCCGCCGCGCTCCACCGCGTCCATTAACGCGGCATCATCGGACCACAGATGGCGGTTCGCGAAGGGCGGCGGCTGGTTCTCCACCCGATGCGTCTGGAACGGTGCGGCGTCGTCGCGCATGGCATCAGCCTCCTTGGCCGGGGTCCTGCCGATTCTGCCGCAGATCGCGCCTGCGCGCCGTTCAGGTGGATTCTCACCTCCTGCACGAACGGCCCGGCAGAGTGCATGCATGAGCAGACGCAATGACCTGGTGGTGCTGCGGCCGGAAGGCCTGTACTGCCCGGCGGGTGATTTCCATATCGATCCATGGCGACCGGTGCCGCGTGCGGTGATCACCCATGGCCACGGCGACCACGCACGCATCGGCATGGGCGAGTACCACTGCAGCGAATCCAGCGAGGCGATCCTGCGCTGGCGCTTGGGGGATGTGCGCATCCACACGCACGCATGGCGCGTTCCCTTCCGGATCGGCGCGGTGGAAGTGTCGCTGCATCCCGCCGGGCATGTACTGGGCTCGGCGCAGGTGCGTATCGATGATGGCGACCAGGTGTGGGTGGCATCGGGCGACTACAAGCGCCAGCACGACCCCACCTGCGACGGCTTCGAAGTGGTGCCCTGCGATACCTTCATCACCGAAGCGACGTTCGCTTCGCCGATCTACCGCTGGCCGGATACGCCGGCGGTGGCCGCCGACATTGTCGCCTGGCGCAGGGAATGCGAGGCCCGCGGCGAAGCCGCCATCCTGCTCTGTTACGCACTGGGCAAGGCGCAGCGGCTGCTGGCCGAACTGCTGCCACTGGACGACCAGCCCGCGTGGCTGCACGGCGCCATCGCCAAGGGCGTGCAGGTCTATCGTGATGCCGGCATTCCGATGCTCGCCACCGAACCGGTGGCCGAACAGGGCCGCCAGCCGGATTCAGCGGGGCGCCTGGTGCTGGCACCGCCCTCGGCTGCCGGCACCCCGTGGGTGCGCCGTTTCGGTCGCCACCAGCTGGCGTTCGCGTCGGGCTGGATGCACCTGCGCGGCAACCGTCGGCGACGCAACGTCGATCGCGGCTTCGTGGTGTCCGACCATGCCGACTGGCCAGCCCTGCTGCAGACCATTGAACAGACACGCGCCACCCGCGTGATCGCCACCCATGGCAATACCGATGCACTGATCCGTTACCTGCGCGAGAACGGCACCGCCGCCGAAGCCTTCCGCACCGATTACGGGAGCGAGGAATGAAGGCCTTCGCCGACCTGTACCAGCGGCTGGACCGCAGCACCGCCACCGGCGACAAGCGCGCCGCGCTGGTCGACTATTTCCGCCATGCGCCGGCGCACGACGCGGCGTGGGCACTGTACCTGCTCAGCGGCGGCAAGGTGGGCGGCGCACGCAGGAAAATCGCTGCCAGCGCCGAGCTGCGCAGCTGGCTCTCCGACGTCACCGGGCTGCCTGCCTGGCTGGTGGACGACAGCTACGAACAGGTCGGCGACCTTGCCGAAACGCTCACCCTGCTGCTTGATGAGCCAACCGTCGCAGCCGCCGACAGGCCGCTCGCCGAATGGATCGAAACCCACCTGCTGGCGGTTGCCAACCAGGATGAGCCGCTGCGGCGCGCCGCAGTGGAAGCCGGCTGGCGTTCACTGCCCTCACCGCAGCGGCTGGTGTTCAACAAGCTGCTCACCGGCGCATTGCGCGTGGGCGTATCGCAACGGCTGGTGCAGCAGGCACTGGCCGAACTGTCCGGGCTGGACATCGCGCGCATTGCCCAGCGCATGCTCGGCGAATGGGTGCCATCTCCCGCGCTGCTGGCAACGTTGTTGTCGCACGAAGAGCAGCCGCTGGATCGCCAGCAGCCGTATCCGTTCTTCCTCGCGTCGCCGCTGGAAAACCCGGTCGATACGCTCGGCGCGGTGCAGGACTGGCTGCTGGAATGGAAATGGGACGGCATCCGCCTGCAGTTGCTGCGCCGCCAAGGCGAGGTGGCGCTGTGGTCACGTGGCGAAGAGCGCCTGGACGGACGCTTCCCGGAAATCGAGCAGGCCGCGGCTGCGCTGCCCGATGGCTGCGTGTTCGATGGCGAGCTGCTGGCCTGGGATGACAGCCAGGACCTGCCGCGCGCGTTCACCGCCCTGCAGACCCGCATCCAGCGGCGCAGGCCTGGCGCAGCAACGCTGCGCGACACACCGGTGCGCATGCTTGCCTACGACCTGCTGGAACTGCAGGGCGAGGACCTGCGTGCGCTGCCATTGCACCAGCGCCGGGAGCAGCTGGCGCGGCTGATCGGCGCACTGGACGATCCCCGCATCCAGCTGTCACCGCAGGTCCACGCCGACGACTGGGCGCACGCCGCGCAGCTTCGCGACGAGGCACGCGTGCGTGGCGTGGAAGGACTGATGCTGAAACGGCAGGGCTCGGCCTACCAGTCCGGGCGCCGCCGCGGCGACTGGTGGAAATGGAAGATCGATCCACTGACCATCGACGCCGTACTGCTGTACGCGCAGGCGGGGCACGGGCGCCGCAGCACGCTGTATACCGATTACACCTTCGGCGTGTGGGATGGCGATGCCCTGGTACCGGTAGCCAAGGCCTATTCGGGGTTGGACGACAAGGAGATCCTGGCCCTGGACCGCTGGATCCGCGCCAATACCCGAGAACGCTTCGGCCCGGTGCGCAGCGTGGAAGCCGTGCAGGTGTTCGAACTCGCCTTCGAGGCGGTCAACCTGAGCAAGCGGCACAAGTCCGGCGTTGCGGTGCGATTCCCGCGCATCCTGCGCTGGCGCCACGACAAACCGGCCAGCGAAGCCGACGCGCTGGCCCAGCTGCAGGCCCTGGCGCGATGACCCGCAGCGAAGCGCTGCGCCGCCTGGAATCCTGGTTCGGCGAACGTGGCTGGCGCTCGCTGCCCTTTCAGCGCCGCATGTGGCGACATTACTTGGAGGGTGCGTCCGGCCTGCTGCACACGCCCACCGGCAGCGGCAAGACCCTTGCCATGTTCGGCGGGCCGCTGCTGCAGGCGCTGCTGGACCCGCTGCCTGCCCCTGCACGACGCACTGCCGTGCGCCCGCTGCAGGTGCTGTGGGTGACCCCGTTGCGGGCGCTGGCCAGCGATACCGCGCGCGCCCTGCGAGCGCCCCTGGAAGCGCTCGGGCTGGACTGGCAGGTGGGGCTGCGCAGCGGTGATGCCAGCAGCCGCGACCGGCGCCTGGCACGCGAAGGACGGCTGGATGTACTGGTGACCACGCCGGAATCCCTGGCACTGCTGCTGAGCTACCCGGACACGCTGGAACGCATGCGCCGCCTGCGCTGCGTAGTGGTGGACGAGTGGCATGAACTGCTGGGCAGCAAGCGCGGCGTACTGCTGCAGCTCAACCTGGCCCTGCTGCGCGAAGCGGCGCCGTCGATGCAGCTGTGGGGCCTGTCGGCCACGCTCGGCAATCTCCAGCAGGCGCGTGAGGTCCTGCTGCCCGGCTGCCCGCAGGCGCTCTGTGTGGAAGGCGCACGCCAGCGTCCGGTGCGCATACGCAGCCTGCTGCCTGCACCGGGCGAACGCTTTCCCTGGGCCGGGCATCTCGGCCTGGTCCAGCTGCCGCGGGTGCTGCAGGCCTTGATGGGTGCACGCAGCAGCCTGCTGTTCACCAATACCCGCGCGCAGGCCGAGCTCTGGCACCGGGCGCTGTCCGCCGTGTGGCCGGAAGACACGGCCAGCCTCGCCCTGCACCATGGTTCACTGGATCCGGCGCTGCGGCAGCAGGTAGAAGACGGCCTGCGCGCCGGTACGCTGCGCTGCGTGGTGGCCACTTCCAGCCTGGACCTTGGCGTGGACTTTCCCGAAGTGGACCAGGTACTGCAGTTGGGCAGCCCGAAGGGCGTGGCTCGATTGCGCCAGCGCGCCGGCCGAGCACGCCATCGTCCTGGCGCCAGCGGCGAAGTGCTGTGCGTGCCCAGCCATGCGTTGGAACTGGCCGAGTACGCGGCCGCTCGACGTGCGTTGCACGACGGCCGGGTGGAAGCGCGGCGGCCCCTGCTGCTGTCGCTGGACGTGCTTGCGCAGCACTGCATCAGCCGCGCCCTGGCGGGCGGCTTCCAGCCCGATGCGCTGTTCGCCCAGGTGCGCCGTACGCATGCGTTCGCGGCGCTGGACCACGCGCACTGGCGCGAGGTGCTGGACTTAATCGTGCAGGGCGGTCGCGCGCTGGCGCAGTATCCGGATTTCCACAAGGTAGTGCGCGATCCGGACGGCTGCTACCGCATGCATGATCGCCGCCAGGCACTGCGGCACCGGCTGTCCATCGGCACCATCAGCAGCGATGGCAGCGTGCGCGTGCAGTTCCTGCGTGGCGGCAGCCTGGGCGCGGTGGAGGAACAGTTCGCCAGCCGCCTGCGCCGCGGCGACCGCTTCCAGTTCGCCGGCCGCCTGCTGGAACTGGTGCAGTTGCGCGACATGACCGCCCATGTGCGGCTGGCGCGCGGGGGCGAAGGTGCGGTTCCGCGCTGGCAGGGCGGCCAGCTGGCGCTTTCGTCCGCGCTGGGCAGTGAACTGGAAGCCGTGCTCGGCGGCAACGACGACAGCCCCGAATCGCGGTGGCTGGCCCCCCTGCTCGGCCTGCAGCAAACACTGTCAGCCTGCCCATCGCCCGACACCCTGCTGGTGGAGGACGTACGCCGGCGCGAAGGCCAGTTCCTGTTCGTCTACCCCTACGCCGGGCGGCATGTACACGAAGCCCTTGCTGCCGTGCTGGCGCTGCGCTGCACGCGGCTGCAGCGCAACAGCATCGGCTACGCGGTAAACGACCATGGCCTGGTGCTCGCGCCTGCCGTGCCGCAGTCACTGGATGCGATGCAGTGGCGCCTGCTGCTGTCCGGCGACGACCTGCTCGACGACCTGCGTGCCGCAGTCAACCTGGGCGAACTGGCACGCCGCCAGTTCCGTGGCATCGCGCGCGTGGCTGGACTGCTGGTGCCCAGCCTGCCCGGCGGCATGCCGCGCTCGCTGCGGCAGCTGCAGGCATCGGCCGGGCTGCTGTATGACGTACTGCGCGAACACGATCCCGGACACATGCTGCTGCAGCTGGCCGAACGCGAGGTGCTGCACGACAGTCTCGACATCGAAGGCCTGGCCGATACGCTGGCACGCCTGCAACGGCGCGAACTGCACCTGCGATCGCCGCCGTCGCTGACGCCGCTGGGTTTCCCGCTGTGGGCCGAGCGGCTGCGCGGGCAACTCAGCAACGAGGACTGGCGCACCCGCGTGATGCGCGCAGCGCAGCAGCTGGAAAAACGCCATGGCCGATGACGTGACGCTACACCTGGCGGGAGAAACGGCGCACCTGTTGGGCGGGCGCGCACTCTTCCTGCCGGAGCGCGCAGCGCTGCTGATCGCCGACCTGCACCTGGGCAAGGCCGATATCTTCCGACGTGCGGGCATGGCGCTGCCGACCGGGGGCACCGCCAGCGATCTGCAGCGACTGAACCGGCTGGTCCAGCAGACCGGCTGCCGGGAGCTCTGGATCCTCGGCGACGTGCTGCATGGGGCCGTCAATGACGCTGCCTGGCATTCGCAGTGGCTGGAATGGCGCACGCGGCAAAGGGCGCTGGAGGTGCACGTGGTGCGTGGCAACCACGACCGTGCGCTTTCCAGGGAGATGCTGCAGGTGGTGGTGCATGAAGGCGAGGTCACGCTTGGAGCCTTCCGGCTCCGTCATGAGCCGGATGCCGCAACCGGCAGCCATGTCATCGCGGGGCATCTGCATCCGTTGGTGGTACTGCCCGGTGTCAGCCGTCGCCTGCCGGCGTTCTGGCTGCGCGACGGCATCACCGTGCTGCCGGCCTTCTCGCGCTTCACTGCAGGCATCGTGCCCCGCCTGCAGCCCGGCGAGCGGATGGTGGCATGCGTGGAGGATACGACGGTAATGCTTCCGGCGAAGCGATGACCCTCGTCAGGGCCGCTGCTCCAGTGTCAGCGGGTCCGCCGGCGTCAGCGGACACCCGCCATCATCGCGACTCAGGCGGCAGCCAGAGTCTCAGGCATCAGTCGAAAGCTGGGGCCTTTCACATCGCTGCGCCGGGGCAGCGCGCGGATCACCGCGATCATTTCCTGTGCGCAGGTACGGATGTAGCCGTGCTGTTCGATCGAGGCATGGCTGATCAGGCTGCCGACATGGAACTCGAACACATCTTCCATCACGTCGGGCTGGTCTTCGTGCAGCATCTGCAGGAGGCCTCGCAGTTTGCAGATTTCCGACTCCAGCGCTTCGGCCGAGAACAACATCAGACTTACTCCTTGTATTCGGCCCACCCGGGCCATCTGGGGCAGCAGCATCCGCCAGCTGCCGGTGCGCGATCTTCGGGAGCATCCGGGCAGCGGCGCAAACAGTGTGTGACTACCCGGTTGTTGTCCCACGAACGGAGTGAGGCGACCGTCAACTCCCTGCGCCCGCACGTTCACACACCTGTACCGCGCGTCCTTCCGGGCTGCGCACGGGCATAAAAAAACCCCGCCGCAGCGGGGTTCTTCAATACACAGTCGAGTGGGTCACTCGGCCGGCGTGATGTTCGAAGCCTGGGCGCCCTTCGGGCCCTGGGTCAGGTCATAGGTGACCTTCTGGCCTTCCTGCAGGCTGCGGAAGCCCTTGGAGTTGATGGCCGAGAAGTGCGCGAACACGTCGGCGCTGCCATCCTCCGGCGAAATGAAACCAAATCCCTTGGCGTCGTTGAACCACTTGACAGTACCGTTCGGCATGGTGATGCGAGACCTTTGCAATGAATGGGTGGTGTACGCAAAAACCTGCGCACTGGCGGAGTATGCAAAGCTTGCCCGAGGATGACAATCACCCCCGTGCCAATTCACCCACCAGTTCGGGCAGGCCATTGGACGCCGCCTGCACGTTGGCGAGCACTTCGGCCATCGTGATTTCCTCGCCATCACCGCATCCGGCGGCCCAGTTGGCCACGATCGCCAGGCAGGCATAATCCAGCCCCAGCTCGCGTGCCAGCGCGGCTTCCGGCATTCCGGTCATGCCCACCAGATCGCAGCCGTCGCGGCGCATGCGCGCGATCTCGGCGATGGTTTCCAGCCGAGGGCCCTGCGTGGCGCCATAGCAGCCACCGTCCTGCACTGTGACGCCGGTCACCTTGGCGGCGGCAAGAATCTTGCTGCGCAGCATCGGCGTGTAGGGATGCCCGAAATCGACGTGCAGCACGTCGATGCCCGGCTCCTCGCACAGAGTGGATATCCGGCCCCAGGTGTAATCGATGATCTGGTCCGGGCAGGCCAGCACACGCGGCCCGAATGCTTCAGTGATGCCCCCGACAGTGTTGAGCGCCAGCACGCGCTGCACGCCCAGCTGCTGCAGCGCGGCCAGATTCGCACGGTAGTTGATCCTGTGCGGCGGCAATGAATGGCCTTCGCCGTGGCGTGCCAGGAAGGCCACGCGGTGGCCCAGCAGGATGCCGACACGGACCGGGCTGGAGGGCGTGCCGAAGCGGGTCTCCACTTCATGGACCTGCACGTCATCAAGCTGAGCCAGCGAATAGACGCCGGTTCCGCCGATGACTGCCAATGCGATCTGCTGCATGGCCCGTTATTCCTTCATCGCGTAGATGGCCGGAACGCAGCGCAGCGTTTCGTTGACGTCCATGCCGAAGCCGAACACGTAGCGGTCGGGCAGCTCCACCCCAGCGTAGTCGGCCTGCACGTCCGGCAGCGCGCGCTCATGCTTCTTGACCGTCAGCGCCGCGATGCGCACGTCGGTGGCGCCCTGCTCCAGGCACCAGGTGCGCACGCCCTGCAGCGTGTAGCCTTCATCCAGGATGTCGTCCACCAGCAGCACGCGGCGGCCGAACAGCGCCGTGGCCGGACGGTGCTTCCACACCAGCTCGCCGCCGGTGGTTTCACCGCGGTAGCGCGTGGCATGCAGGTAATCGAACTGCACATCCTGGCCGCGCGCGCCCAGCTCCAGCGCCAACTGGCCGGCGAACGGCAGCGCGCCGTGCATGATGGACAGGAACACCGGAACCTCGCCTTCGTAATCACGCGCGATGGCATCGGCGATGGTGCCGATGGCCTTGTCGATGGTGGGACGATCGACCAGCAGATCGGCCTGTTCCAGGGCCTGGGAAATGGTGAGGTTGGGCATCAGACGGTTCTTCCAAAGGGTTCGAGCAAACGGGTTCGGGTGTCGCCATGGCGGGCGTCGGCCAGCAGGCCGTCCCAGCCGAGCGCGCCGCGGCCGATCAGGCCGAGCAGCGCTGCGGTATTCAGTGTGCGGGGTTCGACCGCGCGCAGCGAGTCTTCGACGAGCTCAGGATGGCAGACCAGCACCACGTCGCAGCCGGCATCCAGGTGGGCATCCACCCGGGCCCTGACGCCGCCGGCGGAAAATGACGCAGCCATGCCGATGTCGTCGGAAAACACCACGCCCCGGAAACCAAGTTCGCCACGCAGGATGTCCTGGATCCAGCGGCGCGAATAGCCCGCCGGCTCAGGAGCGACCTGCGGATAGACCACATGCGCCATCATCACCGCATCGGCACCGGCCTGGATGCCGGCCACGAATGGCACAAGGTCCTGCGTGCGCAGCTCGTCCAGCGCGCGCGGATCCACCGCACTGTCGACATGCGTGTCTTCCAGCACGGTACCGTGGCCGGGAAAGTGCTTCAGGGTGGCCGACATGCCCGCGCCATGCATGCCGCGCACGTAGGCGGCGGTAAATGCGGCGACCACCTGCGGATCATCGCTGAACGCACGGTCGCCGATGGCCCGGTTGCCGCGTGCCAGGTCCACCACCGGCGCGAAGCTGAGATCCAAGCCGCTGGCCCGCACTTCGCTGGCCATCAGCCAGGCGTGCTGCTCGGCGGCGGCCAGCGCTCCCTGCGGGTCCGTGGCATGCGCCTGGCCGATCCGTTGCAGGGGCGGCAGCGCACTGAAGCCTTCGCGGAAGCGCTGCACCCGCCCGCCTTCCTGGTCCACGCAGACCAGCAGCGGACGCGGCGCGGCATCGCGGATGGCCGCCGACAGCTCGCCGATCTGCTGCCGTGAGGCGAAGTTGCGCGCGAACAGGACCACGCCGGCGACGGCATCGTGCTGCAGCCAGTCGCGCTCCTGCGCGGTCAGTTCGGTACCGGCGACGCCGATCAGCAACATGGTCGATCTCCACTACGACAGCGCGCCACCATGGCGCAGCGCCGCATTGTCGCAGAAGCGTGTGAAAAGGGGACGGAGGCGGTTAATTGCAATTAACCGCCTCCGTCCCCTTTCCAGCGGGTGTAGGGGTGCGAGGCCAGGGCGACGTTGTAGTAGCGCGCCTGGTCGGTGACGTCCTCGCCGGCCCAGTCCGGCAGCGTCACCTCCTGGTCGGCGTCGTCGAGCTCCACTTCGGCCACCACCAGCCCGGCGTTGTCGCCCAGGAACTCGTCCACTTCCCACAGCAGCCCGTCGTGGTTCACGAGGTGGCGGCGCTTTTCGACGATGCCGCCGACGCACAGCGCCAGCAGATCGCGGGCGTCCGCGACCGGAATCGGGTAGTCGAATTCCTGGCGGCTGCGTCCGAGCGTGCGGGATTTCAGGTTCAGGGCCGCGCCGTCGCCTTCGATGCGTACCCGCACCGAGGCCTTCTGGTCGCCCCGGTCCAGCGCCCCCATGTCGTTGATATAGCCCTGCGCCATGGGGATGACGTCATGCGCCGCGGTACGCCAGCCGTCGCCGGTGACAAGGAATTTACGTTCGATTTCGATGGCCATGGCCCATTATGAGCGAACAGCGTGACGTCACGACCAGCGCGCGTCATCCATCGAAACCCAGGAGCAACGGCTGCCGGTACAGAGCACGCCGGAACCGCGCTTCAGGCCCGCTCGAACACCGCGATGCTTTCCACGTGCGCGGTATGCGGGAACATGTCCATCGCACCCGCGCTGACCAGCCTGAACCCCTGCTCGTTGACCAGGTAGCCCGCATCGCGCGCCAGCGAACCCGGATGGCAGCTGACATACACGATCCGCCTGAACTGCTTCAGCGGCAGCTGCTGCAGCACATCGATCGCGCCCGAACGAGGCGGATCCAGCAGCAGCTTGTCGAAACCTTCGCGCATCCAAGACGCCTGACGCTGGTCCTGGGTCAGGTCGGCAGCATGGAACGAGGCATTGCCCAGCCCATTGCGCACGGCATTCTCCTTCGCCCGCGCCACCAGGCCGGCATCACCCTCCACGCCCACCACTTCGCGCACGGTACGCGCCAGCGGCAGGGTGAAGTTGCCCAGCCCGCAGAACAGATCCAGCACCCGTTCGTCCGGCCCCGCCCCCAGCAGTTCCAGCGCCAGCGCGATCATTTCCACGTTGAGCTTCGCGTTGACCTGGATGAAATCCAGCGGGCGGAAGGCAAGCTCCACGTCCCACGGCGCAAGCCGGAACGACAGCGGCACCTGCGCCGGCCACAGCGGCTGCACCGTTTCCACGCCACCGGGCTGCAGGGAGATGGCGAAACCGTGCTCCTGGCCAAAGGCCGTCCACGCGGCGCGGTCGGCATCGCTCAGCGGCTGCATGTGGCGGATGGTCAGCATGACCGCCTCGTCGCCGGCGATGAACTCGATCTGCGGAATGTCGCGCTTGCCGTCCAGCGTTTCCACGAATGCCGACAATGCCGACACCTTCAGCCCGACCTCCGGAATGACGGTCAGGCACTGGCTGAGATCGGCCACGAAACGCGGATCCTGCTCGCGGAAACCCACCAGCGTGCGGTCCTTCTTCTCCACCCGGCGCACCGAGAAACGTCCCTTGCGGCGATAGCCCCAGCTGTCGCCGACCAGCGGTGGCAGCACGGCGGCAGGCTCCACATGGCCGATGCGCTTCAGGTTGTCCATCAGCACCCGCTGCTTGGCGACGATCTGCTCACCTTCATCCAGATGCTGCAGCACGCAGCCCGCGCATACGCCGAAATGCGGGCAACGCGGCTGCACCCGCAGCGGCGACGCCTGCACCACTTCCAGCGTGCGCGCCTCGTCGAAATGACGGCTGCGCGCGGTCTGCTCGGCCATCACCACTTCGCCCGGCAACGCGCCACTGATGAAGGTGACCTTGCCGCCCTCGCCTTCACGGCGGGCTACGCCCCGGCCGTCATGGCTGAGGTCGAGGATGTCGGTGGAGAAGGGAGTACGGTCGATGCGGGAACGGTGACGGGCCACGTGGCGGACGGCTGCGGGCAAAAAAGGGTGCGTATTGTCGCAGATAGGGCCCGCGAGCGCCCGCGCCTGCTTGCGTGGGCCCTTGCGGCGGTTAATATGCACATAGCTGACATGGAGGCAGCCCTTATGCAGACGACCCCGCCGCGGCCCCCGCGCCCCCGTTTCCTGCTGGTCGAGGACGACATCATCAGTCGCGGCTTTCTCAAGGCCGCGCTGGAAACGCTCCCCGCTGACGTGGATACCGCCGATTCGCTGGCCAGCGCGCTGGCGGTGGGCGGTGCGTCCCGTCATGACCTGTGGCTGATCGACGCCAACCTGCCCGATGGCCATGGCAGCCAGGTGCTGCAACGCCTGCGCGCGCTTCACCCGCAGACCCCTGCGCTGGCGCATACCGCCGATCGCGACGCCCGCCAGCATGTCCGCCTGCGCGAGGCGGGGTTTGCCGAGATCCTGGTGAAGCCGATCACCCGTGACGCGCTGCTCGATGCCGTTCGCGGCGCGTTGGCGCGGAGCCCTGCGCCGGCCAGGTCCGCCGCACTCCCAACTACATCGAACGATGCCCAGGATTGGGACGAGATCACTGCGCTGGCCGCACTGAATGGCCAACGCAACCACCTGGTGGCGCTGCGCGAACTGTTCCTGGCGGAGCTGCCCAGCGTGCGCGACGCGGTCGAACAGGCCGTGGATCGCCACGATGAGCCGGCCCTGCGCAACCAGTTGCACCGGCTGCAGGCCAGCTGCGGGTTCGTGGGTGCAGCGAGGCTGGCACGTGCGGTGCGCACCCTGCATCAGGCGCCCGCGTCGCCCCAGGCACGCACGAGCTTCCAGAAGGCGGTCGCCGCGTTGTTGCATTGAGCCAAGGCTTGCCGGCCAGAGGCCGGCACTACCGGTGATGCCGGGGCGATTACCGCCGGGTGGCGAAGTCGTCCAGCAGCTCCCAGGATTTCAGCCCGCGCGCACCCAGGTGATGCGCCAGCACCGCGCGCATCGGCAGCCGCATGCTGGCCAGATCATCCGCTGCCGGTTCCTGGTCGCGCGCCAGCGCCAGCAGCGCCGCGCCAGTCACCGTGCCACGGCGTCCCTGCCCATCACGTTCGGACAGCAGCCTCCGAGGCCCTTCCAACGGGTCGAGTTCATAGCGCGCGGCGGCATCCACCGGCCTGCCGTCGCTGGCCGTGATCAGGTCGAAACCGACCCCGAGGGCATCCAGCAGATTGCGTTCGAAGCGGCGCAAGCTCCAGGCCAGCGGGAGCCCAAGCGCCAGCCGCGCCCGCACTTCCCCATAGGCGCGATACAGGTCCGGCACAGGGTCGTGCCGCGGCGCCAGCCGCATCACCAGTTCATTGACATAGAAGCCGGCCAGCATGTCCTGCCCGGCCAGCCGAGGCGCCGCATCCAGCGCCTCGGCGCCGCGCAGCTGCGCCAGTTCGCCGCGCTGCACGGCATCAAACCGGATCCACTGCAGCGGCTGCAGGGCCGCACGCAGCACCTGCCCCTTCGCGCTGGATACACCGCGCGCCAGCAGGCCCATGCGCCCGTTCGTGGCACTCAGCACCTCGACCAGCAGGCTGGTTTCACGGTAGGCCCGTGCATGCAGCACGAACGCCGGCTCGGCCTCGATGCGCATCGTCATCGGCCGCCCGCAGGCTCAGTCGTAGCCGAAGGCCTTCAGCGCGGCCTCGTCGTCGGACCAGCCTTCGCGCACGCGCACCCAGGTTTCCAGGAACACCTTGGCACCGAACAGCCGCTCCATCTGCAGCCGCGACTTGGCACCGATCTCCTTCAGGCGGGTGCCGCCCTTGCCGATCACGATCGCCTTCTGGCCTTCGCGCTCGACCCAGATCACCGCGCCGATACGCAGCAGGTTGCCATCTTCGGTGAACCGCTCGATCTCCACCGTGGTGGCATAGGGCAGTTCCTCGCCCAACTGGCGCATCAGCTGTTCGCGCACCAGTTCACCCGCCAGGAAACGCTGGCTGCGGTCGGTGATCTCGTCTTCGCCGAACATCGGCGGCGCTACCGGCAGCAGCTTCAGCACGTCGCGTACCAGTGCTTCCAGGCCGTTGCGCTTCTGCGCGGAGATCGGGTGCACGGCGGCGAATTCGCGACCTTCGGTCACCTGCTGCAGGAACGGCAGCAGCGCGGCCTTTTCCTTCAGCCGGTCGACCTTGTTGACCACCAGCACCACCGGGATGCCGGAATCGCGCAGTACGTTGAACGCCAGCGCATCCTCCTCGTCCCAGCGTCCGGCTTCGATCACCAGCAGGCCGGCGTCCACGCCTTCCAGCGAGCCGCGCGCGGCGCGGTTCATCACCCGGTTCATGGCCCGCTTCTGCACCTTGTGCAGGCCGGGGGTATCGACCAGCACCAGCTGGCCTTCCGGGAAGGTGGCGATGCCGAGCAGGCGGTGGCGGGTGGTCTGCGGCCGGTTCGACACGATGCTGACCTTGGCCCCGACCAACGCATTGGTCAGGGTCGATTTGCCAACGTTGGGCCGGCCGATGACGGCTACGCTGCCGCAATGATGGGGCATCTGTTCGCTCACTTTGAATCCACCAGTAGTTCGAGTGCGGCCGCAGCCGCCTGTTGTTCGGCCAGCCGTCGCGAGGCGCCTTCGCCCTCGGTGACTGCGGCCGGTTCGGTCAGGTTGCAGCGTACCCGGAATATCTTGGCGTGGTCGTCACCGGACTCTGACACCAGTTCGTACTGCGGCAGGGGGCGTTGCCGGCCCTGCAGCCATTCCTGCAGGCGCGTCTTGGGATCCTTCTCCGGGCGCCCGGTCGCCGGCAGCGCGGCCATGGACGCTTCGAACCACGGCAGCACCACGTCGCGGCAGGCCTCGAAGCCGGCATCCAGGTAGATCGCCGCGACTACCGCCTCGAACGTGTCGGCAAGGATGGAATCGCGACGATGGCCGCCGGTCTTCATTTCGCCCGCACCCAGGGTGATCCGCTCGCCCAGCTGCAGTTCGCGCGCGATCGTCGCCAGCGCGGCTTCGCGCACCAGCTCGGCGCGGGCGCGGGTCAGCGCGCCTTCGTCGGCCTTCGGCCAGCGCTGGTACAACGCCTGCGCCACCAGCATGTTGACGATGCTGTCGCCAAGGAATTCCAGCCGCTCGTTGTGCGGCACACCGGCGGAACGATGCGTCAGCGCCTGCGCGAGCAGGCCCGGGTCGGAAAAGGGGTGGCCTATGCGGTCACCACGTTGGAAAGGTTTATTCGGCACCGCTACGGGTCAGGTCCTGGGTTGAATCAAACTTGCCGACCACATCGAGGTTGCCGACCAGAGGACGGCGCACTTCGTAGTTCACGCGCAGGGTCCAGCCGTTGTCCCTGCGGTCGAACTTCACGTTGGAAGGCTTCACGTTGTCGGAATAGTTGATGTAAAGGCGCTTGAAGAACAGCGACTGGATGTTGGCCGGCTGCATGCTGCCGATGCCAGGCTCCTTGGCCAGGCTCTTCATCGCCGAACGCACGGCGTAGTACTCCTGGTACATCGGGAACAGCTTCATGCCGATGTACAGGAAGAAACCGACCACGATCAGGACCACCAGGAAGGAGGTCAAGGTCATGCCGCGCTGCGTGCCCATGTGCTTCATTGCGTTCTCCCCAGATACGCGTTGGTGTTCACTTCACGCCCGAACCGATCCGCGACGGTTCGAAACCGTCCTTGCAGAACCAGCCGGAGCAGTTGAGCCAGATCAGGAATGCCTTGCCGCGCAGGTTCTGTTCCGGCAGAAGGCCCCAGAAACGGCCATCGTCACTGTTGTCGCGGTTGTCGCCCATCACCAGGTAGCGGCCCGCCGGAACGGTCCATTCGCCCTGCCCGGCAGGATACGCCGTCTCCAGCACCGTGTGGGTGCGTCCTGGCAGCTCCTCCACTAGCAGGCTGGAACCTTCGCCCTGGCCGCGATGGCCCGCGTAGACGCCCTTGTCCTCGTACTTCACCGGTTCGCCGTTCAGGATCAGCGCATTGCCTTCGAAGGCGACATGGTCGCCGGGCACGCCGATCACCCGCTTGATGAAATTCTCGCCCTTGGCCGGGTCCTGGTCGTTGTGGCCCGGGAAGTGGAACACCACCACGTCACCACGCGCCGGCTCGCCCACCGGCACGACCTTGGTGTTGGTCAGCGGCAGGCGCAGGCCATAGGCGAACTTGTTGACCAGGATGAAATCGCCGATCAGCAGGTTCGGCATCATCGAGCTGGACGGAATCTTGTACGGTTCGGCGATGAAGCTGCGCACCACCAGCACGATCGCCAGCACCGGGAAAAATGCCCGCGAGTAATCCACCAGCGCCGGCTCGCTGTCCAGCAGACCGGCGCGGCGTGCACGACGCCGGGCGAAATACAGCTTGTCGGCGAGCAGGATCAGGCCGGAGGCCAGGGTCAGCGCGACCAGGAGGAACTCAAACAGTTTCATTCAGGGTCCTTTGCAGGAAATCAGGGCAAACCGGCCCGGTAGTGGGCCGACTCTACCTTTACTTGTTGTCCATCTGCAGCACGGCGAGGAAGGCTTCCTGTGGAATTTCCACACGGCCGACCTGCTTCATGCGCTTCTTGCCTTCCTTCTGCTTCTCCAGCAGCTTCTTCTTTCGCGACACGTCGCCGCCGTAGCACTTGGCCAACACGTTCTTGCGCATGGCTTTCACGGTGGTGCGGGCGATCACCTGCGAGCCGATCGCGGCCTGGATGGCCACGTCGAACATCTGCCGCGGAATCAGGTCCTTCATCTTCTCGCACAGCTCGCGGCCCCGACGATCAGAGTGCGACCGGTGGACGATAAGCGACAGTGCATCGACCTTGTCGCCGTTGATCAGCACGTCCACGCGCACGAACGGGCCGGCATCGAAGCGCACGAAGTGATAGTCCAGCGACGCATAGCCACGGCTGACCGATTTCAGCTTGTCGAAGAAATCCAGCACCACTTCGGCCATCGGCAGCTCGTAACTGATCTGCACCTGGCTGCCCAGGTAGTTGATGCCCAGCTGGCTGCCGCGCTTTTCCTCGCACAGCTTGATGATGTTGCCGATGTATTCCTCGGGCGTGAGGATGTTGGCGCGGATGATCGGCTCGCGCACCTCGGTCACCTGGTTCACCGGCGGCAGCTTGGCCGGATTGTCCATGTTGACGATGGAGCCGTCGGTCTTGAGCACCTCGTAGACCACCGTCGGCGCGGTGCTGATCAGGTCGAGGTTGTATTCCCGTTCCAGGCGCTCCTGCACGATTTCCATGTGCAGCATGCCGAGGAAGCCGCAGCGGAAACCGAAGCCCATCGCCTCCGAACTTTCCGGTTCGAAGCGCAGCGCGGCATCGTTCAGGCGCAGCTTGTCCAGTGCCTCACGCAGGTCCGGGTAGTCCTCGGCGTCGACCGGGAACAGGCCCGCGAACACGCGCGGCTGCATTTCCTGGAAGCCCGGCAGCGGCTTCGGCGCCGGATCGGCGGCCAGGGTCAGGGTATCGCCCACCGGGGCACCGTGCACATCCTTGATGCTGGCGGTGATCCAGCCCACCTCGCCGGCCTGCAGCTTCGGCAGCACCTTGCGCTTGGGGGTGAACACACCGACGTTGTCGACCTGGTGGGTGCGTCCGGTGGACATCACCAGCAGTTTGTCGCCGGCCTTGACCTCGCCCTGCATCACACGCACCAGCGACACCACACCCAGGTAGTTGTCGAACCAGGAATCGATGATCAACGCCTGCAGCTTTTCGGTATCACGCGGTACCGGCGGCGGTATGCGGTGCACGATGGCTTCCAGCACGTCCTGCACGTTCAGGCCGGTCTTGGCGCTGACCGGCACGGCGTCTTCGGCATCGATGCCGATCACCGCCTCGATTTCCGCCTTGGCACGCTCGATGTCGGCGGTGGGCAGGTCGATCTTGTTGATCACCGGCACCACTTCCAGGCCCTGCTCCACTGCCGTGTAGCAGTTGGCCACCGACTGCGCTTCCACGCCCTGGGCCGCATCCACCACCAGCAGAGCACCTTCGCAGGCCGCCAGCGAGCGGCTGACTTCATACGAGAAGTCCACGTGGCCGGGGGTGTCGATGAAGTTCAGGTGGTAGGTCTGGCCATCCTTCGCCACATACGGCAGCGAGACCGACTGTGCCTTGATGGTGATGCCGCGCTCGCGCTCGATCGGATTCGAGTCGAGCACCTGCGCTTCCATCTCGCGGGCCTGCAGGCCACCGCACAGCTGGATGATGCGATCGGCCAGCGTGGACTTGCCGTGGTCGACATGGGCAATGATGGAGAAGTTGCGGATGTTCCGCATCGGATCAGAGGACATAGGTGGCGGCGGCGCGCGGCGTCGTCAGGGTAAACGTCGGATTATCGCACGGGGAAGGGCTCGCCGGTGGGCCATCCGCTTCAGCGGGGCGGCTGGCGACTGACGGCTGACAGCTGGTGGTGGGGTGGGCTCATGGGCTCATGGGG
>JAEZCF010000150.1 GCA_023430045.1 Pseudomonadota bacterium | reverse complement strand
GGGTCCAGGTCGATCCGGACCTCGGTCCAGTCGCGGCCCTTGCTCTTCAGGAAGTTCTTGGCGGCCACGCAGTACGGACACACGGCGGTGGAATAGATGGTGATGGCCGGCGCGGCACCGGCAGGCTGTTCAAGTTGGGTCATGGGAAACTCCACGCGGGATCGACGGTCCATACATGGTAGCGGCGCCGTGGTAATTCCATGCCATGGCCGCAACATTGTGTATTAACGTTTGCTTGCACCCGCGCCTGCCACGCTGGCAGGCATTGCCCGAGGAACCATCGCTTGCGACTGTTGCTGCTCTCCGCCGCCCTGACCCTCGCCCTGGGCATCCCGCTGGCCCAGGCCCAGGATTCGTTGCCGGACATCGGCTCGTCGGCCGGGGAGCTGCTGACCCCCGCGCGCCAGGCCGAGTACGGCGGCATGATGCTGCGGGAACTGCGCAACTACGGCTACCTGCTGGATGATCCGCTGGTCGCCGACTGGCTGCAGACCATCGGCACCCGGCTGGGTTCCAACAGCGCGCAGCCACGGCAGCCGTTCACGTTCTTCATGATGAAGGACCGGCAGATCAATGCCTTCGCCACGCTGGGCGGCTACATCGGCGTCAACGCCGGCCTGGTGCTGACCGCCGAACGGGAAGACGAGGTGGCCGCCGTGCTTTCGCACGAAATCGCCCACGTCACCCAGCAGCATGTGCTGCGCGGGGTTGAACGCGCGCAGCGCGACCAGATTCCGATCCTGCTGGGCATGCTGGCGGCAATCGTCGCCTCCCAGCAGGCCGGCGGCAATTCCGCGGGCAACGCCACCATGGCCAGCATCGCGTCTGGCATGGGCCTGATGCAGCAGCGCCAGATCGACTACACCCGCTCCAACGAATCGGAAGCCGACCGCCTGGGCATCCGTACGCTTGCCCGCAGCGGCTACGACGTGGATGCCATGGCCGGCTTCTTCGAACGCATGAGCGCCTCGATGCGTGGCAACGACGGCGGTTACACCGTGCCGGACTTCCTGCGCACCCACCCGGTCAACACCACCCGTATCAGCGAAGCCAGGCTGCGCGCCGAGCAGATGAAGAAGGACACCGTGGTGCTCACCACCGAGGTGCCCGGCGGCGTGCGCCGCGAGCGTGTGGACCCCACCGATCCCGGCCTGTCCGATCCCACCGTACGCCGGCAGAACCTGCTGCTGCCCCCCGGCATGCAGGTGTCGGTCGGCCAGCTCAGCCGTGGCTCCAGCGGCCAGTTCGACTGGGCGCGCGAACGCCTGCGGGTGCTCAGTGCGCCCACCCCGTCCGAGCTTGCGCGTGAGTACGAAGGGCTGGCACGGCGCCAGAAGGACGGGCTGACGCCGGCGCAGCGGTATGGACAGGCGCTGGCGCAGCTGAATACCGGGACCGGTGGCGCAGCCGGTGCGGCGCGTATGCTGGCCGACCTGAACGACATCGATCCGGACAACCTGTGGGTGGCCCTGGCGCTGGGCGAGGCGGAGTCCCGCTCCGGGCATGCGACGCAGGCCAACGCACGGTTCGAGGAGCTGCTGCGCCGCCATCCCGGCAGCCGGCCGGTGGCGCTGGCGTATGCGCAGATCCTCAACGAGCAGGGTGGCAAGGCGGCTGGCCAGCGCGCGCAGGACATGCTGCGGCCACTGCTGTCACAAAGCGGCAACGATCCGGTCTTCCAGCAGCGTTTCGCCCGCGCCAGCGAACTGGCCGGCGATCTGACCCGCGCCAGCGAATCCTACGCGGAGGCCGCCTTCCTGAACGGGCGTCCGGAGCAGGCCCTGATGCAGCTGCAGGCGCTCAAGCGCCAGCCGTCGCTGGATTACATCACCCGTGCGCGGGTGGATGCGCGGATCGAGAACATCACTCCGACCGTGCTGGAGATGCGCCGCCAGGGCGTGGACGATCCGGAACTGGAACGACGCTGATCATTGCCGCCGGGTAACCGGGCGTCACGTCGCGGGGCGTTATGACGGGCATGGTCACAAACGTGTCATCAAACCGTAGTCTACTGGGCTCATTCCTGATCCGATGAGCAACCTGGTGGGCACGTGCAGAAACGCATCCTGATCGTCGATGACGAACCCGCGATCCGCGAAATGGTCGCCTTCGCCCTGCGCAAGGGTGATTACGAGCCGATTCACGCCGGCGACGCGCGCGAGGCCCAGACGGCCATCGCCGATCGCGTCCCGGACCTGATCCTGCTGGACTGGATGCTGCCCGGCACCAGCGGTCTGGACCTGGCCCGCCGCTGGCGCAAGGAAGCCCTGACCCGCGAAGTGCCGATCATCATGCTGACCGCCCGCGGCGAGGAAAACGATCGCGTGGGCGGCCTGGAAGCCGGCGTCGACGACTACGTCGTCAAACCGTTTTCCGCCCGCGAACTGCTGGCGCGCATCCGTGCGGTGATGCGCCGCGCGCGCGACGATGACGAGGACGGCAGCGTGGCGGTGGGCGTCATCCGCATCGATGGCGCGGCGCACCGCGTGTTCGCCAACGACCAGCCGGTGCCGATCGGCCCGACCGAATACCGCCTGCTGCATTTCTTCATGACCCATCCCGAGCGCGTCTATACCCGTGCGCAGCTGCTGGACCATGTGTGGGGCGGCAGCGTGTACGTGGAAGAGCGCACCATCGACGTGCACATCCGCCGCCTGCGCAAGACGCTGGAGCCCTTTGGTGCGGAAGAGATGGTGCAGACCGTGCGCGGTGCGGGCTACCGGTTCTCCACATCCACCTGAGCCGGTCCTGGCGCCGGCAACTCTGCTATAACCCGGGATCCGCCGCTGGATACCTCAACCACCTTCCGGAAACGCAATGCCCCGCGATAGACGCTCTGCCTGGTTCAAGACCCTGGCCACCCTGGCTGCGGTGCTGTCGTTGGCCGGAGCCGTGGGCGGGCTGCTGGGCAATCCCTGGATGGGCGTGGCGATGGCCGCCATCGGCGCGCTGGCATGGCACTACTGGCGGCTGCATCGCGTGCTGGGACGGCTGACCGCGCGCAGGCGCTGGGACATCGCATCCGGCGACGGCGCGTGGAATGAGCTGGACCGCCTGGTATCGCGCAACCAGCTGGAAATGCGTGTGCGCAAGCGGCGCCTGCTGGACATGCTGCGCAGTTACCGCGCGGCGGCGGCGGCTCTGCCGGATGCGGTGGTCGTGCTGGACCGCAACAGCCAACGCGTGCAGTGGTTCAACGAAGCGGCGACCGTGCTGCTGGGCCTGCATCATCCCGGCGACCTCGGCCAGGCCCTGGTGGAACGCCTGCAGCCGATGCCGCTGGCGCACTGGTTGGCAGGCGGTCGCAATGCCGAACCCATCCTGGACGTGCCATCGCCGGTCGATCCGGCGATCCGCCTCAACCTGCGGCTGATTCCCTATTCGCCGGACTACTGGCTGCTGATCGCACGCGACGTGAGCAAGCTGCTGCGGCTGGAACAGGTGCGTCGCGATTTCGTCGCCAACGTGTCCCACGAGCTGCGTACACCGCTGACCGTGGTGCACGGCTACCTGGACATGATGGACCCGGAAGACTTCCCGGGCACCGGACCGATGCTGGAAGAGATGCGCAGGCAGAGCCAGCGCATGGCGCAGCTGGTGGAAGACCTGCTGACCCTGTCCCGGCTGGAATCGCAGGAACACGGCGAAGCCGAAACGGTCGCGATGGTGCCGATGCTGGCCACGCTGCGCCGCGAAGCCGAAGCGCACAGCCAGGGCCGCCATACGATCAGCGTGGAGGACTTGGCCGGTGTGGACCTGGTGGGTTCGATCAAGGAACTGCACAGCGCGTTTTCCAACCTGGTCACCAATGCCGTGCGCTACACGCCGGCCGGCGGACGGATAAGCGTGACATTCGGTCGCGAAGGCGACGGTGCGATGCTTTCGGTCTGCGATACCGGCTACGGCATTCCCGCCAGCCACCTGCCGCGCCTGACCGAACGCTTCTACCGGGTATCCAGCAGCCGCTCCCGCGAAAGCGGCGGCACCGGCCTGGGCCTGTCGATCGTCAAGCACATCCTTGGCCTGCACGATGCCCGCCTGGATATCCAGAGCGAGGTGGGCAAAGGCTCGACGTTCTCCTGCCATTTCGACGCCGGACACGTGCGCGTGCGCGAGCCGGCGCCCTTTCCCAATGCCGAAGACCGAATCCCATGAGCAGCCCAGGATCCCTCCCCGTTGCCGCGCATCCCGAAAGCGACCTGCTGCGCGATCCGGCGTTGTACATCAACCGCGAACTGTCGCAGCTGGATTTCAACTTCCGGGTGCTGGCGCAGGCACTGGATACGCAGGTGCCACTGCTGGAACGCCTGCGCTTCATGTGCATTTCCTGCACCAACCTGGACGAATTCTTCGAAATCCGCGCCGCCGCCGTACGCCATGCGCAGGAATTCGGCCTGCCGCCCGCGCCGGATGGCATGAGCCCGCAGGCCATCCTCAGCGCCATCCATGACCGTGCCGCCGAGCTGGTGGACCAGCAGTACCGCTGCTGGAACGACCTGCTGCGGCCGGCGCTGCACGAAGAAGGCATCAGCGTGCTGGGCCGTCATTCGTGGAACCCGCGGCAGAAGCGCTGGCTGCGGGCGTTCTTCCGCAACGAAATCATGCCGGTGCTGTCGCCGCTGGGCCTGGACCCGGTGCATCCGTTCCCGAAGATCCTCAACAAGTCGCTGAACATCGTCGTGGTGCTGAAGGGCACCGATGCCTTCGGTCGCAACGGCCATCTGGCGATCGTGCGTGCGCCGCGTTCCTTGCCGCGCATCATCCAGCTGCCCGAAAGCCTCGGCGGCGGGCAGAACTTCGTCTTCCTTTCGTCGATGCTGTCGGCATTCGTCGATGAGCTGTTCCCCGGCATGGAAGTACAGGGTGCCTACCAGTTCCGCGTCACCCGCAATTCCGAACTGGTGGTGGACGAAGAAGAAGTGGAGAACCTGGCGCTGGCACTGCGCGACGAGCTGGTCGACCGCGGTTACCGGCCTGCCGTGCGGCTGGAGATCGCCAAGGACGTGCCGGGCGACATCGTGCGCACCCTGCTGCAGAACTTCGGCCTGACAGAGAATGCTGTCTACTACATCGATGGTCCGGTCAATCTGAACCGCATCATCCAGCTGTATGACGTCGTGGCCCGTCCTGAGCTGAAGTACCCGCCGATGACGCCGCGCACGCTGCGCGACAACGATGCGGAAAGCATTTTCGACGTGGTCGCCCGTCAGGACCTGCTGCTGCACCACCCGTTCGATGCGTTCAGCACCGTACTGGAGGTCATCAAGCAGGCAGCCGTGGACCCCAATGTCCTGGCGATCAAGCAGACGCTGTACCGCACCGGCAAGGATTCGCTGATCGTGGAGGCCCTGATCCAGGCCGCGCGCAACGGCAAGGACGTGACGGTGGTGGTGGAGCTGCGCGCACGCTTCGACGAAGAAGCCAATCTCGGTCTCGCCGACCGCCTGCAGGAAGCCGGCGTACAGGTGGTGTATGGCGTGGTGGGCTTCAAGACCCACGCCAAGATGCTGCTCATCGTGCGTCGCGAAGGACGCAAACTGCGCCGCTACGTGCATCTGGGCACCGGCAACTACCACAGCGGTACAGCGCGCGCGTACACCGACCTCAGCCTGATCACCGCCGATGCGGACATCGGCAGCGATGTGCACCTGCTGTTCCAGCAGTTGTCCGGTCTGTCTTCCAAGGCTGACCTGAAACGGTTGCTGCAATCGCCGTTCACGCTGCACACGGGGGTGCTCAAGCGCATCGAACGCGAAGCGCGGATCGCGCGGGCCGGCCGACCGGCCCGCATCATCGTCAAGATGAACGCCCTCAACGAGCCCCGGGTGGTGCGCGCGCTGTATGCCGCGTCGCAGGCCGGCGTGCAGATCGACCTGATCGTACGCGGTGCCTGCACGCTGCGACCCGGCGTGCCGGGCGTATCGGACAACATCCGCGTGCGCTCCATCGTCGGCCGCTTCCTCGAACACAGCCGCGTCTACTGGTTCGGCAATGACGGTGCCCCTGAGCTGTTCTGCGCCAGCGCCGACTGGCTGGAGCGCAACCTGCTGCGACGGGTGGAGACCGGCTTTCCTATCCTGGATCCGGAACTCGCCAAGCGGGTTTATCGCGATGTGCTGCAGAACTACCTGGATGACAACCTCAACGCGTGGGAACTGCAGGCGGACGGCCGTTACGTCAAGCTGGAGCCGGCCCATGACGAAGCTCCGCATTCGGCACAGATGGCATTGATGCAGGGGCTGTAAGGGCAAGCGCCATCGCATGCCCGCTGCGCGCCGCCCTGGCCCCGCGACCCGGTGTCGCATCCCATGTGAAGGCTTTGCGGTGACGCCACGCCCCGGCCTTCGGCTAACATTCGCCCATGCCGCATACCAAGACACTCCCCACCCTGCAGGACGGCGAGCTGCTGGCAGCCATCGACCTGGGCTCCAACAGCTTCCACATGATCATCGCCCGGCACACGCAGGGACAGCTCCGCGTGGTTGACCGCCTGCGCGAAACCGTACGCATGGCCGACGGTCTGGATGGCAAGGGCGGCCTGTCCAGCGAAGCGCGCCAGCGCGCGCTGGAATGCCTGGCGCGGTTCGGCCAGCGCATCCGCGACATTCCACCGCATCGCGTCCGCGCGCTGGCCACCAACACCGTGCGCCAGCTGCGTTCGCCACATTCCTTCCTGATGCCGGCCGAAACCGCACTCGGTCATGCCATCGAAGTGGTCAGTGGCCGCGAAGAGGCGCGCCTGATCTACCTTGGCGTCGCGCACGCACAGCCACCAAAGCCGGACCAGCGCCGTCTGGTCATCGACATCGGTGGCGGCTCCACGGAGTTCATCATCGGCCAGGGCATGCAGACGCTGGAACGTGAGAGCCTGCAGGCCGGCTGCATCGCCAGCACGCGGCGCTTCTTTCCGGGCGGAAAGCTCAGCAGGAAGCGCTGGAAGGATGCGCTGACCGAGATCGGCGCGGAGTTCCAGCAGTTCGCGACCAAGTACCGCGCGCTCGGCTGGCATGAAGCATTGGGTTCGTCAGGCACGCACAAGGCCATCAGCGAGATCTGCGCGACCATGAAGCTGAGCAAGGGCGCGATCACCGCCGAAGCCCTGCCGCAGCTGCGCGATGAACTGCTGAAGGCCAAGCGCATCGACGACATCGACCTGCCCGGGCTGTCGTCCGATCGGCGGCCGATCATCGCCGGTGGCATCCTGGTGCTGGAAGCGGCGTTCCAGGCGCTGGGGCTGCAGAAGCTGCTGGTCAGCAAGGCCGCCATGCGCGAAGGCATCCTGTACGACATCCTCGGCCGCGCCAGCGAGAACGACCTGCGCGATGAGTCCGTGGCCGCGTTGACCACCGGCTACGACATCGATGTCGCACAGGCCTCGCGCGTGCAGGACACCGCCATGGCGTTGTTCGAACAGGTGCAGGACAGCTGGAAGCTGGATGCCGACGATGCACGCATGCTGGGCTGGGCCGCAGGCCTGCATGAGCTTGGCCTGATGATCGCGCACAGTGGTTACCACACGCACGGCAGCTATGTCCTGGAGCATTCGGATATCGCCGGGTTCTCGCGCCAGGAGCAGCAGATGCTCGCCGCACTGGTGCGCACCCATCGCCGCAACGTGCCCAAGAGCGCGTTCGAAGCGCTGCCGGATCGGCTGGCGGTACCGGCCAGGCGGCTGGCCGCGCTGCTGCGGCTGGCGGTACTGCTGAACCGTGCACGCGAGGCCACGCCTATCCCGGTGCCGGAGCTTACCGCCGAAGACGAACGGCTGACGCTGGTGGTGCCGCAGGATGTCATCGACCCGCGGCCGTTGCTGCGCGCCGACCTGATTGGCGAAGTGGACGGCATGGCCGGGCTGGGCGTGCAATTCCGGCCATTCGTGGCCTGACTGGAACGGACGGTGACAGAGCCGGGCCATGCCCGGCTGCACGACGAAGTCGATAATCGATAGTCGGCCGCACCAGCGCCCGTCACCTTACCGTCGCACTCCGGTCATGGCAGGGACATGGCCAGCGCCGAGCATGCCCGCAAACGGGAGGCTGCCATGCGCTATGCGATCGTCACCGAGACCTATCCTCCGGAAGTCAACGGGGTCGCCCTGACCGTGCAGGGACTTGAGCAGGGCCTGCGGAGCGCTGGCCATGACATCGACCTGGTCCGTCCACGGCAGGAAACCGACACCGTTGCGGACGACACCTTCCTGGTGCCCGGTGCCGCGCTGCCACGCTATCCCGGCCTGCGCTTCGGGCTGCCGGCGCCCATCCGCCTGGGCCGTCACTGGCAGGCCAACCGCCCGGATGCGATCTACATCGCCACCGAGGGTCCGTTGGGCTGGTCGGCGCTGCGATGCGCGCGGCGGCTGCGCATCCCGGTCGCCACGGGTTTCCATACCCGTTTCGACGAGTACCTGCCGGACTACGGCGCGGCGTGGCTGCAGGCCGCAGCACTGCGCTGGATGCGCCGCTTCCACAACCAGGCCGATGCAACCCTGGTGCCGACCCGCGAACTGCAGCAGTTCCTCGCCGGCGAAGGCTTCGAACGCGTACGGCTGCTGGCGCGTGCGGTGGACAGCCAGCAGTTCGAACCCAGCCGCCGCGACCCTGTCCTGCGCGAGGAATGGGGCATCGATGGCAACGGCTTCGCGGCGATCTATGTCGGCCGCATCGCGGCGGAAAAGAATCTCGGCCTTGCGGTGAAGGCCTTCCGCCGCCTGCAGCAGCAGCGCCCGAAAGCGCGCTTCGTGCTGGTGGGCGACGGTCCCGCCCGCGCCCAGCTGGCCCATGAGAATCCGGATTTCCTGTTCTGCGGCGTGCAGCGCGGCGATGAGCTTGCCCGGCATTTCGCCAGCGGCGATCTGTTCCTGTTTCCCAGCCGCAGTGAAACATTCGGCAACGTCACCCTGGAGGCGATGGCCAGTGGCGTGGTCACGGTGGCCTTCGATTATGGCGCTGCACGCGAATACCTGCGGCATGACCAGAACGGCGCCGCAGTGAACGACGAACCGCAGTTCATCGACGCCGCCGTGCGGCTGGCCGGCGATGACGCCCTGCGCCGCTCGCTGGGCAAACAGGCGGCACGCGACATGAAACGCCTGCATCCACAACAGGTGGTACGCGAATTCGATGCCCTTCTCGCCGAACTGGCACTTGCCCGGAGACTGCATGCGCACCACGCCGCTTGACCTGTTGCTCGGCCATGAAACCCGCTGGTGCCGGAGGGCGAACCTGTACTGTCGCCACCGCCGCATCCGCGCCTTCTTTTCCGTCATCAGCCGCTTGGGCGATGGGGTGTTCTGGTATGTGCTGATGGCTGCGCTCGTGCTGATGGACGGCGTCGACGGCCTGCGTGCCAGTGCCCATATGGCCGCCACCGGCGTTGCCGCCGTGCTGCTCTACAAGGGGCTGAAGCGCTGGACCCGACGGCCACGCCCCTACAAGGCCGACCTGCGCATCCGCGCCTGGATGGCCCCCCTGGACGAGTTCAGCTTTCCTTCCGGCCATACCCTGCATGCGGTGTCGTTCACCATCGTCGCACTGGCCTATTACCCATGGCTGGCACCGCTGCTGGTGCCGTTCACGCTGGGCGTGGCCGCATCACGCGTGGTACTGGGGCTGCATTATCCCAGCGATGTGCTGGCCGCCACCGGCATCGCCGCGTTGCTGGCGTCGGCCAGCCTGGCCTGGTGGCCGCTGTCCTTCTGATGCGGGCGGGAAGGCACGTTGCCTGCCAGCGCCGGCACTACCGGAAGTGCGGCGATAGAATGCCTCCATGACCACGCTCTTCATCTCCGACCTGCACTTGGACGCCAGCCGTCCGGCCATCACCGATCTGTTCCTGGACTTCCTGCGTCGTGAGGGATCCGATGCGGATGCGCTGTACATCCTCGGCGACCTGTTCGAGGCCTGGATCGGCGATGACACGCCCTCGCCCGCCGGCGACGCCGTGGCGGCAGCGCTCAAGGCGATTGCAGATACCGGCGTGCCGGTGTATTTCATCCGCGGCAACCGCGACTTTCTGCTCGGCGAAGACTACGCCCGCCGATCCGGGATGCGGATCCTGCCGGACCCGAGCGTCATCGACCTGTACGGCAGGCCGGTACTGCTGCAGCACGGCGATCTGCTGTGCACGGACGATGTTCCCTACCAGCAGTTCCGCGCGCAGACGCGCGATCCGGCGTTCCAGGCGCAGTTCCTGTCACAACCGCTCACCGCCCGCATCGCCTTCGCACAGAAAGCGCGCGAGGCCAGCCAGAGCCGCCAGTCGGAAATGAAGCAGGGCGACCGCGCCCAGTTCGAAACCGTGACCGATGTAGCGCCGGCCGAGGTCCAGGCCACGTTCGCGCGCTATGGCGTGGACACGATGATCCACGGTCATACCCATCGCCCTGCAGTCCATGAGCTGCAGGTTGCCGGCCGTACCTGCCGGCGGATCGTGCTCGGCGATTGGTACGAGCAGGGCTCGGTACTGCGTGTCGATGCGGACGGAATGACGCTGGACGCACTGTAACGACCAGCTCCGGCACCCTGCGTGGCGCATGTGCCACCCTGGGTCGACGATAGTGCGACAGATCCTGACGTGGGACTCATCGTGTGGAAATTCCACGCATGCGTTGCGGTGGTTGTCGTTACAGTGGTGCGAGGAGATCAAGGGAAACCGTCGATGCCCGACCTGAGTGCAACCGCTACCGACGGCACGCCCGCTGAGACCGTCCTGCACATCGGCCTGTTCTTCGACGGCACGCGCAACAATGTCCACAACCTGTCGATGCAGCGCCGACCGACCACCACGGTGTCACACGGACCGTTACCACGGGCCGATGACGCATCGCCCTACCAGAGCCGGCCGACCAGCAGTTACGACAACGGCCCTACGAACATCGCCCGACTGCACCGGCTGTATGCCGATACGCGCGATGGCGCGGCCGGCCCGCCTTCGCTGGCGATCTACACCGAAGGCAGCGGGACGCGCGATGGCCAGCCGGACGACCTGGTTGGACTGGCATTCGGTACCGGAACCACGGGCGTGCGCGCCAAGGCCCAGCGGGCACTGCGGGACCAGTTGCCGGGTGCGCTGCAGGTACTGTCGCGCAGCCTGTCGATCCCCATCACCGGTGTGCGCGTCGATCTGTTTGGCTACTCACGAGGTGCGGCGTCCGCGCGTGATGTCGCCGTGGAGCTGGCCGGTTGGTCTTCCGCGCGTTGGCAGGGCATGCTGCGCGAAGCAGGCCTGACCGTCGCACCGTCCTTCACTCTGCCCACGCCAGCCATCCGCTTCATTGGCCTGTTCGATACCGTTGTGGCGGTGCGCAATGCGCCGCGGGACGCACAGCCACACCTGAAACTTCCCGCCGGCATCGCCGACACGGTGGTGCAGCTGGTGGCGCGGGACGAGTACCGTGAGCACTTCGCATTGACGTCGGTGGCGCCGGAGCACGAAGAGATCGTGCTGCCCGGCGCCCACGCCGACATTGGCGGTGGAAACGCCCGCGCGGAGGAAGGGCCCAAGCTGCTGACGCGCCCCCGCAGCCAACGGGCCCCGCGGCCTCCATTCGCGGATTTCGTCACGCCGGACAAGGCCTGGCTGCATGCGACCGCAAGCCACCGGCAGGCAGAAGCGCAGGCAGTGGAATGGCGCCGGAAACTGGATCTGGATGAGACGTCGGTCTGGGTGGACAGCTGGCATCAGTGGCTACGGCAACGCCAGGCGGGCAGCAGCAGTGTCCTGCCCACGCCTGTGCTGTATGTCTATTCAGCGGTGGTGCTGAAGCGACGGATCGATTGGCGATATCAACTGATCCCCCTGCGGCTCATGCATCAGCGTGCGATGGCGGCCGGCGTTGCATGGGCACGTGCGCCCGACGATATCGCCGACATGGCATTGCCGGAAGAACTCCGCCCGATAGCGGAGCGGCTTCTACAGGGGCTGCCCCCGACCGAAGCACAGGAAATGCTGCTGCGCCGTCGTTACCTGACACAGTCTGCGCACTGGAACTTCGACGCACTGGGAGACACCGCGCTGACGTTTGCCGCCGATGCCAGCGTCCGCGACCTGCCCTTCCGGCCAGGACCGGGACTCTTCTACATCAACCGGCCGACGGATAATGGCCGACGGGTGATATTGGCAAACGCCTGAACATTCCGTGGCGCGATGCTCAGCCCTGCCGGCCAGGCAGCGCCCGGAAAGCGCCCGCTGCCGCATCCCCCCGGATTGATTCGCTGGTGACGGAGGGCTGTGTCTTGTTTGGCCCGCTCCTGACGGACGCACCCACCTGCGTCATTTCATGTGTGTAAGACGACAACACGCCGCGCTATGGGATATCTGCGGGCAAGCGGCTAGGTGCGCTCGGCGAATAGCTGCGTCTACGACGTCGCGTGACGCATTGTCCTCTTCATGCGCCATCTTCCAATCAAGGTGCGTCATTGGATGGTCCAAAGTGTATTGGCGCGACGCGTGCTCCCCTTGGTCAACTCTCCCCCGTCCACCAACGAGGAACACCCCGATGAATTTCAGATGCTCGCGACGTACGCTCCTGGCCAGCTCACTTGCGGCAGCCGGCGGTTTCGCATTGCCGGCGCTGGGTTGGCCCGCATTTCCGTCGACCACAAATGCAACGCTGGACGTCGCGGAACCGGAGTTCTGGTACGGTGCGTTTCGCAACCTCACCCTGTTCGGCCTTTCCAGTGCACCGGGGGTAGGCGGCGTTCTCTCCGCGTTTGGCGGATTTCTGCTCCCGGAGCACATCACGGACCCGGAGGACGTACGTTGGATGGCCTATGTAAAGGCCATCAACAAGCTCATCGATGCGAAGATCGATGATGCAGTCTACAACCTTGTCAAAGCCGATCTGGCAGGTGTCACGAAACAGGTGCGCGCCCACAGCAAAGCGCTGGAGAGCGGCGATCCGACCCATATCCGGTCAACGGAAGACGCCATAAACGTGTACCTGATCGGCATCATGCCCCGCTTCATGGAACAGGGGCCCCTGTTCCGTCTGTTGCCCTTGTTCGTGCCTGCGGCCAATATCCACCTCGGCTTGCTCCGACAGGCTGCGCAGCGGGCCCGCCGCAATGGTGAAACCGGGGTCGCCGATGACTACGCGTCGCAGCTGGATGACTACATCCATTCCTATGGCCGCCATTACGACAGGATTCTCGCCGATCAACTGAAGGAAGTGGGTCAACAGCACCCGCATGATCATCAGGGGAGCCGGAATGAGCCGTGGGCAGCTGTCCTCGCCCTACGGTCCAACATTCAGATCAGTCTTGGCGATGTCCGCGACTGCTGGCCGTACTTCAGCGAGCGGCAACATCCTGGCGCGTCGCGACCGCGTCTCGACCGCGAACTGCTCACCCCGCTGCTCGGCTCCTACTATGACTGCAAACAGCCGTTCCCGACCTCCCTGCCATCCCAGCCGAAGCCGGAAGGTCCGATTATTGGGGTGCGACTGGGCGGTTACCAATTCCTGGACGGCATGGAATTGCTGTACGGAGCCGGCAAGGGCCCGGGCGGCGTCAGAAAGACCGTCATCGGTGGCACGGGCGGTAAGTGGACCCAGATAGAAGATATCGAGCAGCTCCAGCATATCGTCGCTGTGGACGTCGGTAGCGGAGACGCAGTCAACGAAATCCAGTTGACCTTTGGCGATGGCAGCCGTTCGCCACGGGTTGGCGGCGGCCGACCCAGCAAAGTCGTCCGTTATGCGTACGACGGGCACCGCCTGTCGAGTGTCATGGGCTTCGGGACCGCATCCGGTTATGGGGGAGCCCTGTCAGGCTGCGTGTTCGGATTCCAGCTTCTGCAGATGGAAGCGCCCATGACCCTCGACGAGCCGTTGCGCCGCCACCTGAATGAGGTATGGCCCCAGGCGCTGGCGCTGTAAAGCCTTCAGCGTCCCCAGGAACCACAAGCCGGTCTCTTCTGACGTGTGGAGCAGGCCGCTCAGTCGGCGTGCTCGACCAGATCGGCGAGTTCTTCCGCATCGAAACCCGCCAGCAGGCGGGCTTCGATGTTGAACGGGCCATGCAGGTAACCGCCGGCATATTCCTCCAGCAGCGCCCTGAAACGCGACCGCGGTTCGACGCCGGCGCGCTCGCAGTACCACCGGTACCAGCGCGAACCGGCGGCCACATGCGCGACCTCCTCGCGCAGGATGATCTCCAGCACATCGGCCGTTGCGTTGTCATCGGAAGCGCGCAGCTTGTCGATCATCGATGGTGTCACGTCCAGGCCACGGGCTTCCAATACGCGCGGCACCAGGGCCATGCGCGCCAGCCCGTCATGCGCGGTCTTTTCGCACATTTCCCACAAACCGTTGTGCGCGGGGAAATCTCCGTAATCATGCCCGTTGGTCAGCAGGCGTTCGCGCAGCAGGATGAAGTGCCGGGATTCGTCGTCGGCGCAGCTGACCCAGTCGGCATGGAATGCCCCGGGCAGACCGCGGAAGCGATACACCGCGTCCCAGGCCAGATCGATGGCGTTGAGTTCTATATGCGCGATGGCGTGGATGAATGCCGCTCGGCCGCCGGGACTTCCCAGCCGGCGCCGTGGCACATCACGCGGCAACACCAGTTGCAGATGCGCAGGCCGGCCCGGCATGCGGATCGGCGACGGCGGCGGAGCATCGGCCGGCACCTTCAGCCGGCCGGCGCGGAAGGCCGCCGCATGCGCCTGGGTGAGTGCCACCTTGCGCAGCGGATCAGCCTCCGCCAGGCACTGCTGCGCGGCGCGCAGCAGATCGCCCTGGACATCGGCTGCACCGGCGACCACGCCCACGGTCAGGCGCGGCGCTTGTGCTTGGCGTCGTCCGAACGCAGTTGCTGGATGCGTTCGAAATATCCCGGTTCGATACCGGTCGGGTAATGCCCGTTGAAGCACGAGGAATCGAAATTCCGCAGTGCCGGGTTACCTTCGCTCACCGCCGCTTCCATGTCTTCGATGTCCTGGTATACCAGCCAGTCGCAGCCCAGGTGCTGCTCGATTTCCTCGATGCTGCGGTTGTGCGCCACCAGTTCTTCGGCCGCGGGCATGTCGATGCCGTAGATGTTCGGATACCGCACCGGCGGCGCGGCGCTGGCCAGGTAGACCTTGCGTGCGCCGGCATCGCGCGCCATCTGCACGATCTGCTGGCTGGTAGTGCCGCGCACGATGGAATCGTCAACCAGCAGCACCACCCGGTTGCGGAATTCCAGATGGATCGGATTGAGCTTGCGGCGCACGGATTTCACCCGCTCGCCCTGCCCCGGCATGATGAAGGTACGGCCGATGTAACGGTTCTTGATGAAGCCTTCGCGGTACTTCACGCCGAGCACGTTGGATATCTCCAGCGCGGCATCACGTGAGGTGTCCGGGATCGGGATGATGGTGTCGATATCGTGGTCAGGACGCAGGCGCAGGATCTTCTCGCCCAGCTTGATGCCCATGCGCATGCGCGCCTTGTGTACCGATACGTTGTCGATCATCGAATCCGGACGTGCGAAATACACGTATTCGAAGATGCACGGCGTATGTTCGGCAGGCTCGGCGCAGATCTCCGAGAACAGCTCGCCACGCGCGGTGATCACCAGCGCTTCGCCGGGCATCACATCGCGGACACGCTGGAAGCCCAGCACGTCCAGCGCGGCCGATTCAGAGGCCACTATGTACTCGTCACCCTCCACATGGCTGCGCTTGCCCAGCACCAGCGGACGGATGCCATGCGGATCGCGGAAGGCGACCAGGCCGAGGCCCAGCACAACGCTGACCACCGCATAGCCGCCCTTGCAGCGCCGATGCACGTGCGATACCGCGCGGATGGCCGCTTCCGGCGACAGCTGGCGCTGCGCGTCCAGTTCGTAGGCGAACACGTTCAGCAGCACTTCGCTGTCCGAATCGGTGTTGACGTTGCGGCGGTCGGCTTCGAACACCTGGCGGCGCAGGTCTTCGGTATTGATGAGGTTGCCGTTGTGGGCAAGCGCGATGCCGTACGGGGAGTTCACGTAGAACGGCTGAGCTTCGTCCATGCCTTCCGAACCGGCGGTGGGATAGCGCACGTGGGCGATGCCGACACGGCCTTCCAGCGTGGACATGGTGCGCGCATCGAACACATCGCGCACCAGACCGTTGGCCTTCTGCACGCGCAGCCGCGTGCCATCGGCGGTGGCGATGCCCGCCGCGTCCTGGCCACGGTGCTGGAGGACGGTCAGGCCGTCATAGAGCTGCCCGGCGACGTTCTGGTTGCCGACGATTCCGACGATGCCACACATGTTGCGCTATCTCCGCTGGGCGTTGCCCATCTACAGTGAAGGTGGCCGTGCCTGGCCGGGTGGACCGTTCCGTGGCGGATCCGGTTCGTCCGCGCGCCGCTGCGCCGGATCGATGTTGGCCGGTAGTGCCGGGGCATTCGCGTGCTCGCCTGCCGCGCCCCTGGCCGGGTCCACGGTGCGCGGCCATCCGCGTCCCGCCACCACCTCGCCGAGGACACCATTATCGCCTGTCGCGGCCGGCTTGCCCAACCCGTTTTCGATGGAATCAGGGAAACCGGCCAGCGAGGAAGGCAGCGCCTGCGGCAGGCCATCCGGCAGTGTCTGCTGCAGCTGTTCAAGGGGACGCGAAACCTCCGGCAGCTGTGCCTGCATCCAGGCCACCACCGGCTGCAGCAGCGGGCGCAGCCGCGACTGCTGCCACGCCGGGTCGGCAGGCAGCGAGGTGAAGCCGGCGACCAGCAGCAGCACCGCGCCGATGAGCCCGCCGCGCAGCACGCCCAGCACGCCACCGAGCAGGCGATCGACGCCCCCCAGCAGCGCCAGCCGCAACGCACCGCGGATCAACAGGCCCAGCAGGCTCACCACCAGCATCACTGCCAGGAATACGCCGAGGTAGCCCCCCAGCAGGTGGCCGGTACCGGGTGGATCCGGGGCAGCCCAGGCCTGCGCGGCTTCGTAGCCGAACTGGAAGGCCGCCCATCCGGCCAGCAGCCACGACAGCAGACCCACCACGATGCCGACGAAGCCTCGCACGAAGCCAAGCAGGGCTGACAACACGATCACCGCCGCCAGCACCATGTCGATCATCGGGCGGGGCCCCTGGCGGGTGCGCGCGGGGCCGGAATCATCAGGGGTGCGGGCGGACCATGCCAGCCACGCCGACACGCGCGGCGACCTGGGCCTTCAGCTGGTCCGCGTCGGCACGGTTGGCGACCGGTCCGACGCGCACGCGATTGAGCGTGCCCTTGTCGGTGCGTACCTGTTCGACGAACGCGCTGAAACCGGCAGCGCGCACCTTGTCGCGCAGGGCGTTGGCATCGCTGGCCTGGGCGAATGCACCCAGCTGTACCGCGAAGCCCACCCCGCTGGCCGCCGGAGCCTGCGGAGCCTTGGTTTCAGGCTTGGTTTCAGGCTTGGTTTCTGGCTTGGTTTCCGGCGCTGCGGCCGTCTTGGTCTCGGGCTTGGTCTCGGGCTTGGCGACGACCTGCACGGGCTTGGGTTCCGGCTTGGCCGGTTCGGGCTTCGCAGGTTCCGGACGCGGCGTGGTGGTGGCCGGCAGGGGCTGCGTCTGCACCGGATTGGCTGCCACCGGGGTAACCGTAGCCGCTGCGGCGGGAGCCTGGGTCGCAGCGGTCTGGCGGTCGTCGCTGGCATCCAGGGTGACCACTTCGGCCTTCACATCGCTACGGATCTTCACAGCCTGCAGCCGTGCGGCTTCGGCCTGCGCGCGATCGGCAAACGGACCGACGCGGACACGCCATGCCTGGCGGCCGTTGAGAGTGGCCGGTTCGGCGAAGCCGGGCAGCTGTGCCCCCTTGAGATAGGAGATCACCGCATCGGCATCGGCCTGGCTGGCATAGGCGCCGAAGGTCACCGCATAGTTGCCCGCTGCCGCGCCCGGGCCTTCGCCATCGGTGGCTGCCGGTGCCGCTGTGGCGGTTGTTTCCTGCACCGGGGACGCGGCGCCCTGGAGACCGGTGGCGCCGCCCGCCGGAACCGCCAGCGGGAGTTCGCGGGTTTCGAACTGGGCATTGGCCGGCGCGTCCGGCACATTGATGGATACGCTGTCGGCCGAACTGTTGCGTGCCGGTCCGGTGACCAGCATCGGCAGGAAAATCACGGCCAGCGCCACCAGCACGATGGCTCCGATCAAACGTTGCTTCAAGGACGTATCCACGGTTGGCAGGCAGCAGGTGGGAACTGCCATTGATTATACGGATGCCGTGCCGGACAGCGTGGGTAATGGATGAACAGGATCAGGCCGGATCCTTCAGCCACTGCAGCGCCTGTGCGGCGGTATGGAAGGAACCGAACACCAGCAGGCGGTCTCCCGGCCGTGCCGCCGCCATGGCGGCCTGCAGGGCCTGTTCCACCGTATCGGCCTGAACCGCGCCGGCGGCCCCCGTGCCGGACAGACGCACGGCCAATGCCGCGGCATCCTGCCCGCGTTGTCCCTCCAGCCCGGCCAGTGTCCATTCCGTCACCACACCGTCCAACGCCTGCACCACGCCGACCGCGTCCTTGTCCTGCAACGCTGCGTACACCGCCAGGGTACGGCCGGGCACCGGTTCGGCGTCCAGCGCGCGCGCCAGTGCCTGGGCGGCCTGCGGGTTGTGCCCGACATCCACCCGCACGTCCACGCCGTCGTGCTGGAAACGCTGCAGGCGCCCGGCCAGGCGCGCCGCTGCGATGCCTGCGGCATAGGCGCTGCGCGGAACCGGCCGGTCCAGCGCGCGCAGCGCCGCAACCGCCGCACCGGCATTGGCCAGCTGCACCGGTCCGGCCAGTGCGGGCACCGGCAGTTCCATGCGCAGCGCCACATCGCGCCAGCGCCAGCAGTGCGCGTCGATGGGTTCGCAGAAGTAATCGCTGCCCGCGCGGATGGCATTGGCTCCGACCAGATAGGCCCGTCGCAGCACGCTGGAAGGTGGATCGATCTCGCCCAGCACGGCCGGCTTCCAGCCGCGGATGATGCCGGCCTTCTCGGCGCCGATGGCTTCTCTGTCCTCTCCCAGCCAATCCGCGTGGTCGATGTCCACGGTGGTGATCACCGCCACGTCCGCGTCGATGATGTTGACCGCGTCAAGGCGCCCGCCCAGGCCGACTTCCAGTACCGCCAGGTCCAATCCGGCATCGGCGAACAGGCGCAGCGCGGCCAGCGTGCCGTACTCGAAATAGGTCAGCGTGGTGTCCCCGCGCGCCGCTTCCACGGCAGCGAATGCCGCCACCAGTGCGTCGTCGCTGGCTTCTTCCCCGTCGATGCGCACGCGTTCGTTGTAACGCAGCAGGTGCGGCGAGGTGTAGGCACCCACCTTCCAACCGGCGGCCCGGGCGATGGCCTCGATGAAGGCGACCGTGGAGCCCTTGCCGTTGGTGCCGCCCACGGTGATGGTGCGCCCGGCCGGCGACTGCAGGCCCATGGCCGTGGCCACATGGCGGACACGGTCCAGGCCCATGTCGATGGTCGCCGGATGCTGTCGCTCGATGAAGGTGAGCCAGTCGGCCAGGGTGGTGGGAGTCTCGGTCACGGTGGAACGTCCGTATGCAGCGGTTCGGTCAGAGGGCGCGGTGCTTGGCTTCGCCAAAGAACGGGGTGTGGTGGGCGCAGTCGTTCAGGCGCACCACTTCCAGTTGTTCCAGGTCCGGCCCTTCCAGCAGGTTGAGCGTGGTGGGTGCCTGGCGGAAGGTCCACAACCGGCTGATGGGCAGGCCCAGCACCTTGCACAGGATCACCCGGTTCACGGCGTCATGGGCGACCACCAGCAGCGTGTCGTCCTCGCCAAGGCCGTCGGCGGCGCGTATCAGGCCACGCCAGCTGCGGTCCAGCACCAGCCGCAGGGATTCGCCACCGGGCATCAGCACGGTATCCGGTTCTTCGCGCCAGGCGCGCAGGCGCGATGGGTCCTTCTCGTGGATCTCGCTGGCCAACAGGCCTTCCCATTCGCCGTGGGCGATTTCCTGCAGTTCCGGCTCGGTCTGCAGCATGCCGGCGCGATGCTCGCCAAGAGCCAGCTGCGCGGTGCGCTGCGCACGGGACAACGGCGAGGCCACCGCGCGGGTGATGTCCACCGATTCAAGGCGCTTGCCAAGGGCCTGCGCCTGGGCTTCTCCGATGGGCGACAGGGGGATATCGATCTGGCCTTGATAACGGCCTTCGGCATTCCACGGCGTTTCGCCATGGCGGGCAAGCAGGATGCGCATGCGGGAGTCGGGTCCTGGGGGAGGAGTCGCCCGGGCGTTTCATTTGCGTACTGTGAAAACGCGCGGGACGGGCATGATACCGCGCCGCGCCGCACTGGACTGCCCCACGGGCCTGGCCATGGGGCGTCCTGTAGCCGTTGTGGGTGACGACCGTTGGTCGTCACCGCTTTTCCAACCCGCCGACCCTGGGGTCGGCGCTGCCAGAACCTGGCGGTTACTTCGCCAGGTTCAGTTCCTTCAGCAGCTGCGGCGCGGGCGCCACTTCCTGCATGATCCACTGCATGTACCGGCTGTCCACCGCGATCATGCGGGTCATGATCGGGTCGAACACCCAGTTGGAGCTGACCGATTCCCAGTTGCCGTCGAAGGCCAGGCCGACCAGCTTGCCGTGCGCGTCCAGCACCGGCGAACCGGAGTTGCCACCGGTGATATCCAGGTTGGACAGGAAGTTCACCGGCACCGAGCCGATCCGCTTGTCTTCCAGACCGCCGTAGCGCTTGGCCTTGACTGCGTCCAGCAGGGCCTTCGGCGAATCGAACGGGTCGGCGCCGGTCTCCTTGGCGGCCACGCCTTCCAGCGTGGTGAACGGGGTGTACGCCACGCCGTCCTTCGGTTCGTAGCCCATCACGTTGCCGAAGGTGATGCGCAGCGACAGATTGGCATCCGGGTACACAAACTCACCCTGGCTCTTCTTGTAGTCAGCCAGCGCCTGCAGGTAAAGCGGGCGGGCGGTCAGCGATTCGCCTTCGCGGATCTTCTTCTGCTCCTCCTGCTGCAGCAGTGCAGGCATCGCCGCCACCGCGTACTGGATGGCCGGATCGCTGCTGGCCTCGAACGCCGCACGGTCGGCCTTCAGCCACTTCAGGCGCTCGTCCAGGCTGCCCAATCCGGTTCCGCCCAGCTTGGTGACCAGCGCATTGACGGCCGAGGCATCGCTGCCCGCCAGCCACTGGTTCAGCGCCTCGTTGTCGCGCTGCGCGGCCGGCAGCGCAATGTACTGGTTCAGCCAGTACTGCTGCAGCTGCTGGTCCATCCTGGCCACGTAACGGCGCTCCATCTGCCGCACGCCGCCCTCGATGGTCGGCAGATCGCGGTCCTGGTAGCCGGACTCGCGCTCGGCATCGGGGCTGCTGCGTTCGATGGCCAGGCGGTACAGCGTGATGGCGGCGCTGACAGCGGAGGTATTGTTGAACTGGCCTACGAACAGGTCGCGCTCGCGGGTCGCCTTGCTGGCCTCCAGATGCTTGATCAGCTGGTCATGCGCTGCGAGCGCCGGCTTGCCGGCGGTGCCCTGCTTCTTCAGCCAGGCCAGCACGGCCGCTTCTTCGGCCTGCTTCTGGCCGGCCGCGTCGATGCGCTGGAAGCCTTCCAGCTGGCCGGCATAGTTCTTGGCCACGTTGTTCATGCCGGCAGCGGTGGCGGCGTACTTCACCTTGATGTCCGGATCGGCCTTGCCGGCATCCTCGATCAGCTTCAGCACCGCGGTGTAATGACGGGCGATGGTCGGGTAGGTCCAGCTGGCGGTTTCGTCGAACTCGCGTGCCAGCGCATAGCGGTTGGTACGGCCCGGATAGCCGGCAACCATCACGAAGTCATCCGCGCCCAGCGGCTGGTCGGCGAACTTCAGGAAGTGCTTGGGCTGGTACGGCACGTTGTCGGCAGAGAACGGCGCGGGCTTGCCGTCCTTGCCGACATACGCACGGTAGAACGAGAAATCACCCGTGTGGCGCGGCCACATCCAGTTGTCGATGTCGCCGCCGAACTTGCCGACGCTGCCCGGGGGCGCGTAGACCAGCCGCACGTCCTTGATTTCCAGGTTGCGGAACAGCCGGTAGGTATTGCCGCCGGAGAAGCTGTACAGGCGGCAGCGGAAGCCGGCGTCGGCTTCGCAGGCCGCCACCTGCGACTTGTCGAAGGCCTCCAGGGCGCGGGTACGCGCCAGGGGATCCCTGCCTGCTGCGGCGATGGCCGCCTTCGCCTGGGCGGTGACGTCGGTGATCTGGTCGAGCACGTAGACGCGTGCATTGGGGCCGGCGCTGAGCTCGTCGCTGGTCTTCGGGGCGTTGAAGCCGTCCTTGATCAGGTTCTTTTCGGCAGTGGAGTTGAGCTGGATGGCACCATAGGCGCAGTGGTGGTTGGTGACCACCAGGCCCTGCGGGGACACGAAGCTGGCGGTGCAGCCACCCAGCGCGACCACCGCGCCCATCGGGTCGCCGGTCAGGTCGGCCAGTTGCTCGGCCGACAGCTTGAGCCCGGCCTTCTGCAGCGGCCCGGCGATTTCCGGCAGCTGCTGGGGCACCCACATGCCCTCGGCGGCATGGGCGACCTGGACCAGGCCAAGGCTGGCGACGATGGAAAATGCAAGCAGGTTCGAGCGCATGGAGCGACCCCCGTGAATGGAACTGTCGATTCTAGCCCGCCCCCCCGCTCCGACAGGAACCCCGGAAGTCATGGCTTTCGCCGGATGGAGCCCGGCGGCGCCCGCAGCGCAGCATGGCGAAGCAGTCATCGGACTTATAATCCGCGCCTCTTTCCCCTGTGAGTTCTCCCGCGATGGCACAAACAATGAAGGCCCTGGTCAAGCGCGAAGCCGCCAAGGGCATCTGGCTGGAGGAAGTGCCGGTCCCGACCCCCGGCCCGAACGACGTGCTGATCAAGCTGGAAAAGACCGCCATCTGCGGTACGGACCTGCACATCTACCTGTGGGACGAATGGAGCCAGCGCACCATCACGCCCGGCCTGACCATTGGCCATGAATTCGTCGGCCGCATCGCCGCCCTGGGCAGCGCGGTCACCGGCTACGAGGTCGGCCAGCGCGTGTCCGCCGAGGGCCACATCGTCTGCGGCCACTGCCGCAACTGCCGCGGCGGCCGCCCGCACCTGTGCCCGAACACCGTCGGCATCGGCGTCAACGTCAACGGCGCGTTCGCCGAATACATGGTGATGCCGGCCAGCAACCTGTGGCCCATCCCGGACCAGATTCCGTCGGAGCTGGCCGCGTTCTTCGATCCTTACGGCAATGCCGCGCACTGCGCGCTGGAGTTCAACGTGATCGGCGAAGACGTGCTGATCACCGGCGCCGGTCCGATCGGCATCATCGCCGCCGGCATCTGCAAGCACATCGGCGCACGCAACGTGGTGGTCACCGATGTCAACGACTTCCGCCTGAAGCTGGCGGCGGACATGGGCGCCACCCGTGTGGTCAACGTCGCCAACACGTCCCTCAAGGACGTGATGAAGGACCTGCACATGGAAGGTTTCGACGTGGGCCTGGAAATGAGCGGCAACCCGCGTGCCTTCAACGACATGCTCGACTGCATGTACCACGGCGGCAAGATCGCGATGCTGGGCATCATGCCCAAGGGTGCCGGCTGCGACTGGGACAAGATCATCTTCAAAGGCCTGACCGTGCAGGGCATCTACGGCCGAAAGATGTACGAGACCTGGTACAAGATGACCCAGCTGGTGCTGTCCGGCTTCCCGCTCGGCAAGGTGCTGACCCATCAGCTGCCGGTGGACGAATTCCAGAAGGGCTTCGACCTGATGGAAGAAGGCAAGGCCGGCAAGGTGGTATTGAGCTGGAACTGATTCAACGTGCCTTCGGCACGTTGAATCAGTCCGCGCATGTTTCCTTATACCCGCGCCGTTGGCGCGCCCCCGTGAACAAAAAGGGGGCTCTGCTCCAGCCGGAACAACCGAAAA
>JAEZCF010000100.1 GCA_023430045.1 Pseudomonadota bacterium | reverse complement strand
GTTCTACACCGCGGTGATCGGCTCGGGCGGGCTGGCCAGGATCACCCCGGCCGGTGGCGGGTCCAGCGCGGCGATCGCCGCCGCGGTGAGCTGGTAGCGGCTTTCCGGGCCGCAGCCGATCTCCACCGGCTGCATGTGTGCGGCCACGGTGGTGTTGCGGTAGGCGATGTAGCCGGGCCGGGCGAAGGCGATGCGGTCACCGGGCTGGAAGCGGCACAGCAGGGCCAGCAGCAGCGCCGGGGAGGCGCCGCAGGTGAGCAGGATGCGCGCCGGGTCCACGTCCACGCCGTGCTGCTCGCGGTAGTAGCGGCCGATGCGCTCGCGCAGCGGCGTGCTTTCCCAGTAGCCGGGCGGGTCGCGGTCCAGGGCCTGCCGCACCGCCGCCAGCGCCGCGGCCGGCGCCGGGGTGGACGGCTGGCCGAACTCCATGTGCACCACGGAGCGGCCGCCGGCTTCCAGCGCACGGGCCAGCTGGCTGATGGCGATCGCGCGGAACGGGTCGACGCGACCTGCCATGGCTCAGTGGCCCTGCTCGCGCGCGATCGCGCGCCAGCCGATGTCGCGGCGGTGGAAGGCGCTGTCCCAGTGGATCGCGTCCACGCCGGCATGCGCGCGCTGCTGTGCCTGGGCCACGCTGTCGCCCAGCGCGGTCACGCACAGCACCCGGCCGCCGGCGCTGACCACCTGGCCCTGCGCATCCAGCGCGGTGCCGGCATGGAACACCTTGGCATCGCCGTTTTCGACATCGCCCGGCACCGCATCCAGTCCGGTGATCACCTCGCCGGTGACCGGCGACTCCGGATACGGCCGCGCGGCCATCACCACGCCCAGCGAGGGGCGCGGATCCCACTTCGCTTCCACCTCGTGCAGGTGGCCGTCGATCGCCGCCTCGACCAGTTCCAGCAGGTCCGACTGCAGGCGCAGCATCACCGGCTGGGTTTCCGGGTCGCCGAAGCGCACGTTGAACTCGATCACCTTGGGCGCGCCGCTGGCGTCGATCATCAGCCCGGCGTAAAGGAAGCCGGTGAACGTGGCGCCGTCGGCGGCCATGCCGGCCACGGTCGGCTCCACCACCTCGCGCATGATCCGCGCATGCACCTCGGGCGTGACCACCGGCGCCGGCGAGTACGCGCCCATGCCGCCCGTGTTGGGGCCGGTATCGCCGTCGCCCACGCGTTTGTGGTCCTGCGAGGTGGCCATCGGCAGCGCGGTGGTGCCGTCGACCATGCTGATGAAGCTGGCCTCCTCGCCTTCCAGATATTCCTCGATCACCACGCGCGCACCGGCATCGCCGAAGGCATTGCCCGACAGCATGTCGCGCACCGCGTGCTCGGCCTCTTCCAGCGTCATTGCCACGATCACGCCCTTGCCGGCGGCCAGGCCATCGGCCTTGACCACGATCGGCGCACCCTTCCCGCGGACATACGCCAGCGCGGCGTCCACCTCGCTGTGAACCGCGTAGAACGCGGTGGGAATGCCGTGGCGCGCAAGGAACTCCTTCGCATAGGCCTTGCTGCCTTCCAGCTGTGCGGCGGCGGCGGTGGGGCCGAAGATGCGCAGGCCCGCTTCGCGGAAACGGTCCACCACACCGGCCACCAGCGGCACTTCCGGGCCGACCACGGTCAGCGCGATGCCTTCGGATTGCGCCAGCGTGAGCAGGCCATCGATGTCGGTGACCTTGACCGCGACGTTGCGACACTTGTCCTCGCTGGCGGTGCCGGCATTGCCCGGCGCCACGATCACTTCAGTGACGCGTGGAGACTGGGCCAGCTTCCATGCCAGGGCGTGTTCGCGGCCGCCGGAGCCGATGACGAGGAGTTTCATGGTATCTGCATCTCGAAGGGGATCAGAAGGCAGCCGACCCTGGGTCGGCTCTACCGGGGCAGGGCCCCGTCCATCAATGCCGGAAGTGGCGTACGCCAGTGAACACCATGGCGATGCCATGCTCATCAGCCGCGGCGATCACTTCGGCATCGCGCATGGAACCGCCCGGCTGGATCACGGCCTTGATGCCGGCGGCGGCGGCCGCATCGATGCCATCGCGGAACGGGAAGAACGCATCGGAGGCCATCACCGAACCCTCGACTACCAGGTTCGCATCGGCCGCCTTGATGCCGGCGATGCGCGCGGAATACACGCGGCTCATCTGCCCGGCGCCCACGCCGATGGTGCGATTGTCCTTTGCATAGACGATTGCATTGGACTTCACGAACTTGGCCACCTTCCAGGCGAACAGCAGGTCGGTGAACTGCTTGTCCGTCGGCGCCAGTGCACTGACCACCTTCAGTTCATCACGGCTCATGCCGCGGTTGTCCGACGACTGCAGCAGCAGGCCGGAGCCGATCCGCTTGCTGTCGAAGTTGTTCAGGCCATCGCCGTGCGGGATGCGCAGCACGCGCACATTGGCCTTCTTCGTGGCGTACTCCAGGGCGGCAGGCTCGTAGTCCGGCGCGATCAGCACTTCAACGAACTGGCGGTCCAGGATCACCTGCGCGGTGGCCGCATCGAGCGGCTTGTTGAAGGCGATGATGCCGCCGAAGGCGCTGGTCGGGTCGGTGGCATAGGCCAGCTCGTAGGCATCGCCGTTGCCCGCACCGACGGCCACGCCGCACGGGTTGGCATGCTTGACGATCACGCAGGCCGGCGCGTCGAACTGGCGTACGCATTCCCACGCCGCATCGGCATCGGCCAGGTTGTTGTAGCTCAGTTCCTTGCCCTGCAGCTGCTGGAAGGTGGCCAGCGTGCCCGGCACCGGATACAGGTCGCGATAGAACGCGCCGCTCTGGTGCGGGTTCTCGCCGTAGCGCAGGTCCATCACCTTCACGAAGCTTGAGTTCATCTGCGCCGGGAACTCGCCGCGTGCGGGAACGGCTGCGGCGGTGGAGGTCACGGCGGAAAGATAGTTGCTGATCGCTGCGTCGTACTGGGCGACGCGGTTGAACGCGGCCACCGAGAAGGCGAAGCGGATGGCTGCCGACAGCTGGCCATCGTTGGCTTCAAGGGAAGCCAGCAGCTCGGCGTACTGCGACGGATCGGTCGCCACGGCGACACGGGCGAAGTTCTTCGCTGCCGAACGCAGCATGGCCGGGCCGCCGATATCGATGTTCTCCACGGCGTCGGCCAGGGTGCAGTCAGCCTTGGCAGTGACCGATTCGAACGGATACAGGTTCAGCACCAGCAGGTCGATGGCGCCGATGCCGTGTTCGGCCATCACCGCGTCATCGGTACCGGCGCGGCCGAGCAGGCCGCCATGCACCTTCGGGTGCAGCGTCTTGACCCGCCCGTCCATCATTTCGGGGAAGCCGGTGACGTCGGCGACGTCCTTCACCGGCAGGCCGGCATCGCGGATCGCCTTGGCGGTGCCGCCGGTGGAAAGCAGCTCCACGCCACGTGCGGACAGCGCGGTGGCCAGTTCGACCAGGCCGGTCTTGTCGGAAACGGAAAGCAGGGCCCGGCGAACGGGCAGCAGGTCGGCACTCATGGGAGCAGGGCATCAACGGCAGCAGGCGGGGCCGATATTGTAGGCCGTGCGGCCGCTTCGCGGTGCTTCGCGTAGAGCCGGGCTCTGCCCGGCTGTGCAGGTCACGTAGCGCCGGGCTCTGCCCGGCTGAGGCATCATCACGCAGCGGGGCAGAGCCCCGCTCTACGCGGTGATGCCGTATCGGCAGCAGGCGGGGGCCGATAGTGCAGGCCGTGCGGCCGGGGAAATGCCTTGGTAGTGCCGAGCCATGCTCGGCAACAGCGCGCAGCGCGAAAGGCAGCAGGGCAGAGCCCCGCTCTACGCGGGGCGCAGACCGGTCACGCGGTGATGCCGTATTCCTTGAGCTTCTTGCGCAGGGTGGCGCGGTGGATACCCAGCATCGCGGCCGCGCGGCTCTGGTTGCCTTCGCAGTGGTTCAGCATTTCCACGAACAACGGGATTTCCATCTCGCGCAGCACGATCTCGTAGACATCGTCCGCATCGCAGCCATCCAGGTCGCGCAGGTAGCGGCGGACGGACTGCGCGACATGTTCGCGGAGCGGAGGCCGCGTAGCGCCACGACTGGCGTCAGGGCGAGAGAGCACTGCGTTCAATGGAAATCCCGATCTGATGGCCGCGCCGAACGGCGCTGGCGAAGAAAGTGGTGGCCGTCAGTCTAGCGCGAGCCGGGCGGGCCTGCACGGCTCCGGCGCACGCTTCGCGCCTACATGAACTCGAAAGTAAACGCGACGGTGGAGGCCGCCGGCTCGCGGACCCGGAAGGCGATCTGCGCGCTCTGGCCGGGCTCCAGCGGTGTGGCCTGCGCCGCCTGCGCGCCCAGGTAGTCGGCTGGCTTGAACACGCCGGTGCCGATCACCCGGCCATCGGCGTCGGACAGCGAAAGGCGCAGCGTCGGCCAGTCCTGTGCCCAGCGTGCATCGTTGCGGAGGCTTGCGCGGACCTGCAGGGTGCTGGCGTGGCCAGGCACCGGACGCACATCGCGGCTGGTCATCGTGAAGGCCGACGGTTCCCGCCAGGCCGGCAGCGAGCAGCCCAGCACGCTGCACAGGCCGGCGACCCACGGCCGCGTGCCGGCATCGGCAGCCAGTCGCGCCCGGTCGGCGAGCGCGACCTGCAGGACGAGCAGCAGGACCAGACCGGCGACCGCCAGCCATTGCCAGCGTGGCGCAGGCAGCGACGGGGTCGACCTGCGCAGGAAAACGGGTTCGTGCGCGGAACGCGCCGCCGGCGCCGCGGCATCGGCAATCGCAACCGGCGCTACCGGTTCGGGCAGAGCACCTTCGGGTGTCGTTTCCGGCCGGGTATCGGCGATGCGTTCATCGCCCGCGATGGCATCGATCCCGTCTGTCGCAGGCGCGCGCGCGCCATCGCTTTCGCCATCGGGGGAGTCCCCGGGGGCGGGCCGCAGGAAGGTGGCGATGGGGCGACGCGGTGGCGTGGAATCGGGCATGCAGGCTGCGGGCGTGGATCCAGTGGCTATTCAACCACGTTCGGCTCAGGCGCGGCGTACGCCGGTGATGCGCATCCAGTCGCCATCCTGGGTGGCCTGCAGATCGTCGAACCAGGCCGAATAGCGTGCCAGCAGTTCGCCTTCCTGCCCATGCAGGATGCCCGACAGGGCAATGCGCCCACCGGCCGCCACGCGCGCGGCCAGCAGTTCGGCCAGCGCATCCAGTGCCGAGGCGAGGATGTTGGCCACCACGATCGGGTACGTCGCCACCGGCTCGTCCTGCGGCAGGTACACATGCATGCGCGCCAGCTCGCCATTGCGTTCGGCATTGTCGGCGGTGGCGATCAGTGCCTGGGGGTCATTGTCCACGCCAATGGCTTCGGCGGCGCCGAGCTTCAACGCGGCCAATGCGAGGATGCCCGAGCCGCAGCCGAAATCGAGCACGCGCTGGTCCTGCAGCACGCCTTCGCCGGCCAGCCCGTCCAGCCAGCGCAGGCACAGCGCGGTGGTCGGGTGAGTGCCGGAACCGAACGCCAGGCCAGGATCCAGCCTCACCACGGCGGCGTCGGCGGCCTGTGCGGCCTCCGGCAGTTCGTGATTCCATGGCACGATCCACGTGCGTTCGCCGAAGGACAGCGGTTCGAACTGGTCCAGCCAGGCGCGTTCCCAGTCTTCGTCCTGTACGGCACGGAAGGTGGCCGAAGACCAGTCCAGATCGGCATCGAAGGCTTCCAGCGCGGCCAGCAGCACCAGTCCATCGGCGTCATGCGGGAACAGCGCGCTCAGCACCAGGGTGTCCCACATCGGCGTTTCACCCACGCCCGGTTCCAGGATCGCCTGCTCGTTGCTCGTGTCGGCCTCGGCATCAAGCAGGGTCACCGCCAGCGCGCCGACATCCTCCAGCGCGTTCTCGTAGCGGGGCTGGGTGGCTTCGGTGCAGCGCAGGGTGATTTCCAGGAACGGCATGGCGGGAAGACTTCATCCGGCAAAGAAGGGAATGCTAGACCATCCGGGCATCCGCTGTTATCTCCATGCACGGTGAGACGCAGGAAGACCCGTTCATGCAGCGTTGTGACAGCTTGCTAGAATCGCTGCCTTGCCTTGTGTGTCACAGACCCTATGGCGTCCGTCCCTGCCCTGAAAACCTGGCTTCTGGTGGTGCCTGCCGTGGCATTGCTCGGCGCGGCAGGCATGCGCATGGGCGGGCATCTGGGTCATTCCGCCACGCCCGCGTCAGAAGGCGTGGGTACGGACATGCAGCTGGCCAGCCAGGATGCATCCACCGCCGCCGCGATACCTTCCGCGCTGGCACGTCGGCTTGCGACTGAATCCCTGCGTGATGCGCTTCCGTCCGGCCTTCCGCTGGACATCCGTGCCGACATCGAAGGCAACACCGACCTGTTTGCGTACGCGCAGCGGCTGCGTTGGCAGGCCGATGCCGGCAACGTCGAAGCGCGCTGGATGCTGAGCCGCGTGTATGACTACTGCAGCACGTACGCGAATGATCCCGGTGGTTACCAGCTGGACAACCAGGTACTGGCCGGCATGGGCGAAGGTACGTCTACCGCGATGGCCGATGCGCGCCAGCGGGTGGCGACGCGCTGTGGCGGTTTCGTGAGCAGCGATGGACTGGGTTACCGGCTGGTTTTCCAGCAGCGTCGACAGGCTGCGCAGGACGGCAACCTGGCGGCAGAAGCTTCGATGTTCGCTGACGGCCAGCCGCTCCAGAACGATGAATCGTATCGGCGCGGGCTGGTGGAGCGTGTACGGGATTCGCACGATCCCGAGGCCTACATGGCATTGGCGCCCGCAATGGGGCTGCGCGCATCGGGTGACCGCGCGATGACCGGCATGGTGGCTGGCGAAGCGCTGAGCGAACTGGCGTGGCGCGTGGCGGCCTGCGAGCTGGGCATGCCGTGCGGTGCCGACAGCGTGCTGATGAACAGCTTCTGCGCCAATGGCGGCATCTGCTCCGACGATGCCGGCCAGGATTTCACTGATTTCGTTTATGACGCTGCGGTATCGCGGCAGGGTGCTGAGAAAATGACCGAATGGGTCGAGCGATTGATTGGAAAGAGGGAAAGACGATGAAGTACCGTCGAATCCTGCATGGGGCGAAATTCTGGTTCTGGGTGGCGCTGTTTGTCGCCTATTCGGCGGGTGCGGTCGGCCTGTTGATGATCGATACGCAGGAAGACCGCTACCGACGCCTGTCCACCGTGGAACTGACCAAGGTGGACTCCAGCGTGGATGCACGCAGCGCCGGCGCCAGCCAGGTCGCTGCGGTGTACCGCGCGCAGACCGGCATGTCGTTCGCGTCGCTGCCGGCCGGCAGTACCTTCCAGGTGGTGTGGCCGGATGGCTCCACGGAAACCATGATGATTGTGGATCCTTCCTCGCCCAACGGCGTGCGCCCGGTGCCGGGCAGCCAGATCCCCGCCGAACACCGCTAAAAGGGTGGGGGCGGCCAAAAGGGGACGGGTTTGACGAGAAGGTGACGACCGTTGGTCGTCACCTTCTTCGGATCAGGTCAACGCAATCGATTTTGTCTTGCGTTCGGCCAGACGCTTTTCCAGGTAATGGATGTTCTGCCCACCGGCCTGGAAGCCCTTGTCGCGCATGATGCGCTGCTGCAGGGCCACGTTGGTCTTGATGCCTTCCACCACCAGCTCGCTCAGCGCCACGCGCATGCGTGCGATGGCGGTTTCGCGGTCCGGGCCATGCACGATCAGCTTGCCGATCATCGAATCGTAGTTCGACGGCACGCGGTAGCCGGAATAGATGTGCGTATCCACCCGCACGCCGGGGCCACCTGGGGCATGGAAGCCGGTGATCAGGCCCGGGCTGGGCACGAAGGTTTCCGCGTCCTCGGCATTGATGCGGCATTCGATGGCATGGCCATGCAGCACCACATCACTCTGCTTGATGGACAGCTTCTGGCCGGCCGCGATCTTCAGCTGCTCCACCACCAGGTCGATGCCCGTGACCATTTCAGTGACCGGATGTTCCACCTGCACGCGGGTGTTCATTTCGATGAAGTAGAAGCGGCCGTCCTCGAACAGGAATTCGAAGGTGCCGGCACCGCGGTAGCCGATGCGGATGCATGCTTCCACGCACACCTTGCCGATCTGCTCGCGCAGTTCCGGGGTGATGCCCGGCGCCGGCGCTTCTTCCACCACCTTCTGGTGACGACGCTGCATGGAACAGTCGCGTTCGCCCAGGTGGATGGCATTGCCCTGGCCATCGGCCAGCACCTGGATTTCCACATGGCGCGGATTTTCCAGGAACTTCTCCATGTAGACCTCGCCATTGCCGAACGCGGCCTTGGCCTCGCTCTTGGTGGTCTCGATGGAGGTCTTCAGCGATGCCTCGGCATGCACCACGCGCATGCCACGGCCACCGCCGCCGCCGGCCGCCTTGATGATGACCGGGTAGCCGATCTCGCGGGCGATCTTGGTGTTGGCGACGATGTCATCGCCCAGCGGACCGCCCGAGCCGGGCACGCACGGCACGCCGGCGGCCTTCATGGCACGGATCGCTTCCACCTTGTCGCCCATCAGGCGGATGGTGTCGGCCTTGGGGCCGATGAAGATGAAGCCGGATTCTTCCACGCGCTCGGCGAAGTTGGCGTTCTCGGAGAGAAAACCGTAGCCGGGGTGGATGGCCTGCGCGTCGGTGACCTCCGCCGCGGCGATGAGCGCGGGGATGTTGAGGTAGCTGTCCGACGACGGTGCCGGGCCGATGCAGACCGACTCATCGGCCATGGCCACGTGCTTGAGATTGCGGTCGACCGTGGAATGTACGGCCACCGTGCGGATGCCCAGGGTGTGGCACGCGCGCAGGATGCGCAGCGCGATTTCCCCTCGGTTGGCAATGACGACTTTATCGAGCATGGCCTGCCCCTCAGCCGATCACGAACAGCGGCTGGTCGAACTCCACCGGCTGGCCGTTTTCGCCGAGGATGGCGACGATGGTGCCCGACGCATCCGCTTCGATCGGATTGAACATCTTCATCGCTTCGATGATCGCCAGGGTCTCGCCTTCCTTGACCTGCTGGCCCACGCTGACAAAGGCCGGCTTTTCCGGCGACGAAGAGGCGTAGAAGGTGCCGACCATCGGCGAGCGCACCACGTGGCCGTCCGGCAGCGCGTTGCCTGGCTTGGCGGTGCCGCCGGTGGAGGCTTCGGTGGGCGACTGCATCGGCATCGGCGCGGCAGCAGCGGCCGGCGCGGCGTACACGGCCGGGGCCGGCGCGGCCATCTGCGCGAACGTGCCGACCGGCGCGCGCGACAGGCGTACGGATTCCTCGCCTTCCTTGATTTCGATCTCTGCCAGGTTGGATTCTTCCAGCAGGTCGATCAGCTTCTTGATTTTGCGCAGATCCATGAGGGCCTCTTTTTTGGTCTGTCTGGGAATGGGCGCCATCGCGCCCCATCGTGAATCAGGCGGCGGACAGGTGCCGCAGCGCGGCGTCCATCGCATAACGGTAACTGTCCGCACCGAAGCCGCAGATGACGCCGACCGCCTTGTCGCTGAAATAGCTGTGCTGGCGGAAGGGTTCGCGGGCGTGCGGGTTGGACAGGTGGATCTCGATGAACGGCACGTCCACCGCTGCCAGCGCATCGCGCAGCGCTACGGAGGTGTGGGTGAACGCGGCCGGGTTGATCAGGATGAAGGCCGTGCCATCGGTGCGCGCGGCCTGCACGCGGTCCACCAGGGTGTGTTCGGCGTTGGACTGCAGCGCTTGCATGGCGTGCCCGGCTGCATCAGCCTGGGCCTGCAGCGCCTGGTCGATCTCCGCCAGCGTCGTGTGCCCATAGACCCCCGGCTCGCGGGTGCCGAGCAGGTTGAGGTTGGGGCCATGCAGGACCAGCAGTTTCGCCATGGGAACCGAACGACGGGAAAGGGCGGCAGTCTGGCGGAACCCGTAGATGTTGTCCAGTTCGGCGAAGTTTGACGCGTTTCAAGCGGATGTTTGAATCTGGGCGTGGTGGTGATGCGCCACGGCGCAGGTACCTGCAGGCAGCTGTGGTATCGGGGTTTACGGAGGCAACGCTACCCCGGGATATCCACTCTGCTTACGTAATGGATACCGGCCCAGGAGCTGGTGCCTAGATGGGTGGCATTTCCGCGCCATCGCCAATGCTGCCCTCCGCCAGCGTGCCCGGGCAGCCGCGCCATCCCATCGGTCCGCAGAATGGGCAGCGGCTGCGCCGCCTCCGCTGTGGTCGCGGGCGCCTGCACGGACGCGGTGCCGGCGTGTCCTGGCTGAAGACCAGGCGCATGAGGTGCCGGCCAGCGGGCTGTGAGGCGTCGGTCAGCATCGCTTCCGCCGCGTCCCCGGGCGGCGTGTCATCGCCATTCATCGGAAGCTCCCGTCCAGTGTCTGCAGCGTGGTATCGGCCAGCCGCCGGCCAGCGATGATCAGCCCCTCCACCAGGCGCGGGGCGAGCATCCGGCCATCGGGTTCGTCGGCAATATCGGCGTGCGCGGTTTCCAGTATTTCCAGGATGGCGCTCAGGCTTTCCAGGCTGCGGCGGCACACGATGGCGGTGCGTCGCCAGCGCTGGTCGGCCGCGTCGCGCAGCTCGCGCTCGTTGTCCTGGCGTGTCTCCGGAGATATCAGTGTCAGCACCTCCGGTGCATGCCGGGCCGCTTCAAGGCGCTGCTGCTGCAGAAGGGTTTCCAGCTTCTCAAGGAACGGCGGAGGAAGATCGCAGATCGTGTCGCCGATCAACGCGTACAGGCGCTTTTCGCTCAGGGAGTCGTGCTGCATCCGGTGGTCCTCGCAGGGAAGGCCACCTGCGCCGGGGCGCGAGGTGGCGGGCGATGCGGGTTGGCGTACCGGGGATTACTGGAAAAACCGGCGGATCGAGAGACCCCCGCACATCGCCCGCCGTGAAACCGGCAAGGCCATGCATTCTCCGCCGTGCCCCAAAGGCAAAACAGAGGCAAATCCAATAATCTGTCAGGACGCCAATCCCGGCCGGTGATCTGCGTCACCTGGCCCGCTCATGCTGCGCAGAGGCATATGCCTGCGTACATGGGCAAAGCTGCAGTTGCGAGTAATGGCCGGTGTCACACCTGTGGCCCGGAACACAGACGCCAAACGACGTACCAGCGCATGGCCATGGCACCGCTGGCGCGTCATCCAGAGCGCCTGGACATGTTGGAAGCGTCGCCGGCACACACCGCACGAGGTTTCAGGAGCGGGGCGGGATCGCCTGCAACAGCTCCGCCGTGGTGAGTATCTGGTGCGCGTAGGTGGGTCCATTGATGTCCAGCGCCGCATGCAGGGCTTCCGCCGTACGCGCGGCGGTGGCGTCGCGAACCAGCGTGACATGGAAGCCGAGTTCCATGCCGAAGCGGCCAGTGGCTTCCAGGCAGGTGTTGGCGATCAGCCCGATGCAGATGATGTGCTGTATGCCACGGCGCCGCAGCTGATGTTCCAGGTCCGTGTTCGCAAAACCGCTGGAACCCCAGTGCTCAGTCACTCGTACATCGCCCGGCTGCACTGGAAAGTCGTCATGGAAACTGCCGCCCCAGGTGCCTTTGGCAAATATCTGGTTCTGCATGGCGCCCTGTTGATAGGGCGACATGTGCTGCCAGCCATCGTGGTCGTGCGCTTCCCAGCGGTGGTGCGGTACGTGGACGACAGTGATGCCGGCAGTGCGCGCGCGGGCGACGATGGCCCGCAGGTTCGCGAGCAGGTTGAGTTCTTCGGCCTGCTCCTTGATCCACGGGTGCAGCTTTCCACCTTCGCTCAGGAAGTCGTTGTAGAAATCGATGCAGAGCAGCGCCGTGGTGGCTGGATCGTAGTGGGGGATCATCGTGGAAATCCAGGGGGTGGTTGAACGAGGGGATGCGCGGGTCGGCGCGTCGGCTGGCCGATGTCAGTCCGCGTACTGCGCCTGGCCGTTGCCGAAGGACCAGTTTTCTTTTCTGACCTCCACCAGGCTGATGAAGACGTCTTCCGGACGCAGCTGCACGCGTGTGTGCAGGTTGCTGGCGATGGCGCTGTACAGCGCGCGTTTCTGCTCGACGCTGCGGCCTTCATTCCAGGTGATCTGGATGGCGAGGAAATCGGCCGAGCGGCGGATGCCCAGATACGTCGGGTCGAAGATCAGGCTGCTTTCGTCGTATTCGTTGATGGCCTGGAAGCGGTCGCGCTCCGGCACGCCGACGCTCAACAGAGCGTCGTATACCGCTTGGGCAACCTGTTGGCGGTAGGCGGCGTCCTTTCCCCTGCGCAGATCGATGCGGACGAACGGCATGGCAGACCTCCAACATAAGTGCATATGCACGTATATTTATATCAGCATATGCAGATAAAATGCGCAAGCACTCCGTTGGGTCCAAGCCATGGATATCCAGAAACCGCCTCTCCCCGCACCGGCGGATGGCCCTTGCCACTGCACGGCGCTGCGCAAGGCATCACGCCGCATTTCCCAGCTCTACGATGATGCGCTGGCCCCCAGTGGCCTGAAGACCACGCAGCGGGCAATCCTGGCGCAGCTGCGTCGTGCGGGCCCGCTGTCCATCAGCCTGCTGGCCGAGGCGCTGGTGATGGACCGGGGCGGCTTGGCGCACACGCTCAAGCCGCTGCAGCGCGAGGGCCTGCTGCGGCTGGAGCAGGATCCTGACGACGGCCGCAGCCGGCGCGTGCGGCTGACCGATGCAGGCCAGCGAAAGCTGGCAGAGACGGAGAGGGCGTGGGCCGCTGCACAGGCCGGATTTGAACAGGCACTTGGCCCGGAACATGCGGCAGCGTTGCGGGCATTGCTCGCACAGCTGGTCGTGGACGAGTTCCAGCAGGTGTTCGTCGACCGGTCCGCGCAGGTGGAATGAGCCGGGCGCAGGCCCGGCCCATGCTGCCGGCTGTGCCTGCTCAGCCCGCCTGTCCCAGGCGCACCTTCAACTGCTGGATCTCGGCTTCGCTGACGCCGATGGACTTCAGGTAGCCTTCTGCGCCGCCGTACTGCTCATGCAGCGCCGACAGGAACATTTCCATGTTCTCCGGCGGCGTGCCCGCCAGGCCGGCCATCTTCGTCCTGATCTCCGGGTGCTGCCTGATCAGCTCCATGAGCTGGGTGTTCATCGCGCTGTCCTTCGGCTGGCCTTCAAGGTAATGCGCGGACACCGCGTAGTTGTGCACGATCTCCGCCTTCGAGACACCTGCCAGATCCAGCAGCAGGCCGGCGATGATGCCGGTGCGGTCCTTGCCGGCGGTGCAGTGGAACAGCACGGTGCCCTCGCGTTCGGCTGCGATGCGCTGGAATACCTGCTTGAACTGTGGCTGGCTGTGCTGCAGCCACTGCACATACGAAGCGCCCAGTGAATCCGGCATGGATTGCAGCATCTTCTGCATGTCCATCTTCTCGGTACCCATCAGCGAGATGCGCTGGTAGTCGAAGCGCTCATCACTGGCCAGCAGGTCCGGCGACTGCGTCTGTTCGTCCGCCGTGCGCAGGTCGATGTCCAGCGTCACGCCAGCGTCGGCCAGGGCATCGCGATCACTTTCGGTCAGGCGTCCCAGGTCGGCGGTACGCACGAACGCGCTGGCCGGCACCGGGCCATGCGTGCCCTGCAGTCCGGCGAAGCTGCGTGTGTTCCACGCACCCTGCAGCGGGATGAAGCGCTGTGCGTCGGCCTCGACCGGGCGTACGTTGCCCGCCGGTGCTGTTGCGGGCGCTGCCTGGACGGCAGGTTGCGCGGCGTGGACCAGGCCGCTGCCGGTGCCGGCCAGCATCGACAGGCCCAGCGCCACGGCCAGGGCGATCTGCGTGCTTTGGTTCTTCATCGGGGTCTCCACGGGCTTCAGAATCGGATGGTCACGTCCGCGCCATAGGTGCGCGGATCGTTGAAGATGCCGCTCTGGCCGAGCGGAACGCTGTTGATCTTGTAGAACAGGTGTTCTTCGTCGAGCAGGTTGCGTGCCCACAGCGAGACGGCGAGCGTGGCGCCGTTGTTGTTGAGTGGCACGTCGATCAGCGCGGCGCGGGCATTCACCACGAAGGAGCTGTCGGTGAGCATCTGGTCGTATTCGCTGGTGTAGTAGCCATCGGACCAGTTGCCGTCGAGGTGGAACTTCAGGGCCGAGAAGTTGGCGAAGGGCACCAGATAGTCCAGCGACAGGCTGCCGGCGTTCCTGGGTGCCAGCAGAGGCTGCACGGTGACTTCCACGCCGGCGCCGAACGGGTCGACGGCATGCTGGGCATCTATTTTCGTATAGGCGTAGTTGAGGCCCACCGTCAGGTTGTCCATCGGCACCACGTTGAACTCCAGCTCTGCGCCGCGCGATTTGCCGTTGCTCAGTGCATTGGTAGTGATCATGGTGGTGCGCGTCTCGCCGCTGTTCGGATCGAACGGCAGCGAGAAGTCCATCTGCTTGTGCTCGATCTTTGAATCGAACACGGCCAGGTTCAGGCGCGCGCGGTTGTCCCAGAACTGCGATTTGAAGCCAAGTTCGAAGGCGGTCACTTCTTCCGGTGCGAACGCGGTGTAGGTGGTGGAACGCGAGTTGGCGCCGCCCGCCTTGAAGCCGGTGCTGTATTTGGCATACACCATGGCGCTGTCGTTGAGGTCGTAGGCGATGTTCACCATCGGATCGAAGCGGCCCCAGGCATCATCGAACGACAGGTCGGTGGCCACGCCGTTCACCGTGTACAGGCTGCCCTTCTTGTCATCGCGGGTGTAGCGGCCGCCTGCGGTCAGGTGCAGGCGTTCCAGCGATGCCGGCGTCCAGGTGGCCTGCCCGAACAGCCCCAGGCTGTCGGTCCATGCCTTGCTGGCGCGGTCGATGCGGACGTTGGCCAGGTTCAACGGGTTGGTTGCCGGATTCAGCGTGTAGCTGTCGCCGCCCGGGCCCCACAGCAGCATGTTCGGCGTCTGTGCGTTGTCGCCTGCGGTCTCGTGGTAATAGAACGCGCCGGCCAGGAAGGTGACCTGCGAGGTGTTGCCGATCAGCTGGAATTCCTGGCTGTACTGGTGCTGGTAGACCTGCGCGAGACTGTAACGGCCAAAGGGGGTGTTCGCGCCGCCATAGGCCGATATCGCATCCACCAGCCCCATGTCGAACTGGCCCTGGGTGAGCTCGCGGTAGGAGCTGATGGACTTCAGTTCCAGATTATCGCTGAGTGTCCAGGCCAGATTGAGCAGGTGTCCGCTGGTGCGGCCGATGTTGTCTTCCTGCGGTCCGCCAAGGATTGCCGAACTGCGCCTGTCCTGGCTGGCGCCGGCTTTCTGCACGGAACTCAGGTACGGCCCCGGTACCAGGATCTGCGTGTGGTACGGCGTGGTTGCGTCGTAGGAACGGTCGAACGCGTACAGCGCGGAGAAATCATCGCTGGGCTGCCACAGTGCGCTCAGCCGTGCGCCGCGCTTGTCATAGCTGTTGAAGTCGCGCTCGCCGCGCATCGGATTGTCGGTGGTGCCGCCGCGTTCGGCCTGTACCGCGTCGATCTTGAAGCTGACATCGCCCAGACGCGGGAGGTCCAGGTGCAGGCCGGTGGTATGCCCGCCATAGTTGGACACCCCGGCACTGACCGTGCCGCCGAACTCGCCGGTAGGTTGCCGGGTGACGATGCTCAGCGCGCCGCCTTCGGTGTTGCGGCCGAACAGCGTGCCCTGCGGGCCCTTCAGGACTTCAATGCGTTCAACGTCGTACAGCATGCTTCCCAGGCCCTGCGCGCGGCCCATGAACACCCCGTCCACATAGATGCCCACGCCGGCATCGCGTGCGGGCTGGTTGGCATCGCCGGAGGCGCCGATACCGCGTATGCCGATGTTCAGCGCGGAACTGCGGGTGGCGAACGGGCTCACCCGCAGCGACGGTACCGAACCGTCGGCCAGGCTACCGATCGAGATCGCACTGCGGTCCTTGAGCGCTTCGGCATCGACCACCGAGACCGAAATCGGTGTCTCCTGCAGGTTCGTTGCGCGCTTCTGCGCCGTGACGACGACCTGGTCCAGCGCGATCACGTCGCGGGCAGCGGCAGCGGCGATATCGGCTTCATCGGCGTGGGCGACCGCCGGCAGGAGGGTGGCGATGGCAAGAGCCAACAGGTGACGGGGTGGAAACAGCTGGCGCATCGGGGCGGGTCACGGAAGTGGGGGCCGGCGCAGTCTGTGCTCGCAAAATGACAGATGAATGACCGTTCATTCACATGGTGGTGGCGTACTATCCGTTCGTATCCCGCCTTGCAAAACATGTAATGACGCCAAAGGCTTACAACGATGCGGTGCCTGCCGAGGACGCCGACGCCCATGCACTGGCACAGCGCAGGCGCATCCTGGATGCGGCGCAGCGCTGTTTCATCAGCCGCGGATTCCATGCCGGTTCCATCAGCGAAATCGCCGCGGCGGCGGACATCAGCCAAGGGCTGATGTATCGCTATTTCGCGAACAAACGGGCGCTGATCCTGGCGCTGATCGAACGCCAGCTGGACCATGACAGGAATGCGATCGGCCATATGCCGGCGTCGGCGGATCTGGTGGAGGGCCTGCTGCGGTGCTACCAGCAGTGGGCCATCGGCGAGACTCTGCAGGGCCAGGGCAACGCCATAGCGAATGTGGCCCTGTACGCTGAAATCACCGCCGAAGCGCATCGCGACCCGGTGGTGGCACAGGTACTGCGGCAGCACGACAGGCAGGCCAGCACCGCCATCGCCGAATGGCTGCGCCACCACGATATCGCCTTGGGGCGCGCCGTGGACGAAGCGGGGCTGCAGCGGCGCACGTTGCTGCTGCGTGTACTGGTGGAGGGCCTGGCCATGCGTGCCGTGCGTGATCCCGGGCTGGCGCCGGACATCCTGCGCCAACTGCTGACCGAGGCGATTTCCACGGTGCTGGCGGACTAGCTGGCCGGCCGGCGAGAGGGAGCACCCCCGCACAGTTCCGTCGTATCCATCTGGGCGCCATCCGTGCCACCGATGGCGGTAATCTCCCGCCGCTTGCAGCATTCGACCGTTTCCGACCGGCAGCAGCCAGGGAGCACGCCGGCGGTACAGCCACACCCCATTGCAGCGTTCCGGCCTCACGACCTTGCCTTGCGTGCCGGCAGGTAATAATCGCTCCATGCCGTCAACGACCACCCTGCCTGCGCTACGCACCTTCAGTCCTGCCACCCGTGCCTGGTTCGCGTCGGCGTTTCCCGCTGCCACGCCTGCGCAGGAGCAGGCCTGGAACGCCATCAGCCAGCACCGGCACACGCTGGTCATCGCGCCCACCGGCTCGGGCAAGACCTTGGCTGCTTTCCTGCAGGCCATCGATCAGCTTTTCAGCGAACGTGAAGCGCAGGCGCGCACTGATGAAGCCGCCGCAGAGCCGTCCCGCAGGCAGACACGCGTTCTGTACCTGTCGCCGATCAAGGCCCTTGCGGCCGACGTGCAGCGCAACCTGCAGATTCCGCTGCAGGGGGTCATGGCACAGCGTGCGCGTCGCGGCGATCCGGTGGTGGAGCTGTCGGTGGCCATCCGCAGCGGTGATACCTCCGCAGCCGAAAGGGCGCGGCTGGTCCGCCGTCCGCCGGACATCCTGATCACCACGCCCGAGTCGTTGTTCCTGATGCTGACATCGAAGGCACGCGAGACACTCCGCGAGGTGCATACGGTCATCATCGACGAGATCCATGCGGTAGCGGACAGCAAGCGCGGAACCCATCTGACGCTGAGCCTGGAGCGGCTGGACAGCCTGTTGCGCGCACCCGTGCAGCGCATCGGACTGTCCGCGACCGTGCGCCCGGTAGAGGAGATGGCGAGGTTCCTGGGCGGTGACCGGCCAGTGACCGTGGTCGATCCACCGGCGCGCCGTCACCTGGACATGAAGATCGTGGTGCCGGTGGAAGACATGTCCGATATCCCGGTGCATGCAGGCCCGGCCGCTACGGGAGACGCCCCACACCGCATCGGCTCGATCTGGCCGCATGTGGAATCCAGCATCCTCGACCAGGTGCTGCAGCATCGTTCCACCATCGTGTTCGCCAATTCGCGGGGCGTGGCGGAAAGGCTTACCGCACGTCTCAACGCGCTGTACGCCGAGCGCCTGGCTGCCGGCGCTGCCGGCGCTGCAGACATCGCGTGGGAAGGGGACGCCCACGCAGAACACTACGGTTCCTTCAACGGCGGCACGGCGAACCGTTCAACGGGGGCTGCGCCACTCATCGCACGCTCGCATCATGGTTCGGTATCCAGGGAGCAGCGCGGCGAGATCGAACAGGCGCTCAAATCCGGCGAGCTGCGGTGCGTGGTGGCCACCTCCAGCCTTGAACTGGGCATCGACATGGGCCTGGTGGATCTGGTCATCCAGGTTGCCGCACCGCCATCGGTGTCCAGCGCGCTGCAGCGGGTTGGCCGTGCGGGTCACCAGGTCGGTGGCATCTCCAGCGGGCAAGTGTATCCGCGAACGCGGCGCGACCTGGTCGATGCCACCGTCGCCGTTGACTGCATGCTGGCCGGCCGCATCGAGGCCATCGCGCCGCCCCGCAATCCACTGGACGTGCTGGCCCAGCAGACCGTGGCGGCGGTTGCGATGGATCCGTGGAACGTGGAGGACTGGTATGCCAGCGTGCGGCGCGCGGCGCCGTATCGCGATCTGCCGCGCAGTGCGTTCGATGCCACGCTGGACATGCTGGCCGGGCGCTATCCTTCCGACGATTTCGCAGGGTTCCGGCCCCGCCTGGTGTGGAACCGGGATACCGGCGAGCTGAGTGCACGGCCGGGCGCGAAACAGCTTGCCGTCACCAGTGGTGGAAGCATCCCGGACCGCGGGATGTTCAGCGTGATGTTGCCCGAAGGCGAAGAGCGCGCCGGTTCGCGCCGCGTCGGCGAACTGGACGAGGAAATGGTCTACGAGTCGCGGGTGAACGACGTGATCACCCTCGGGGCCACGTCATGGCGCATCGAACAGATCACCCGCGATCAGGTGGTGGTGACGCCGGCACCGGGACGTTCGGCGCGGCTTCCGTTCTGGCGTGGCGAAGGCGCGGGACGTCCGGCCGAGTTCGGCGAGGCGATCGGCGCATTCCTCGGCGAGCTGGACGCACAGACCGATGCGGCTGCGACGCAGGACATCGCCGGGCATCCGTTGTCCACCGGCGTGCAGGCACGGCTGCAGGCCTGCGGCCTGGAGGCCAATGCCATCGCGAACCTGCTGGACCTGCTTGACGAACAGCGCCAGGCCACCGGCATGTTGCCTACCGACCGCCAACTGGTGGTGGAACGTTGCCGGGATGAGCTGGGCGACTGGCGGATCATGCTGCATTCGCCGTATGGCCGACGCGTGCATGATCCGTGGGCACTGGCCATCGCTGGACGCATCCGCGAACGGTGGCATGTGGACCCGTCCGTGGTGGCCAGCGAGGACGGCATCATGGCGCGCATTCCGGATTCCGCAGGCCGCCTGCCAGGTGCCGAACTGTTCCTGTTCGAACCCGAAAAGCTGCGGCGGACCATCGTGGATGCCGTCGGTGGATCGGCATTGTTTGCCGCCCGCTTCCGCGAATGTGCGTCACGTGCGCTGCTGTTGCCGCGGCAGAGCCCGGGACGTCGCTCGCCACTGTGGCAGCAACGGCTGCGCGCCGGCCAGCTGCTGGACATCGCGCGTGCCTGGCCGGAATTCCCGATCCTCATCGAGACGGCGCGGGAATGCCTGCAGGATGTCTATGACCTGGATGCGCTTGATGTGCTGATGCAGCGTCTGGGCGAAGGCGCCGTGCAGATCGCGGAAGTCACCACCGAGGTGCCATCGCCCTTCGCGGCCAACCTGCTGTTCGGCTACGTGGCCGAGTTCATGTACGGAACGGACGTGCCGTTGGCCGAGCGCCGTGCCTCGGTGCTGTCGCTGGACAGTGGGCTGCTCGGTGACCTGCTGGGCCAGGTGGACATGGGCGAGCTGCTCGATCCGGTGGTTGTTGAACGTGTGGCAGGCGAGCTGCAGCGGCGGGTGCCGGACCGCCGTGCGAAAGGCAAGGAAGGCGTCGCCGATCTGCTGCGCGAGCTTGGCCCGCTGTCGGAGCCGGATGTGGCGGAACGGCTCGCCGATGCGGAAGGCGAGGCGGGCATGCACCTGCATGCGCTGGAACGCGAGCGTCGCGCCATCCGCGTGGTGATCGCAGGCAGCCCGCGCTGGGCGGCGATAGAGGATGCCGCGAGGTTGCGCGATGCGCTGGGCAGTGCGCTGCCGGATGGCATACCGGCGGCTTTTCTGGCGCCGGCAATCGATCCGCTCGGTGAGCTGGTGGCGCGCTTCGCGCGCAATCGTGGACCCTTCAGCACCCGGGATGTCGCCGGCGCGTTCGGCCTCGGCACGGCCGTCGCGGACGCCTTGCTGGAACGGCTGGGCGAACAGGGAAAGCTGCTGAAAGGCAGCTTCGCTGCACCGCGTGCCTTGCGTGGTCAGGAAGGCGAGATCATCGATACCGATCCGCTCGCACTTCATGAGTGGGTGAACGAGGATGTGTTCCGCCGACTGCGCGTGCGTTCGCTGCAGGCAGCAAGGGAGGCGACCCGGCCTGTTCCGCATGAGGCGTATGCACGGCTGCTGCTTGAGCGGCATGGCGTGCTGGCGGATGCGACGGCACGCCATGCCGGGTCCACAGGCGGCGGGACGAAGCACGGTGCGTTGCAGGGTGTCGAGGGCGTGGCGCGGGTGATCGAACAGCTGGCAGGCGTGCCATTGCCGGTGTCCGTGTGGGAGAGCCAAGTGTTGCCGGCACGTGTACGTGATTACGCGCCAGCCATGCTGGACGAGCTGCTCGCCACCGGCAGCGTGGCGTGGGCCGGGCACGGCAGGCTGGGCGACGATGACGCGCTGGTTTCGCTGCATCTGCAGGAGTTTGCTGCCGAGACGCTGCCGTCACCTGCGGATGGAGATGACGGCGCCGCACGTTCGCCACTGCAGCAGGCAATCCTTTCCCTGCTTGCGGAAGGCGGCGGCTACTTCGTGCGCCAGCTGGCCGGTGCGGTGCAGGCGCGTGAAGCGGGCGGGGCGTCCGCCACGCTCGACCTTTCGCCGGAAGCGTTCCATGCCGCGCTCTGGGATCTTGCCTGGACAGGCCATGTCACGACCGATATCTGGTCGCCACTGCGCGCGCTGTCTGCAGCGCGGACACCGCAGCGGCCACGTGTTGCCAGTGCATCGCGACGGCGCAGGGCACTGCTGGGCATGCAGATGATGCAGGGCGACCAGGCATTTTCCGGCGCGCAGGGCCCAGCGAGCTTCGCCGCGCCAAGCCTGGCGGGACGCTGGTCGCTGCTGCAGCGCGGAAACGCCAACGACACGGTGCGGGCCATGGCGCTGGCCGAAGGATTGCTGGACCGCCATGCGGTGGTTACCCGGGGAGCAGCCGTTGTCGAGGACGTGCTCGGCGGATTCCCAGCCCTGCAGCAGGTATATCGCGGCATGGAAGATGCAGGACGGGTGCTGCGTGGCCGGTTTGTGGAAGGGCTGGGTGGCGCACAGTTCGCCGAACGCGAAGCCGTGGACCGGTTGCGCGGGATCGCCGAAGCCGTGATTCCGGTCGCGCCAGCGGGCGCCGTCGCGCTGTCGGCTGTCGATCCCGCCAACCCCTATGGCAGTGTGCTGCCGTGGCCAATACATGCGTCCAAGCTGCGCCCGGTACGCCGGCCCGGTGCGTTTGTTGTGAGCATCGGCGGGCGTGCGGTGATGTATCTGGCACAGGGGGGCCGCAATCTGCTGACCTTCTCCGATGCACAGGATCCACTGGTGGCGGAGGTCCGTACGGCCGCGTCGCATGCCCTGGCCGATGCCCTCCGGCGTGGCCGGCGGCTGTCCTTCACTCTTGAGCTGATCGATGACGTGCCGGTGAGCCGGGGAGGCCTGGCCGATGCGCTGCGTGCTGCGGGTTTCCGGGGTGCGCCGAAGGGACTGACCTGGGAAGGCTGACCGCTGCATCCGTCATGCCGCGCCCTGCACGGCAGGCGCGCCCTGCACACCGTCTTGTTTCCGGTGTCTCGCGCATTTCACATCCACTGCCGCAGCCTTCGGATGCCAGCTGCAGACGCAGCGCATGACAACGGAGAGGCTGCACCCATGAATACCCGAGGCGATTATCTTGATCGCGAACCTGTGGCCGCAACCGTAGCGGTCGTGACGCCACCGCCCGTGGTGGACGTTCCAACCGACACCGCCGTTTCGTGGGGCGCCATTCTTGCAGGCGCCATCGCTGCTGCCGCGTTGTCGCTGGTCCTGCTGATCCTGGGCGTCGGCCTGGGACTTTCTTCCGTATCGCCATGGGCCTTCGACGGCGTGTCGAAGGAAACCTTCGGCTGGACCAGCATCGCGTGGCTGACCTTCACCGCACTCGCGGCTTCCGGACTGGGCGGTTACCTGGCCGGCCGCCTGCGTACCAAATGGACGGGTGTGCATGGCGATGAGACCTACTTCCGCGATACCGCGCATGGCTTCGTTTCCTGGGCCGTTGCCACGCTGCTGACCGCCGGCCTGCTGACATCGGCCATCGGCGGCATTCTGGGCGCCGGTGCCAAGGTGGCCGGTGCCACGGCCGGCGCTGCCGTAACGGCAGCAGGCGGTGCGGCGGCTGCGGGTGCCGGTTCCCTCGCCACGGGGTCTGAAGAGGGCGACCTGCAGTACTGGGCGGATTCGCTGTTCCGTGCCAACCCGGCCGCGCCGCAGCCAACGCCGCCGACCGCGCCGCTGGATCCTTCGGTTGCCGGGCCGGCACCGGTTGCCGGCGCTCTGCCGCCGCCGCGCCCGATGCCGGGCACGGACCGTGGCATGGGCGGACGTGAGGTGCGTGCCGAGGTCAACCGCATCATCGTCAACAGCCTGCGCCAGGATTCCATGGATCCGGCCGATACCCAGTACCTGGCCCAGCTGGTTGCCCGTGAGACCGGGATGAGCCAAGCCGAGGCGCAGGCACGGGTGACGGACGTGCAGAACCGCATGCGTGCGGCCCTGGAGCAGGCGAAGCAGGAAGCCAAGCAGGCGGCCGACGATGCCCGCAAGGCGACCGCCTACGCCGCGTTGTGGCTGTTCATCACGTTGCTGATCGGCGCCTTCTTCGCCAGCCTGAGCGCCACCTGGGGCGGTCGTCGCCGCGACCTGTGATCCTTAACTTCAACGAGGAGAAAACATCATGAAATACCTGCTCCTGTGGATGATCGGCATTCCGATTCCGCTGTTGCTGCTGTACGCGATCTTCAGCTGAAGACGCAGCGCATCAGGCCGCCCATGGGCGGCCTGATGCTTATGGGCGTCATGCAGGGCGGCGTGGACGCACCGATACATGTGCATGGTCGGGAACGTGCCAGCGCCACGGGAAGTCCACCGCGCGGCTGATGCCGACCCGCGGACCGACAACCGGCTCGGATGGCGGCGGCGTGCCATCGCTGACGATCAGGATGCCGCGATCGCCTTCGACCAGATCCGCACCATCCAGTTCGCGGGTGATTCCAAAGGCCTGGGAGAGCTTGCCGGGGCCGCTCGCCAGATCGCGGTCGCGCCGCGCTTTCGGTCGCAGAAGGCGCATGGCATCGATGCCCTGTAAGGGTTCGGCTGCGCGCAGCAGCACACCGACCCCTTCGCCGACCTCGCCACATACGGCATTGCTGCCCCAGTGCATGCCATAGGTGAAGTACACATACAGGTGTCCTGGCTCACCGAACATCGTGGCATTGCGTGCGGTCTGCCCGCGGTAGGAATGCGCGGCCGGGTCCTCGCTGCCGGCATAGGCCTCGACCTCGACGATCCTCGCAACACGCCCATCGGCGCGCACCAGCAGCGTATTCAACAGCTCCGGTGCCACCACCGCTGGATGCCGACGGTAGAAATCGCGTGGCAGCACGGTCCAACGCGCATCGCTTTGTTCCAGCATGTTCCACCTGGCAGGGACAGTCCGGTGCAGCATGCGCGAGGAAAGGTTGGGGCGAGGTCAAATGCGTGCCGTGCACGCTACCGGCATGCCGGCTTCGCCACGTTGTCACGGCCTTGCGCCGACAGTACGTGGCATGGAGAGACTGCCGTGATCGCAGGGAATATCGTCCGGGTCGGCTGCGCGGGATGGTCCATCGGCAGCCGCGATGCGCAGCACTTCGGGGCGGGCGAGAGCGGGCTCCAGCGTTATGCCACGCGCTTTCCGGTGGTGGAGATCAACACGTCCTTCTATCGTCCGCATCAGCCGAAGACCTATGAACGCTGGGCCGCCGCTGTGCCGGCGGAGTTCCGCTTCTCGGTCAAGGTGCCCCGGCTCATTTCCCACGAGCTGCGCCTGCGTGGCACCGGTCCGGCGCTGGACCGCTTCCTGGATGAAGCAGGACATCTGGGCAGCCACCTGGGTGGGCTGCTGGTGCAACTGCCGCCGAGCCTCGTCCTTGACGCCCATGTGGCCGCAACGTTCTTCCAGATGCTGCGCCGGCGTACCGCCGTGCCGGTGGTCTGTGAGCCACGCCACGCCAGCTGGTTCACCGACCGGGCCGAAGCCCTGCTGGTATCGCATGACATCGCGCGGGCCGGGGTTGATCCGGCGCGGGTGGCGGAGGCAGCGGTGCCTGCCGGGGCGCGAACGTGGTGCTATCGACGGTGGCACGGCAGCCCGCGTATCTACTACAGCGATTACCCGGAAAACGCATTGGCCGAGCTTGCCGCCGCGATTGCCCGTGACAGAGGCACTGCGCCCCGCTGGGTGATCTTCGACAACACGGCGCACGGCTTCGCGGTAGCCAACGCATTGCGGCTGCAGGCGCTGCTGTCGGGCACCCCTGTCGCCACCGCCGCAGGAGAGGAGATGTCCGATGCCTGAAGGTCCTTCCATCGTCATCCTGCGCGACGCCGCGGCACGCTTCCGCAACAGGACCGTGCGTAGCGCAACCGGAAACAGCAGCCTGGACCTGATGCGCATGGAGGGCCGCCGGGTGGTTTCGGTACGCAGCTGGGGCAAGCATTTCCTGCTCGAATTCCGTGGCTTCACCCTGCGCGTGCACCTGATGATGTTCGGCAGCTGGCGCATCGACGAACGCAAGCCGACACCGCCGCGCGTGTCATTACAGTTCGACAACGGAGAACTCAATCTGTACACCTGCTCGGTCAAATACATCGAAGGTGACCTGGATGCAGCCTACGATTGGCGTGCCGATGTCATGAGCCCGACCTGGGACCCCAGGCTGGCGCGACGCAAGCTCAAGTTGCAGCCGGATACGCTCATCTGCGATGCGTTGCTGGATCAGCAGATATTCGCTGGCGTCGGCAACATCATCAAGAACGAAGTGCTGTTCCGTACACGTGTGCATCCCGCCAGCCCTGTCGGCTCCATACCGCCGCGCAGACTTGGACAGATCATCGCGCAGGCGCGCGAGTACAGTTTTGATTTCCTGGAATGGAAGAAAGCATTCGTACTGAAGAAGCACTGGCAGGTGCATACCCGGCGGGTGTGCCCGGTGTGTGGTGGTCCGATCAGCAAGCTGTACCTCGGTACGACCCGGCGCAGGGCCTTCTTCTGTCCCAACTGCCAGCCGGCGCCATGAGCCGGGTAGGGGACATCGAAGCCGATGCCATCCAGACCGACGGGCGCTGGTTTGCCTATGTGTTTCCGTGTGCGTGGGAGGACTTCTGCAAGATCGGGTTTTCACGCGATCCCTTGGGACGCATCGGGTCGCTGCATCCGCGCTGGTTCGAGTTCTTCGACCTGGACGCGGGCGCACTGGTGGAAGCGGAAACCCAGCGCGATGCCCGTGACCTTGAACTGGAACTGCGCAGGCCACTGAAGCTGCACAAGGCGCCAGCGCCGCTGACGATCGCGGTGCGTGCGGGTGGCAGCACCGAATGGGTGCGGGGTGCGAACGTGCCGCTGGCGGCGGCTGTCCAGAAGCTGGGTGAGCGCGGTCATCGCACCTGGCCGCTGCGGCCCTGGCTGCGTGCGGTGATGCTCGAACGCATTGATCGCCTGCACGACTGGGCGGCCGCGCAGTTGCCTGCGGACACGCTGCAGGGCACTGGAAACCTGCAGGTTCTGCAGGCGCTACGCAACGTGCTGGATGCGCACGTAGCGATGGGTATCGATCCGCGTTCTTGCCTGCCAGCCCACGTGGACGCCTGGTATGGGCGAGGGGTGTAAGGCCAGCCTGTCGGCTTCGGCATGTTGCGTGACGTGCCGCGAAGCAACAACCACGCCGATCCAGTGAACGCATGACGCAAGTGGCGGCAGCTCGCTTCGTTGTGCTGCCACCCTGCAACGCGCATGCAACGTTGATGCTCCGCCCTACAAGGAGCACCGCAATGCGCAACGGCCAGCCCGCCGTGGATTCCGGTATCACCCGGCACGCCTTCATCCGCGCACCGTCCCGTCTGATCGCCGCATGCATCGTCACCCTGCTTCCGGGCGCTGTATCGGCCGCCGACATCGGTCTGACAGGTGACTGGGGCGGGCGACGCAGTGCATGGTCCGAACGTGGCGTCGATCTGGATCTCGGCTATACGTTCGAAGCGGCGCGCAACACGTCCGGTGGCGTGCGCCGCGCCGGTGCGCACGCCGGACAGCTTGCTGCTGCCGGCCGCTTCGACCTGGAGCGTGCATGGGGATGGAACGGAATGCGCGCGCAGGCATCGTTGAGCCTGCGCGACGGCGACAACCTGGCCGATCGTGCGGCGCTGGGCACGCTGCTGCAGAGCCAGGAAGTGTATGGACGTGGCCATATCGTGCGGCTTGGCAGTCTCTGGATCGGCAAGCGATCGCAGGATGGACGCGTCGACGCGAAAGCCGGTCGCCTGTCGGTGGGTGAGGACTTCAACACGTTGGACTGCATCGCGATGCATCTGGCGTTCTGCGGAAGCCAGCCAGCGGTGTTCGCCGGCGATCATTGGTTCAACTCGCCGCTCAGCCAGTGGGGTGGCGTGGTGGAATTCCGCCCCGCAGCCGCTCTGTATGTGCGTGCCGGGGCCTATCAGGAGAATCCGCGCTACGCCGATACGCATGGCGGTGGGCTGCGGCTGGCGCCTTCCGGTACGGTCGGCACGCTGACGCCACTGGAACTGGGCTGGGAACCCTCGTTCTCGGGGCGCGATGGGCGCTACGCGGTGGGTGGCTGGTACAGCAGCGCGCCGCGTGCCGATGCGGTGCAGCCCGGGCCGGTCGCGTCTTCCGCCACGGACCTGGCGCTGCGCTCCGGGGCCTACGGCGGCTGGGCCAGTGCGCAGCAGCAGCTGACCCACGGCAATGGCAGCAGCGACGCAGCCGGCCTGCGCGCACAGTTCGCGTTCGCCCAGGGCGACCGCCGCACCGGCAGCATCGATCGGATGCTCAACCTGCAGCTGGTGTATACCGGGCCGACGCTGGCGCGGCCGGACGACCGCATGGGCTTCGCATTGGGCACGACGTGGGCCAATCCGCGCGCCGCGCAGGCATCGCAGGCGGATGCCGGTGGACCCCGTGCACGCGCGGAACACGTGGCTGAAGTGTTCTATGGCTGGAGGCCGATGGCCGGCCTGGAGCTGCAACCGGGCCTGCAGTACGTACGCCATCCGGGCGGTATTGCGTCACGTGGCGACGTGGTGGTGGCCGGCCTGAAGGCCGACGTACGGTTCTGATGACGTCCGCCTGGCCTCACAGCATTGCGGTGAACTCATCCAGCCAGGCGCGTACCATCGCGGAGTAGGGACGCTCCGCAGCACCCATCGCGATCATCGCATCCACGTTCTGCAGCATCAGCGCCTGCAGTTCGGGATCGCGGTGGCGGTCCGCCAACCGGGCCAGGCGCAGCACCTGGTCGCCCATCATCTGCAGCTGCCGGAGCAGGCGGGTGCGGTCCTGTACCAGGCCGATCCGGTTGAGTCCGTACAGCGCGATGGATGCCTTTCCGCGCGCGCTGTTGCGACGCGCGGCCACCAGGCTGCTGGCAGGTGAAGTGTGGCCGACGAACTGCAGATGCCGGGCGGGATCGTCCTCGCAGGGATTTAGCAGCAATGGGCGTTCCTTTCCGACCGGCAACGCCTCCGGCTGCAGGCGCGGACTGCCGGGCATCAGCGGGAAGCGGCTGCCTTTGCCGGCCAATGTGCCACTGCCCGGGCGGGCGCCGGTCACCGTTGAAGGATCCTCGCCGGTGTCCAGAAGCACCTGCTGACGGCTGCGGTTGCAGTCGATGCAGCTGGGCAGCAGGTTGTCCCACTGGGCGGCCAGCCACCAGTAGCCGGGATGCGAAGGATCTTCCAGCACGGCCGATTTGGGACGGAAATGTTCGACGTCCACGGGTGAGGATGCGCTGTAGAACGTTTCGCAGTAGGCGCATTTGCCGTGGAACAACTGGTCCAGCGCGGCTTTCACGGCATTTGCCTTGTAGGCACCGAAGGCGAATTCGCCTGTGGCGGAAGAGGGCCTGCGCCGGGAGCGGGGGGCATGCCCCGAGATGACCTGTTTCCCGAAATGCGCCCGCGCGCGTTCCAGTTCGGTTCTTCCATCGCGTCCTGTGGCGGTCAGCACCGCAGGGGCCGTACCTTCACCGCGCAGCACCCGGCGCATGTCAGCGTCGCTCCATCGCCTGCCGGATCAGCGCGCGGGTATGGCTGCGCAGCTGTTGGCGTGCGGAGGGAGCTGCGGCATCGCGTTCCTGAAGATAGTGGGCGACCGCTTCCTGTACCAGCCGCTGTACCTCGCTGTCGCCGACCGGCAATGCGGTGGAGATCTCAGTGCGGAACCGCTCCAGCAGCTGCGTGTCGGTGGGCGACAGCACGTCGCCGTCGCACTCGCGGGCAAGCAGGCCGGCCACGCGCGACAGGCCGGCGGTCGTCGCTGGATCATCGGTGGAACACAGACGGAAAAAATCAGACGTCAGCAGCTGGTCCACCCGCATCAGCGCACCATCGGGAAGGTCGCCCAGCAGGCCGATCCGCAGCGGTGAGGTGCCGCCTTCCTCATACCATCGATGCAGGACCATCACCTCGCCCTTGCGCATGCCGCGCAGGCACAGTGGATCGTGGGTGGTGGCGATGAAGGTCACCTGCGGAAGCGCTTCGCGCAGGCTGGACATCACACGCATCTTCCAGCGCGGGTGCAGGTGCGTTTCGATCTCATCCACCAGCACCACGGCACGGCTGCCGCGCAGGGTCTGGAATGCCGGGTTGATGCGCGGATCCATCAGGCCCTGCATCACGTCGCAGGCCAGCGCCAGGAGAGTGCGGAAGCCGGAAGAGACCGCGCTCAAGGGGGTCCGCAGCTGCCTGGGGCAACCACCTGCATCCTCGATACGGGTGACGACATGGCAGGTACGTGCCTGGAGATCGCGTTCGATGACCTCGAATGGACCGTCCATGCACAGGATCGCGCGCAGCGCCTGCACCACCATGTCGAATGCCGGAGGGGAAAGTTCCAGCAGCCATTCGTGGGGATTGCCCAGCACGCTGCCGTCGAACAGGTTGCGCACGTGCCGGTGTGCGGCGAACAGCCTGCGCCCTTTCTGGTAATGGCGGAACGCGCCATAGGCGAATACCGGTGGGCACTGCACGTCGCCATGGTCGTGCACCCCTATCCCGTTCTCCCGCAGGCGCACGTGGCGCCTGCCGCCGGATGCCAGCGTGACGATCACCTCGGCGTGGGAAGGCGCTGCCATGCCACCGCCTTCCATCAGCCCGGTGTCCAGTATGAACTCCTTCCAGGACAGAGCCAGGCGCTGGTGGGCGGCGCTGCCGCACAAGGCAAGTGTTATCGCCTCCAGCACCGAGCTCTTGCCTGCGGCGTTCTCGCCGAGGATCAGCAGCGAAGGCGCTGGCGCATCGGGCGCGTACCGGTCGGTGCATGCGGGCAGGCACAGCCGCAGCGTATCGATGGACCTGAAATTGCGGATGTCGATACGAGCCAGGTGCGAAACGGAGCAGGGCGCCCCAGCCACGGGGACCGCCGCCCCGCCGTTCGACGATGCCGCGTCTTCGGCGATCAGTGCTTCGCACGCCGCCCGCAGCCGTTTCTGGATGCCGCGTTGGCCGTAGAACATGGCCAGTACCGCGCCGATCTTCGATAGGGAAAGGACCGGCCTGGGTAGCATTCCTTCGACAAGCCGCGCGACGATCCGGCGCAGCAGCAGGTACCACGTTCCACCGAACTCCATGTCCTGGAAGTCCAGCAGCGCTTCCAGTCCGTCTGTACCGCTGCCGGATAGGTTGGCGACCAGCTGCTCCAAGCGCATGGCGTAGATGTGGGCGCGTTGCTGCACGCGCGCGGGGCGGTTGAGCCTGAAGTGCGCCACGCTGGGCGCGCCACGATCGCCAATGCCGTCGATACGACCATCGAAACGTGGCCGCAAGGCGCGATGGAAATCGCTGGAATGGCAGGGGTCGAGCAGCAGCGGGTGTTCCAGCGGCGCCGGTCCGCGCCAGATGCCGATGGTCTCGGCGGCATGGTCGCGCAGGTGTTCCAGGGCGGGAACCGGCGTGCGCCTGCCCTTGACCGGAAAGCGTCCAGGATGCTCGGGGATGCAGCCTTCGCAGATCGGGTACAGGTTCTGCCAGGCCTCGGCGAGCCAGACATAGTAGAGATGGAGCTGCCCGCCAGCATCGGCCGGCATGGCGTCGGCGGCCGGCCGGAACCGCCAGGTGCGTAGCGAAGGGTCATGTGCTTCGCAGAAAGCGCAGCGCCCGCGGGACATTCTGGTCAGGGCGGCATGCACTTCACGGTCGCGCAGCACGGCATCGCCGGCCGGCGGCGGTGTCTGCGCGCGTTGCATTGGATCCAGACACATGAACTCGAACTTCGCGCGCCGGTCCCGCGCTGTCTGTCCGTGTCCGAGGCTGCGCGGCGGAGCCGTGTTTTCTCGTTGAATGCGCTGCATGCGGTTGCCTTGCCATTCGTCGCCAGGACGTGTCCATGGTCCGGTGCGGCGCCATGCCGGCGGAAGCAGGCATCGCGACAGCCGGTGACGTGTCGTTGCGACGGCTGTCATCGGCGCGTCTTGTGGGGTCGGTAGAACAGCCGCTGCAGTGGCAGGGCGGATGGGCATCTGCGTGCGTTTCCGCCTCTAAAGTCCTGCATCCATCGGCCGATACAGGTGCGTCCCCTTGTCCTGGAGCGTCCCATGCCGGTTGTCCCGCGTTTTCCGCGAATGTTCCGTGCGCGCCTGCACAGCCTGCACGCCGCGCTGCGCGTGCGGGGGCTGGCGCGGCTGACCGTCGCCGCCAAGATCAGGGCCAGCCTGCTCATCTGCGGACTGGGGCTGGTCACCGTGGCGCTGATGTATGGCTGGACCCGCCATGGCAGCGAACGCGCCGCGGACACCTTCGCGGTATACCAGCAGGGCGCCGGACTGGCCTCCACGCTGGCCGCGGATATCGCTGACGCGCGCCGCCTGCAGGTGGAGTATGCACGCAGTTTCGACGATGCCGATCGCCTTCGCCTGCTGCAGGCCCAACAGCGCCTGCAGGTCACCCTGCAGCAGCTGCGTGGCCTGCCGATGGATGCGCAGAGAAGGCGCGTGCTGGACGCGCTGGACATCCAGGCCGACGCGTTTTCCGAAGGCATCGCCGCCCTCAACGCCCGCGTGGATGAAATGGGCAGGGGCGACGAGGCGTTGTCGGCGCAGTTGGAACAGGCTGCCGGAGTGCTGCAGGACGCGGTCGATACCGGTGGCCGGCCAGTGTTGTCCCTGCGTGTACAGAAGATGCGCCGGCAGGAAGGCCTGCTCCTTCTGACCGGCGATTCCAGCCATGCTGACAGGGCCAGCGAGGAAAAGCTGCCGTTCGATCTGGCCCTGGCCGGCCTGCCGGCCGATGCCCAGCAGCAGCTGCGCGACCACATGGACGCGTATCAGGGCGCGTTGCTGGCCTATACGGCCGCGCGTGTCGGTCTGGACGTGGAGGCGCAATCGTTGACGGAAACCGCGGCCGGCATCGCGCCCGCACTGAAGGCCTTCGAGCAGGCGCAGGCGGCCGGCCTGGACCAGGCGCGTGCGCAGCACCAGGCGCAGTCCCGGCGGCTGGGCGTGCTGTTCGCGATGACATTGCTGGTGGTCGCACTGGTGTCGGTGGGAACACTGGCGATGGTGCTGCGCGCGGTACGCCGGCCCATCCAGGACACCCTGCGCTTCGCCGAGGACATCGCCCAGGACCGGCTTGATACCGTGCTGCGCGTGCATAACCCGTACGATGAGATCGGCCAGCTGGCGCAGCGCCTGGGCCACATGCAGCAGCAGCTGCGTACGCGCATCGAGCGCGAACGTGCCGCCGCGCGGGAGAATGCGCGGGCACGGCAGGCGCTGGACAGCGCATCCACCGGGCTGATGGTGGTGGATGCCGAAGGCCGGGTGACACACGCCAATCCTGCCTTGCTGCAGACGCTGGCGGCGCAGGCGGCAGACGTGTTCGGGCAGCCGGCCCGTGGCCTGCATGCAGCGCTCGCGCATGCCCATGACGGCCGGCGCCGCGAGTCCGACATCGAGCACGCAGGCACCACCTGGACCCTGGTGACCACGCCGATCTTCGAGGATGGGCAGCCGTTGGGCGAGGTGGTGGAATGGCGCAGCCGTGCGCTGGAAGTACTGCTGGAAACCGAGGTGGCGGCGCTGGTGGATGCGGCGGCGCAGGGAGACCTGGGCGGACGTATTCCGCTGGATGGCAAGCAGGGTTTCGTGCATCGCCTCTCGGCCAGCATCAACCATCTGCTGGCGACCTTCCAGCACAACCTGGGTGATCTGCAGGCGCTGCTGGCCGCGCTGGCGCGTGGCGACCTGCGCGCACGCATGGAGGGCGACCTGGAAGGTGTCTTCGCAGGCATGCGCGATGATGCCAATGCCACGGTGGACCAGCTGGCCGGTATCGTCGGCCGCATCCAGCAAGCCGCGCGCGCCATCGGCGAGGCGGCCGGCGAGATCAGCGCGGGCAATGCCGATCTGTCGCTGCGGACGGAGCGGCAGGCGGCCAATCTGGAAGAAACCGCTGCGTCCATGCATGAGTTGACCGATACCGTCGCGCACAATGCCGAAGCAGCCAGCCAGGCCAGTGAACTGGCACAGGCCAGTGCCGGGGTGGCGCTGCGCGGTGGTGAAGCAGTGTCGGAGGTGCAGCGTTCGATGCGCGATATTTCCACCGCGTCGAAGCGGATAGCCGAGATCACTGCGCTCATCGATGGCATTGCCTTCCAGACCAATATCCTGGCGCTCAATGCAGCCGTGGAGGCGGCACGCGCCGGTGAGCAGGGGCGCAGCTTCGCGGTAGTAGCTGCGGAAGTGCGCCAGCTTGCCCAGCGCAGCGCCGACGCGGCACGGCAGATCAAGGGACTGATCGAGGATTCCGTGGCACAGGTGGGACACGGCACGCGCGCGGTGGGGCAGGCCGGTGCGACGATGGATGAGCTCCAGGACAGCGTGCGGCAGGTGGCGACGATCATGGCGCAGATCCGCGACGCATCGCTGGAACAGCGCAATGGCATCGCGCAGGTCAACCAGACCATCGTGCAGATGGATGCCAGTACACAGCAGAATGCGGCGCTGGTGGAGGAGGCGACCGCGTCGGCGCGTGCGATGGAAGCGCAGGCCGACCTGCTGTCCGACGCGGTGGCCGTGTTCCGCCTGCGCGAAGCACCGGCATGCACCACGTAGCGCCGGGCTCTGCCCGGCTGGCGCATGATCACGCAGGGACGTAGAGCCGGGCTCTGCCCGGCTGGAGCATGATCGCGCAGCGGGGCAGAGCCCCGCTCTACGGGATCAAGTGCGGCTGCAGCAATGCCGCGACCCAGTCCATGAAGGCGCGCACCCGCCCCGGCAGGTGACGGCGCTGCGCGTACAGCAGCGTTACCGGCATCGGCTCGGACGCCAGGTGCGGCAGGATCTCCACCAGCGTGCCATCGGCCAATGCCTGCCTCACACCGAGCCGTGGCACCTGGATGATGCCCAACCCCGCCAGCGCCGCCGCGTTGTACCCATCTCCGCTGTTCACCGTCACCGCTCCGGCCATCCGCAGCGTGCGGTAGTGCTGGCCATCGGCATATTCGAAGCCGGACGAACGCTGCCCCAGGGTCGACACGTAGTGCACCAGAACGTGCCCGCGCAGGTCGTCCAGCGTGTGCGGCACACCATGTATCGCCAGATAGGAAGGGCTGGCGCAGTTCACCATGTCCAAGCAGCCCAGCGGCCGCGCCACCAGCGTGTTGTCGTCCAGCGGGCCGACCCGCAGCACGCAGTCGAAGCCTTCGCGGACCAGGTCCACGCGGCGGTCGGTACCGCTGAGTTCGATTTCCAGCCCCGGATGTTGTTCCAGGAAGCCGGGCAGCTGCGGGATCACCAGCTGTCGCGCCAGACCGCTGGACATGTCCACCCGCAGGCGTCCCTGCAACCGGGTGGTGTCGCGGAACATGCCCTGCATCTCTTCCACGTCGTCCAATAGATCGCGCGCACGCTGGAACAGGTGTTCGCCATCAGCGGTCAGCTGCACACGCCGCGTGGTCCGGTGCAGAAGCTGCGTTCCCATGGAAGCTTCCAGACGTTGCACCGCCAGCGACACGCTGGCCTTTGGCAGGCCCAGGCCCTCGGCAGCGCGGGTGAAGGAGCCGCGTTCGGCGACATGCAGGAAGGTCCGCAGCTGATCGAGGGTATCCATGGATTGTCGTCCTGCCTTGAACGGTCAAATCATATTCTGGCGGTTTATGCCTTATTGCAGTGCCAATAAGCTGGCCCGGTTCCCTCACCTGATCCCCTTGGAGCCTGCGATGAACGTTTCTCCCCGTACCGTATTGATCACCGGCGGCAGCCGCGGGCTTGGCCGCAACGCCGCCCTGGCGCTGGCCTCCACGGGCGCCGACATACTTCTGACCTACCGCAGCCAGGCGAGCGCCGCCGAGGAGGTGGTGGCGCAGATCCAGGCGCTCGGTCGACGCGCCGTGGCCTTGCCCCTGGACGTGGCCGATCACGCATCCTTCGCCGCGTTCGCCGAGCAGGTCCGCACGCAGCTGCAACATTGGCAGCGCACCGGCCTGGATGGGCTGGTGAACAACGCCGGCGAGGCCCATTACGCATTGATTGCCGACACCACCGCCGACGCGTTCGACCACCTGGTCAACGTGCACCTGAAGGGCCCCTTCTTTCTCACCCAGGCCCTGCTGCCCGTGATGGCCGATGGCAGCCGCATCCTCAACATCTCCAGTGGACTGGCGCGCTTCTCGCTGCCCGGCAGCTCGGCCTACGCCATGATGAAGGGCGGGATCGAAGTGTTCACCCGCTATCTCGCCAGGGAGCTCGGCACGCGCGGCATCAGCGCGAATACCCTGGCGCCCGGCGCCATCGAAACCGACTTCGGCGGCGGCAAGGTACGCGACGATGAAGCGGTGAATGCGATGGTGGCTTCGGTGACCGCGTTGGGCCGTGCCGGCCAGGCGGACGACATCGGTCCGGCCGTGGTGGCGCTGATGTCGCCTGACACGCGCTGGATCAACGCACAGCGCGTGGAAGCATCGGGCGGCATGTTCGTATGACGGCGTAGCGGGGGGGGGTGTGCCCCGCGGGGTGGTGGTGCCTCCGCCGGG
>JAEZCF010000093.1 GCA_023430045.1 Pseudomonadota bacterium | reverse complement strand
CGCCGGGACTGTGTGAGGCAGGAGCCGAACACAAGCCTACATGGACGTATTCACGGCGGGTCCCGGCGCGCCCGCCCACCCCGTGCCGCGCCATGGCACCTGCTGTTCGCCCCAGCCGCGAGGGGGTCTCACCCGTTCGATACCCCCTCAGCGGGCAGCCAGCTGACGCAGCACGTACTGCAGCAGGCCCCCATGGCGGAAGTACTCGACCTCCTTCGGTGTCAGCAGCATCACCGACACCTCGAACGATTTCACCGTGCCATCGGCCCGGGTGGCCTTGACCGTGGCGCGCTTGCTGGCGCCATCCTGAAGACCGGTGATGTCGAACACCTCCGACCCTTCCAGGCCCAGCGACTGCGCGTTTTCACCGTTCCGGAACTGCAGCGGCAGCACGCCCATGCCCACCAGGTTGGAACGGTGGATGCGCTCGAAGCTTTCGGCGATCACCGCCTTCACTCCCAGCAGCAGGGTGCCCTTGGCGGCCCAGTCGCGCGACGAGCCCGTGCCGTATTCCTTGCCGGCCAGCACCACCAGCGGCACGCCATCGGCCTTGTACTTCATGGCCGCGTCGTAGATCGCCAGCTTTTCCGGTTCGTCGCCGGAAGGCGGGTAGTACAGCGTGTTGCCGCCTTCCTCGCCACCAAACATCAGGTTCTTGATGCGGATGTTGGCGAAGGTGCCGCGCACCATCACATCATCGTTGCCGCGGCGGCTGCCGTAACTGTTGAAGTCCGCCGGCTGCACGCCGCGCTCCTGCAGGAAACGGCCCGCCGGGGACTCCTTCTTGATGTTGCCGGCCGGGGAAATATGGTCGGTGGTGATCGAATCACCGAACAGGCCCATCACCCGCGCGCCGTGCACGTCGTCGATACGGCCGACCTGCATGGTCATGCCGTCGAAGTAGGGCGGGTTCTTGATGTAGGTGGAGTGGTCGTCCCATTCGTACAGGTCGCCGTCCGGTGAAGCGATGGTGTTCCAGCGGGTATCGCCCTTGAACACATCGGCGTAGTTCTGCTTGAACATCTCCGGGCCCAGGGTCGCGGCGATGACATCGCCGATTTCCTTGTTGCTCGGCCAGATGTCACGCAGGTACACCGGCTGGCCGTCGCTGCCGGTGCCCAGCGGCTCGGTGGTCAGGTCGATGTCGGTGGTGCCTGCGATGGCGTAGGCCACGACCAGCGGCGGGCTGGCCAGGTAGTTCATCTTCACTTCGGGGTGCACGCGGCCTTCGAAGTTGCGGTTGCCCGACAGCACCGAGGTGACCACCAGGTCGCCGGCGGCGATGCCCGCGCTCACTTCGGCCGGCAGCGGACCGGAGTTGCCGATGCAGGTGGTGCAGCCGTAGCCGACCACGAAGAAGCCCAGTTTTTCCAGCTCCTTCAGTACACCGGCCTTGTCCAGGTAATCAGTGACCACGCGCGAGCCTGGGCCGAGCGAGGTCTTGACCCACGGCTTGCGGTCCAGGCCTCTGGCCGCCGCGTTGCGGGCCAGAAGGCCGGCGCCGATCATCACCGCCGGGTTGGAGGTGTTGGTGCACGAGGTGATCGCTGCGATGACCACCGCGCCGTCCTTCAGGCGGAAGCGATTGCCGTCCAGCTCCACGTCGGCATGGCCCCGGGCCAGCTGTTCGTTGCCGACCGCGGCACCACCGCCTTCACTGACGAACTTGGCGACCTCTTCGCTGCGCTTGTCGCGGCCGCTGGTCAGCGTGCCCAGGTTGTCGCGGTAGTTCTGCCTGACGTCCTGCAGCAGCACGCGGTCCTGCGGCCGCTTGGGGCCGGCCAGCGACGGCTTGACGGTGCCCATGTCCAGCTCAAGCGTGGTGCTGTAGCTGGCATGCGCGGTGTCGGCGTCGTGCCACAGACCCTGCGCCTTGGCATAGGCCTCCACCAGCGCGATCTGTTCTTCGCTGCGGCCGGACAGGCGCAGGTAGTTGAGCGATTCCTGGTCGATCGGGAAGATACCGCAGGTCGCGCCGTATTCCGGCGCCATGTTGCCGATGGTCGCGCGATCAGCGAGCGGCAGGTGCTGCAGCCCATCGCCGAAGAACTCGACGAATTTGCCGACCACGCCATGTGTACGCAGCATCTGCGTGACCGTAAGCACCAGATCGGTGGCGGTGGCGCCCTCGGGCAGCTGGCCGGTCAGTCTGAAGCCGACCACCTGGGGAATGAGCATCGATGAGGGCTGGCCGAGCATCGCCGCTTCGGCCTCGATGCCGCCCACGCCCCAGCCCAGCACGCCGATGCCGTTGATCATGGTGGTGTGGCTGTCGGTGCCGAACACCGTATCCGGGTAGGCCACCGGCACGCCATCATCGCCCTCGGCAGCCACGGGGGAGGCCATCACCACGCGTGCCAGGTTCTCCAGGTTCACCTGGTGGACGATGCCGGTATTGGGTGGCACCACCTTGAAATTGTGGAAGGCCTTCTGGCCCCAGCGCAGGAAACCGTAACGTTCCTGGTTGCGCTGGAATTCGATCTTGCCGTTGAGGTCCAGTGCGTTCGGGGTACCGAACACATCCACCTGCACCGAATGGTCGATCACCAGTTCGGACGGAATCTGCGGGTTGATCTGTTCCGGACGACCACCGAGCTTGACCACGGCGTCGCGCATCGCCGCCAGGTCCACCACGCAGGGCACGCCGGTGAAATCCTGCAGCACCACGCGGGCGGGCATGAAGGCGATCTCGGTTTCCGGTTCGGCCTTCGGGTCCCACTTCGCCACGGCTTCGATGTGGTCCTTGCCGACCGTCACACCGCCGTCCTCGTGCCGGAGCAGGTTCTCCAGCAGGATCTTCATCGAATAGGGCAGGTGGGAAATGTCGAAGCGCTGGCCGAGTTTCGGCAGGCTGTAGTAATCGTAACGCTTGCCGCCGACGTCCAGCGGGCTGCGCGTGGAGAACGAATCGCTCATTGCGGGTGACTCCTCTGCTGATGGCTTGCATTGGCCGCGCCGGAACGCATGCCTGCTTGCGGCTGCCGTCGGGCCGTGCCTGCCCGCCGATCGCACCAGTATGCGACAGCAGTGGCGGCGTGCCAGCCCTCCGGCTCAGCACACAAGGTTACAGAGATGTGTGTAGTGCCGATGTCACGGCTTGCCGCGCCACTGGCTCATCAGCATCTGCAGGAAACGTTCGGCGCTGGGCGACAGCAGCGCACTGCGACGACGGACGATCCCGATGGTGCGCGACACCACCGGATTGCCGATCGGTCGGGTGACCAGGGTGGGATGGTCACCGTCCGGCGTGGCCATCTTCGGCAGCACGGATACCCCGATGCCAGCTTCCACCATGCCCAGCGAGGTGGACAGGTGGGTCACTTCATAGTGCCAGCTGAGCTTGAGGTTCTCGCGCGCCAGGGCACCGTCGAGCAAGGTGCGGTTGCCGCTGGTGCGATGCACGGTGATCAGCTGGTGCCTGGCGAGATCCGACCACTCCACGCGGCGCTTCTTCGCCAGCGGGTGGTCGCGCCGGCAGGCCAGCACGAAAGGATCTTCGGCGAGCACATCGAAATCCAGGTTGGGGTCGTTGGCGCCCATGAAGTTGATGCCGAATTCCACCTCACCGCGCTCCACCGCCTGCAGGCCTTCGGTGGCCGGGATGTCGAGGATGCGGAAACGCACGTTCGGAAACGCATCGTGAAAACGCGCCATGACGCTGGGCAGGAAATAGAACGCGGCGGTGGGCAGGCAGGCGATGGTCACCTGCGCGCCGCGGGTGTCGTCCTGGCTGCGTCCGGAAAACAGCGAGCCGTCGAATTCTTCCAGCATGCGGCGCACCAGTGGCAGCAGGTTTTCACCCACCGCCGTGGTGGCCACGCTACGCGTGGTGCGTTCAAGCAGTGCCGAGCCCACGGCCTGTTCCAGTTTCTGGATGCGCCGGCTCAGCGCCGGCTGCGAGACGTGCAGTGCTTCGGCGGCGCGATGGAAGCTGCGCGTTTCGGCCACCAGCAGGAATGCGCGCAGGTCCAGGATTTCGCAATTAATGCTCATACGGTATCAATCCTTGAAAAATCAGCAATTCACAGATCAATCGTGCTCATGCCAGTATCGGATCACAGAAGTTTATTCATCCGATGGATGCATCAATCTAGCACACGTATGTCCAACGATCTCTCCAGCATTCCCTGCGTCCTGATGCGCGGTGGCACATCCAAAGGCCCGTTTTTCCTGGCCTCGGACCTGCCGGCCGATGCAGCGACGCGCGACCGCGTCCTGCTGGAGGTGATGGGCTCGGGCCATCCACTGCAGATCGATGGCATCGGCGGCGGCAACGCGCTGACCAGCAAGGTGGCCATCATCGACCGCGCCAGTCGCGCCGATGCGGACGTCGACTATCTGTTCGCCCAGGTCAAGGTTGAGCAGCGCGTGGTCGACACCTCGCCGAACTGCGGCAACATGCTGGCTGCGGTGGGCCCGTATGCCATCGAAAAGGGACTGGTGGCCGCACGCCATCCGCGCACCGAAGTGCGCATCCACAACGTCAACACCGGCAAGATCATCCTGGCCACCGTGGAAACCCCGGGCGGCCAGGTGGTGTATCGCGGCGATACGCATATTGCCGGTGCGCCGGGCACGGCCTCGCCGGTGCGGCTGTCGTTCCTGGATGCGGCGGGCTCGCGTACCGGGCGTCTGCTGCCCACCGGCAATGCGCAGGACAACATCCATGGCCTGATGGTCAGCCTGGTGGACTGCGCGATGCCGATGGTGATGATCCGTGCCCAGGATCTGGGCGTGCACGGTGGCGAAACACCGGCCGAACTGGACGCGAACCGTGCGCTGATGGAGCGGATGGAAGCGATCCGCGTCGAAGCCGGCGCCCGCATGGGCATCGCCGACGCGGGCGGCAAGGTGATCCCCAAGCCGGTGTTGCTGTCGGCACCGCAGCACGGTGGCCACCTGCAGGTACGCTATTTCATGCCGCACCACTGCCATACGGCACTGGCGATCACCGGTGGGGTAGGCATCGCCACCGCAGCGGCCACGCCGGGTACGCTGGCCAACACTTTCGTCGGATGTGTGCCGATGCCCGGGAGCATTACCCTCGAACATCCGAGTGGTGCCCTGGATGTGGGCCTGAGCCGCAGCTCGGAGAATGCGCCGGTGGTGGCCAGCGTGGTCCGCACCGCCCGTCGTCTGTTCGAGGGCCGCGTGTTCGCCACCTCGCCGATATCCACCGAAGCACGCCAATGGACATCGGCGGCATGACCTGAATTCGTCGGGACGGGCGCCGTGGTGGCGCTGCCGTTCCTTCACCATCACAGCACAACGCTCCACAATCCTGGGAGGGATCGATGTACAAGCAGATTCTCAAGACCGCACTGGTTGCGGCAACGCTGGCCCTGGCCGCATGTGGCAAGGGCGGGGCAGACGGCGCCTCAGGTGCCGCAGGTGATGACACCGCGCCGGTACGCATCAGCGTGGGCTCCTACAACCTCAACAACCTGCCGTTCTTCATCGCCGATGCGAACGGTTACTTCGACCAGGTCGGCCTGAAGGTGCAGACCGAGAACTTCGCGCAGGGCGGCTCCAAGGTGCTGCAGGCGCTGGTCGCCAACTCCACCGACGTGGCGGTGGGCTTCTACGACCACACCATCCAGATGCAGGCCAAGCGCAAGGACGTGGTGGGTTTCGTGCTGCTGTCGCGCAATTCCGGGCTGGTGCTGGCCGGCCGTGACGACGCCACGTTCGATCCGGCGAAGCCGCAGACCATCAAGGGCCAGAAGGTCGGCATCACCGCGCCGGGCTCGTCGTCGGATTTCTTCGTGCGCCATTTCCTTGCCCAGCATGACATCCCGGTGGACAGCATTTCGCTGATCGGCGTCGGCTCGGGTGCAGCTGCGGTAGCCGCGCTGGAGCAGGGCAAGATCGACCTGCTGGTGAACTATGATCCGGCCGCAACGCTGATCACCGAGCGCAAGATCGGCAAGATCATCATCGACGCGCGCAGCGACGAAGGTGCCCGCCAGGTCTACGGTGGCCTGTACCCCACCTCGGTGATGTACGCCAACCAGAGCTTCCTGGATACGCGTCCGCAGGCGGCGGAAAAGATCGCCCGCGCGCAGCAGCTGGCGCTGCGCTTCATCGCCGACCACAGTGCCGAGGAAATCGTCGCCGCACTGCCGGATTCCTATGTGTCCGGCGACCGCGCGACCTATGCACGCGCCGTGGAAAACGCCCGTGCGATCTTCACCACCGACGGCCACTTCACCCCGGCCGACCTGGAAACCCCGCTGAAGGTGCTGCGCGAGTTCAACAAGGACGTCGCCAACACCAAGATCGATCTGTCCAAGACCTATACCAACACCTTCGTCGAGCGTGCCGCGGCTTCGTCGCCGGCCGCCCAGCCGTAAACCCCACCCTCAAGGGAGACTCCCCATGGCACTCAACGCCACCGTGCGCCAGTTCAACGGCGCGCCGCAGCTGGAGCCTGCACAGACCATGGTCAGCATCAACAGGATGACCATGTCCTTCGGCGACTTCACCGCCGTCCGCGATGTCGACATCCAGGTCGGTGACGGCGAGTTCCTCGCCATCGTCGGGCCGACCGGCTGCGGCAAGAGCACCATCCTCAATTCCGTGGCCGGCCTGCTGAAGCCGTCTTCGGGCGACATCGCCATCGATGGTCGACCGGTCAACGGTGTACAGGAATCGGTCGGTTACCTGTTCCAGCAGGATGCGCTGCTGCCGTGGAAGACGGCCTACCAGAACGTCGAGCTGGGCCTGCGCTTCCGTGGCGTCAACGAGGCCGAGCGCCGCCAGAAGGTCAACACCTGGCTGGCCAAGGTCGGCCTGACCGGTTTCGAACACCGCTATCCGCACCAGCTGTCCGGCGGCCAGCGCAAGCGCGTGCAGATGGCGCAGGCGCTGATCGTGGAGCCGAAGGTGATCCTGATGGACGAGCCCTTCTCGGCGCTGGACATCCACACCCGCCACCTGATGCAGAACGAACTGCTGCGGCTGTGGCAGGAGGATCGTCGCTCGGTGATCCTGATCACCCATGACCTGGAGGAGGCCATCGCGCTGGGCGACCGCGTGGTGGTGCTGTCCTCGGGACCGGCCAGCCGCGTGGTGCGCAGTTTCGACGTGGACCTGGCGCGTCCGCGCAATGTCGCCGAGATCAAGCTCGACGACCATTTTACCGACCTGTACCGCGATATCTGGGCCTGCCTGCGCGGCGAAGTGGAGAAGAGCTATGCACGCCAGGACTGACAAATTCATCCAGATCGCGCTTGTGGTCATTGTCTTCGGTGGCTGGCAGGCCGGCGTCCGGCTGGGCTGGATCGATCCGTTCTTCTTCCCGGCACCGCTGGACATCCTCAGCCAGATGTACACCTGGCTGGCCGATACCTCGTTCTACCAGCATGTCTACATCACCCTGACCGAAACCGCGCTGGGCTACCTCATCGGTACCGGGCTGGGCGTGGCCGGCGGCGTGTGGCTGGGCCTGAGCCGACGTTCGGCGCGCATCCTGGATCCCTTCATCAAGGGCTTCAACGCGATCCCGCGCGTGGTGCTGGCACCGATCTTCGTGCTCTGGCTGGGCCTGGGCCTGTGGTCGAAGGTGGCGCTGGCGGTGACGCTGGTATTCTTCACCACCTTCTTCAACGCCATGCAGGGCGTGCGCGAGGTGAATCCGGTGGTGCTGGCCAACGCGCGCATCCTCGGCGCGGGCCGCAGCGACCTGCTGCGCCACGTGTACTTCCCGGCGGCGGCTAGCTGGATCCTGTCCTCGCTGCGCACCTCGGTGGGTTTCGCGGTGGTCGGCGCCATCATCGGTGAGTATCTGGGCGCTTCGGCGGGCCTGGGTTACCTCATCGCGCAGGCCGAAGGCAACTTCAACGCAGTCGGCGTGTTCGCCGGCATCATCATCCTGGCCGCTTTCGTGCTGGTCATCGATGCGCTGCTCGATGTGGTCGAGAACCGCCTGATCACCTGGCGCCCGAACGCGCAGCAGTCGGCCACCAGCTGACGATCCACGGCGCCGCCGGCCCTCGTCCCGGCGGCGCCGTGTCTGTTTCCGGGCCCGGGTATTCAGCCGCCCC
>JAEZCF010000092.1 GCA_023430045.1 Pseudomonadota bacterium | reverse complement strand
TCTGCACTGCAGATTTTCTGTGGTAGCGGGGGCAGGATTTGAACCTGCGACCTTCGGGTTATGAGCCCGACGAGCTGCCAGACTGCTCCACCCCGCATCAGAAGTGGTTGAGCGCGTGCCCCCTGGGGACTTACCGCAACGATGTTCTGGCAGAACCGCTGCAGTCACAACTCAGGCTGTGCATATTACATGAATTGCACAGCTTTGTATCGTTTTTCAGGAAATATGTGCAAAAGCCTGCTGGCACCACACCATGATCGGGTTCCAGGCAAGACCCAGCGCCAGCAGCGCAATAGCATTCACGCCCAGCACCACGCCCAGCACGCGGTCGTTGTTGCGCGGCAGCGGCTCGCCCACCGGCTCATCGAAGTACATGACCTTGATGACCCGCAGGTAATAGAAGCAACCCACCACCGCGCACAGCACGCCCAGGATGGCCAGCCACAGCAGGCCGCCGTTGACGGCCGCGCCGAGCACCGCAAGCTTGGTCCAGAAACCCAGGAACGGCGGGATGCCGGCCAGCGACGCCATGATGCACAGGATCAGGCCGGCCATCCACGGATTACGCGCGTTGAGTCCCTTGTAGTCGTCGATGTTCTCGGCTTCGAAGCCATTGCGCGACAGCGCGATGATGGCGCCAAACGCCGCAGTGGACATGATCGCGTACGCCAGTGCATAGAACAGCGCCGCCGCGAAGCCCTGCTCGCCGCCACCGGCGATGCCCATCAGCAGGAAGCCGATGTGCGACACCGTGGAGAACGCGAGCATGCGCTTGAGATTGTGCTGCGCGATCGCCATCAGGTTGCCGATCACCAGCGACAGCGCGGACAGCGCGCCGATCAGCAGCTTCCACTCGTCCGACAGCGGACCCACGCCCACTTCCAGCAGGCGATAGGCCATGCCGAATGCCGCCAGCTTCGGAGCCGAGCTGATGAACAGCGCGACCGGTGCCGGGGCACCCTGGTAAACGTCCGGCAGCCACATGTGGAACGGCGCCGCACCGAGCTTGAAGGCCACGCCTGCGATCATGAACACCGCGCCGGTCAGCAGCAGCATCTTCTCTTCCGAATGCGGGATGGCCGCATTGATGACATCCAGGTGCAGCGAACCGGTCGCACCGTAGATCAGCGACATGCCGTACAGCAGCAGGCCCGAGGCCAGCGAACCGAGCACGATGTACTTCATCGCCGCTTCCGACGCCAGGCCGTTCTCACGGTTGCTCGCCACCAGTGCGTAGGAGCACAGCGCCAGCAGTTCCAGGCCCAGGTACACCATCAGCAGGCTGCCGGCGGAGACGAGGATCATCATGCCGGCGGTGGCGAACAACACCAGCACCGGAATTTCACCCTGGAACAGATCGCGCTCGCGCAGGTAACTCCAGCCATATACCAGGCTCAGCCCGCTGCACAGCACGATCACCGTCTTCATCACATCGGCGGCGGTGTCACGCACGAACATGCCGTGGAAAACCTCACCCTGCCCGCCCGTGCCGGTGGCCAGCATGACCAGCACCACGGCCAGCGCGGCCAGCGAGAACAGATGGGTGATGAGCTTGTTCTGCTTGCTGACAAACAGATCGAGGATCATCAGGGCGAAGGCGCTCGCGACCAGCACCAGCTCGGGAGCGAGCGGCGGCAGGTCGGCAGCGGTCAGTGGCAGCAACGGCGAGGTGGTCATTATCAAATCCTGGAATCAGTTCGCTCGGCGGGCCGATCAGAGCAGCTTGCTGGAGGCGATCTGCATCGCCAGCTTGGCGATCGACGGCTCCATCAGGTCGGTAAGCGGCTTCGGGTAGATGCCCAGGGCCAGCACGCCAACGGCGAACACGCCCAGCACCAGCCACTCGCGGCCGTTGATGTCCTTCAGTTCGGCGACGTGCGCGTTGGCCACTTCACCGAAGAAGATGCGCTTGTACAGCCACAGGGTGTACGCGGCGCCGATGATCAGGGTGGTCGCCGCACCCAGGGCGATCCACGGATTGCGCTGGAACGACGCCAGGATGACCATGAACTCGCCGACGAAGCCGGAGGTGCCCGGAAGACCGGCATTGGCCATGAAGAACAGCATGGCGAAGGTCGCGAACCAAGGCATCACGTTGACCACGCCGCCGTAATCGGCGATGCGGCGGCTGTGCATGCGGTCGTAGAGCACGCCCACGCAGGAGAACATCGCGCCGGACACGAAACCGTGCGAGATCATCTGCACCATCGCGCCCTGCAGGCCCAGACGCGCGGCATCGGCATTGCCGGCCTCGCGCACCAGCCACAGGGCGATGAAGGTACCCAGGGTGACGAAACCCATGTGCGCGATCGACGAATAGGCGATCAGCTTCTTCATGTCGTCCTGCACCAGGGCGACCAGGCCGACGTAGATCACCGCGATCAGCGACAGCGCGATCACCAGCCATGCCCATTCCTGCGAAGCATCGGGAACGATCGGCAGGTTGAAGCGCAGAAAGCCGTAGCCACCGATCTTCAGCGCGATGGCGGCCAGGATCACCGAACCGGCGGTCGGCGCTTCCACGTGCGCATCCGGCAGCCAGGTATGCACCGGGAACATCGGCACCTTGACTGCGAAGGCGATCAGGAAGGCGAAGAAGATCCAGGTCTGCTCGGTGGCATTCAGCTGCAGCGCATACAGATCGGCCAGCTGGAAGCTGCCGCCCTTCAGGTACAGGTAGACCAGCGCCACCAGCATCAGCACCGAGCCGAGGAAGGTGTACAGGAAGAACTTCAGCGCAGCATAGATGCGGCGCGGGCCACCCCAGACACCGATGATCAGGAACATCGGGATCAGCATCGCCTCGAAGAACACGTAGAACAGCATCGCGTCCGTGGCGGCGAAGATGCCGACGGTGACGCCTTCCAGGATCAGGAAGGCGGCCACGTACTGGTTCACGCGCTTGTCGATGGCGCTCCACGCACCGATCAGGGCCAGCACGCTGACCAGCGTGGTCAACGCGATCAGCGCCACGGCGATACCGTCCACGCCGAGGTTGTAGCCGATGTCGTAGGCCGGGATCCAGGCGCGGGTTTCGACGAACTGCAGCGCGTCGATGCCCGGGTCATAACCGGTGAGCAGCGGGATGCTCAGGGCGAAGGTCAGCAGTGCGACGCCCAGCGACGCCCAGCGGGCCGTCTGCGCATCGCGGATGGCAAGGACCAGGGCACCACCGATGATCGGCAGCCAGATGAGGACACTAAGTAGGGGCCAGTTCGACACGTCTTCTTATTCCGTACAGGTCATCAACGCAGGTAATGCATCAGCAGGCCCAGGAGGGCAATCAGGCCGATGATCATCGCGAAGGCGTAGTGATAGAGGAAACCGGATTGGGTACGACGCAGCAGGCTGGCTGCCACATCCGCCCCACGTGCGACCAGGTTGACCGTGCCGTCGACGATGTTCGTGTCGATCCAGCGCGCCACACTGCCCAGCTTGACGCTGCCGCCGGCGAAGCCGTCGATCCAGAGCTTGTCCATGCCGTACTTGTTTTCCAGCACCGACACCAGCGGAGCGAAGGTCCTGCGGGCCTTGCCCGACAGGTCCGGCTTCCACAGATAGAACACCACCGCCAGCAGGAAGCCGGCCAGGGTCAGCCAGAACGGCGGCAGCATCATGCCGTGCAGCGCGAACGCCACCGGGCCATGGAAGTGCTCGCTCAGGAAGCCCACGGTGTTCTTTGCCGGATCGTAGAAATCGACGATGCCGGTGAAGAAGTTCGTGGCCTGTCCCTTGATGGCTTCATGCGCATGGTGGCCGGCCCAGTCGGTGCCGTGAAGCATCGGGCCGATGCTGAAGAAACCGATGGCGATCGACGGGATGGCCAGCAGGATCAGCGGCAGGGTCACCACCCACGGCGTCTCATGCGGCTCGTGCGCGCCATGGCCGTGGCCATGATCATCGTGCGCGCCATGGGCATCACCATGATGGGCATCGTGGTGTGCATCGGCGGCATGGTGATCGTCATGCGCATCGTGGCCATGGCCGTGGTCGTCGTGCGCCACGTCGCGGAAGCGTTCCTTGCCATGGAAGGTCATGAACAGCAGGCGGAAGCTGTAGAAGCTGGTCACCAGCACGCCACCCAGCACCGCCCAGTAGCCATAGGTGGCGACCCAGCTGCTGGACATGTGCGCGTGGATCTCGGCCGCTTCGATGATGGTGTCCTTCGAATAGAAGCCGGAGAAGAACGGCGTACCGACCAGGGCCAGGGTGCCGATCCACATGGTGATGAAGGTGATCGGCATGTACCTGCGCAGGCCGCCCATCTTCCGCATGTCCTGCTCGTGGTGCATGGCGATGATCACCGAGCCCGCGCCGAGGAACAGCAGGGCCTTGAAGAAGGCGTGCGTCATCAGGTGGAACACGGCCGCCGAGTACGCGGACACGCCCAGCGCCACGGTCATGTAGCCCAGCTGCGACAGCGTGGAATACGCCACCACGCGCTTGATGTCGTTCTGCACGATGCCGATCAGGCCGGTGAAGAAGGCCGTGGTGGCACCGATGAACAGGATGAACTGCAGCGCCACCGTGCTCAGCTCGTACAGCGGCGACATGCGCGCCACCATGAAGATGCCCGCGGTGACCATGGTCGCGGCATGGATCAGCGCCGAGATCGGGGTCGGGCCTTCCATCGAGTCCGGAAGCCACACGTGCAGAGGCACCTGCGCCGACTTGCCCATGGCGCCGATGAACAGCAGGACGCAGATCAGGGTCGCCACCGACCAGGCGTGGCCCTCGAAGATCTCGACCACCTGGCCGCCGCCGATCGTCGGGCCGGCGTTCGCGAACACGGTCGCGTAGTCCACGGTGCCGAACCAGTAGGCCACCGCGGCGATGCCCAGCAGCATGCCGAAGTCGCCCACGCGGTTGACCAGGAAGGCCTTGAGGTTGGCGAACACCGCGGTCGGGCGCTTGAACCAGAACCCGATCAGCAGGTACGAGACCACGCCCACCGCTTCCCAGCCGAAGAACAGCTGCAGGA